>CAYGTH010000631.1:0-4224 GCA_964352745.1 uncultured Bacteroidia bacterium
CCGATATGTATTTGAAGGCGATACTCTTATTGCAAACAAATCATATTTCAAGACCTACTACTACGGCTTTCTTCAATCCACAGAACCTTGTTATGAGTTTTATGGGGTTGACACGGTACGACATTTTGACAATCAACAATTTCTTAGAGAAGATACAATTGCGAAGCAGGTATTTCTGTATGAAGCTATTGCGGATTCGGAGCGCTTGCTGTTTGACTTTGGACTGGCTATTGGGGATACAATGCCCAACGTCTCCAATCCTATGTATCCATCCATCCTGTCGCGCATTGATACATTTTTCCTCCAAAATGGAGAGATTAGGAGGCATTTCATTTTCAATAATGGTTATCTCGGTTATATCGAAAGTGTTGGCAACAATTGGAGTGGCCATGGCTTTTTTTGTCCTATGTGCGAACCACCATTGGGTGCTAGTTTGTTCCTCCATTGTGTGAAAGAAAATGGGCAAACGCTATATGGAAGTTTTTGCAAGGAATTCATAACCGATCTAGAAAATCATTCTATTCAGTCTGGTATTTCGCTCTCCCCTAACCCCACACGTGATCTGATCCAGATTCAACTACCTACCCAACAATTATTTACAATCAACATACTGGATTCGACCGGTAGGTTCTTGAGGCGAAAAGTAGTTCGAGGCAAAACAACTATTTCCCTCCAGGATGAGCAACAAGGTATATACTTATTACAGATTATCGCTAAGAATGGGATAAAAGTCCAAACTCATAAAATTGTAAAAATGCAGTAGTATGAAGTTATTTGTCCTCATTGTCCTATTGTGCACACACATTATGGGAGTTTCTGCACAAGACTATCACCCTTTACTCAGACCTAATGTCTATTGGGACGTAGCCTACTCTGCTGGTGCTCCCCTCTGTTATTATGAGAGAATTCATCGCTATTCTTTTGAGGGAGATACTACGATTGATGGGTTGACGTATCAAAAATGCAATTATTATCCCGCCTATCCGGTTAATGGAGGTTCTTATTTTTGCCCTCCTTTCCAGGTTGATACTTCACTTCAGTTATTAGGAGCTTACTGGCGGGAAGATACAGTAACTCAACAGGTATTCAGATACGAGTTTAACTGGTTGGGAACAGAAGGTCAGGAAGTATTGGTATATGATTTTAAACTAAGCATCGGAGATTCTATATCAAACTTTGGTAGTGGAGGTGTTTCTTATCTAATAAGCATAGACTCCATTCAACTTTCTGATGGTTCCTATAGAAAGCGTTTTAATTTTGACTCCTCCGCCTATATAGAAGGTATTGGTGGCTATGAAGGGTTAGTTTATCCCCTTGCTATCGCGATTGGTTCCTGGAGCTATATCATGTGCTTGCGAGAAAATGGAGAGTCGATCTATGGGTATGAATGTGAAGATTATTATATCGTTGATCTTGAAAAGGAACTCCCCTCTCCCCGCTTACAGATATATCCCAATCCTACTACCGATCAGGTACATGTCGAATATCCGGGTCAGACAATTCAGGTTTGGCTGCTAGATCTGACAGGGAAAGTTCTCGATCAGCAAATGGGTAGAGATAAACTCGAATTTGATCTGCGGAGGTATCCTGCAGGAATTTATCTGCTGAGGATATTGGATGAAAAAAATCAAGTCATCGGCAGTCGTAAAATCATTCATTCTCCGTAACTACTAAACAGCCTGCTATAGCCAGATTTCGGTCCGGTTAGTCAAGTGGCTTCGCTTTGGCGAATAATGATTGGCGGACCGGAATCCGCCAATAGCCCGTGTAGGGCTAAGTATTCCCCTTCTCTAGAAATCCCGAATCAGTCCCCTCCTCTTTTTTAATTAACTTAGGAATCTCAATTCCTCACTAATTCCCTATGTACAAAAAAGAGAACCTGCTGTTTGTGATTCTGGGCGGTTTTTTCATCGCCAATGCGCTGATTGCAGAATTTATAGGTGTCAAACTTTTCTCTGTCGAAGCGACCCTGGGCCTGACGCCCACCAACATGACCCTATTCGGTCAGGAAGGACTTTCCTTTAACATGACCGCAGGCGTAATCCTTTGGCCGGTGGTATTCATCATGACTGATATCATCAATGAGTACTTCGGGAAACGAGGGGTAAAAATTCTCTCCTACCTGACAGCAGGCTTGATTTTATACGGATTTCTGATGGTCTATCTGGCAATTAATGTAGCCCCTGCCCAATTTTGGATAGACTTGGTTGCCGCACAATATCCAGGTGAGCTTCCCAATATCGATTTGGCGTTCCGCAAGATTTTTGGGCAAGGCATGTGGATCATCGGGGGTTCCCTCATTGCCTTTTTAGTGGGGCAGTTAGTCGATGTTTCGACTTTTCATTGGCTACGACGCTTTACCGGTTCTTCCAACCTTTGGATACGGGCAACCGGTTCGACGCTCGTATCTCAGTTGATCGATAGCTTTGTGGTCCTGTTCATCGCCTTTTACATCGGGCCCGATCAATGGTCATTTGTGACGGTAATGGCTGTAGCATTAGTCAATTACATCTACAAATTTGTGGTCGCAGTAGCTGTTACTCCGTTGCTATATGTCGTACACTGGGCAATTGACAGCTATTTGGGAAAAGAACTTGCAGAGCAATTGATAGAAGAGGCTGCAGCCAATTCTTAATCAGTAGCAGACCCTGTATTCAGTTTCCAAAAAAATGCATAAATTATCTTACCTTTTATAGGCCTATTTCCTTAGGACTCTTCCCCCTCGGATGCACCTAATGTATCCGTTCGTACAATTTCAGCAAAAAATATCAGAACGATTCCCCAAAAAGCACAACATGCCGATTATTATACTCATGAGGAAGTCTGAGATAAATAAAAAAATATAATTATATGACTATCAGATGCTTGTATACAAAATTGATTGACACATCATTCTATTTTAAATACAAGTCTTCTGAAAAAATTACAGTATCCTTCTCCAAAAAGAAATATCTCACCATACCATCCAGGGCACCGAAAGCTTCCTTTTGTTAAAATTTTCTCTATATTTACGTACTCTTTATAGCACAGAATGAGGCAATTCTGGTGCTCAGTTTGGGAACTCAGTGAGACGGCTGACTTCTGCTAATCCGGTAGGAAAAAGCTGCTTCTTAAAAGCGGGATTAAGTGGATATACTTGAGAGAATTATCAAGAATCTGACCAGTGATGAGGTCAGGAGGTTCAAAATACTTTCCAATCGCTTCAAGGCAGATGAGGAAAAGAAGCTCTTGGTATTATTTGATGCGATTCGCGCTGGGGACTTCGATGAAACCGAAAACAGTGTCATCACACAGTTTTACGGAAATACGAATGCCAAATCCAAAAACAGTTATTATCGCCTCCGCAATAAGTTACTGAGTAACCTCGAAAAGAGCCTGCTTTTCTATCACTTCAATTATAAGAGTCCGATTGAGTCCTATAGCAATATTCAGCTTTCAATTTTGCTGAGGGAGCGGGGATTATATCGGGAAGCACATTACAACTTACGCAAAGCAGAAAAGGTGGCCCAGCAGTATGATCAGTTCAACCTACTCGAAGTGATCTATGATGAGATGGTCAAGCTTGGTGCAAACTTTGAGGTCGATATTGACAGCATCATTGAAAAGCGAAAAGAGAACCTCCATAAAATTGAATTCCTGCGCGCCAACAGTGAGGTACTGGGCATGGTAACGCAGCAGTTGATGAAACGGAACTATTCTCGCAGCAAACGAAGTGAGTCCGTTATTGAGACTTTGGAAAATATCAAGCAGCAACTCGAAGAGCATAAGGGGATTTTTCAATCTCCATCGGGAAAATTCATGATCGTAAAGACGGTCGTCTCCATTCTCATTCAAAAATCGGCCTATCGCGAATTGGAAAAGTATGTAAAGGAAGCCTTTGCTGATTTTGATAACAGCAAACTCTTCGATAAAGGTAATCATCCGACACGTCTGCTCATGCGGATCTGGCGGATCAATTCGCTGCTCAAACTACTGGAACTCAAAGAAGCCCAAAAAGACATCGATTTGCTCCAAAAAGAGCTTAAGATGTATAAGCAGCAAAATTATAATGAATTCGCCTTTTATTTCCATACTTCAAATGCCTATGCCTTGAAGTTGATGGGCAAGCTAGATGAAGCAGGCGAAACCCTTGAGGAAGCTGTAAAACAGAAAGAAATTCTCAAAAATGATGTAAATGAGCTCTTTCTCCTGATCAGTCTGGCCGATCAATATTTCAGTCAGGAC
>CAYGTH010000632.1:0-4215 GCA_964352745.1 uncultured Bacteroidia bacterium
ATACCTGTCCCTATTTCAAATTGGCAGCGATTTTAACAATATTTACTATTCGATGTTTACCTTTGCTGTATAGGGGATATAAATAGAAGAATAGATGCAAAACGATTACGCGGATCTGATCGCGGCTATTAAATCAGGAAGTCAGGCGCATTTACACCAGGTGTATCTGGAGTATCGCGATTCCTTTCTGGAATGGTCGCAGGCTCGGTTCCGTTGTTCGGAGGCCGATGCATTGGATGTATATCAGGATGTGATCATCGTATTTTATGAAAACATCCGAAATGGAAAGGTAGAACAGTTACGCAGCAAGCTCAGGACTTACTTATTTGGCATAGGTAAAATCCTGCTTATCAAACAGTTTAATAAAAATAAACGCCAGGATTTTCTGGATGAATCTCATGAAGCGGCATCCTTTCCAGCACTTCCCGAAGGAGAAATTCATCTGGAACTGACCGATCGCCAGCAAATATTACGGCAGGCAATCGATCACTTAGGGGAGGCATGCAGAGACTTGCTGCTCCTGTGTTATTATCGACGATTTTCGACAGAGTCAATTATGGAAGAACTGGGGTATAAAAATGCAGATGTGGTCAAAAGCCAAAAAGCCAGATGTATGCGCACCCTCAGGAAGCGGTTTGAATCTCATTTTAATAAAGACCTGATTTGATGGAGCAGCAAGGTAATTTTCCCTACGATCTCATAGATCGCTATGTGCTGGGCGAGCTGGTTGGCGAGGAACTGCAGCAGTTTGAAGCGACACTGACAGATGAAGGAGTCGCTGAAACAGTCGCTTTTCGGCGGGATATGCTCCAGGCACTCAAAGCCAAAGGGCGGGACGTGCTCAAGCAGAATCTCGTGGAATTAGAAGCACAGCAGCAGGCTCCCGCTCGTGCAACAATCTTTCAACTCTGGCACTATGCAGCAGCGGTAGCCGCAGCAGTTGTGATCTTAGTGGCCATTTTCCTGTTTCCTTCTCAACAAGAACTGCCGGAAGCGTTTTTTGCTGCCAATTTTCGGCCCTATCCGAATGTGCTGGTTCCGATTGAGCGAGATGCAACCGCTCCTGATATGAAGAGCAGGGCCTTTGCTTATTATGAACAAGGCGCATACGAGCAGGCCATCCCTTTGCTGGAACAATTGGTACAGGAAAGCGCAAACCCAGACTATGCTTTCTACCTCGCCATTTCCAAGTTAGAAGTGGGCATCCATGCTGAGGTGGTTCCCAGCCTGACGACCATTGCCTCGGTAGATACACACCGTTTTGCGGCACATGCAGAATGGTACCTCGCTCTTACCTATTTCCGGCTTCGTCAACAGGCAGCAGGGGATTCCCTGATAAAAGCAATTGCCGAGGAACCTGATCATCCTTTTCAGAAACAAGCAAAAGAGTTAATGAAATAGACCTCCGCCCTCCGGGATTTGTAATCCCGCTAAGCTACTTTTGTCGCCGCCTAAGGAAACTCCACTCCGGTAAAATCACTGATATTCAGGGTAGGGATTCCAGTCGAGAAAAAGCGATTGGTCGTTTCAATAAAGGCATTGGCGATGATCGCATTTCCACGAGGGGTCAGGGAGTAGCCATCAAGGGAGAAAAATCCCCCTGTCAGGTAAGTACCGGAGACTTCGATCCCGTCCGCAACATGACCTGCAATGATCTGGCTTTCTATGAATTGGTTCATATTCAGAAAGGCAACCCGATTGGGGTATTCAATCTGTACTTCCTGCACCAATTCCGTAATCACTTTATTGTACGTATTCAGGTATTCCCGAATCCTTGCAGCCTCTTCTACATCCAATACCCATTTCTCTGCAATCGGATAGGTTTCAGAAAACCCAGGCCCTGCGCCCAGTGAAATATCTCCGAGCGCATCAATCATGATATAATCTTCGGGGGTAGCTGCACGCACTTCATACTCACTCGTCTGAATGAATAGCGGTCGCTGGATATTCAGACAGTTCGATGGATCAATCGCTGTGTGCGGGATGTGTGCAAATAAGGGGAAGTTGAACAGATCGGGTAGATTTGCCACGACTCCCTTGGTGTTATTGCGCGAAAGCAGATTGTCCAATAAAGCCCGGTACTTTGTACGCATGACCTCTTCGCTATATAGGCTATCACTTTGTAACCGGACGTGATCTCTGGCTCCTTTCATGACCTCATCGAGCCCTACCCATAAGGTGAAAAAATCGAATTGATCTTGCTGGTAAATCAGGCTAATCAAATCGGTATTTCCGTTTGCTGCCAGGCGATCAAAATAGGCCTGATCCTCAGACACAAACTCACGGGGCTGGATTTCGAGCCCGGGAATCCCCAGGTTATCATAGGGCCCCTGAGCAGCAACATTCACTGCCCAATTAGTTGGGGAGCCGACCCACTCCGTTTCCGGAAAAGGCTCAACCTGATCACAATTCCGATCCAGAAATTCAGTAAGTTTATAATAACCTGTTCCGTCTCCCATAAGAAGCGGCACTCGAAATTCTTGTGCAATTCCGACTGATTGTAATTGTTGTGAATACAGAGAAGGGAATGCGTTTTCCTGCGCCTTGGGATATAAGCCGCCATTGCTGAATCCTGCGGTATATCCATCTCCAATCGCCAAATAGCGATTCATCGAGATCGATCCCAAATAAGGTTCAGGTGGGTCGAGATCCACGCCACAACTCTCCAGACTCCCGAGCGCGGTTATCAGAAAAACGATATATATAATACGTAAGGTAAAGGTTCTAATCATACTCCATCCAGTGTTTATCTTCTATTGTACTATCGAATAATTATGCCAATCGGTTGACTGCTTGTGAGAATTTAAGTACCCTCGTAATATTTTCGCTCATTTTGCTTCTTCATTGTCCTGATTGGCTTAAAATGCATATCTAATTCCGAGCCCAAAAGTAGTCGCAGATGACTTATACGTACCGCCAAATTGTGCACTATTCAAAATAGTTGTCCGCTCACCGGTAAATTCGAATGAATAGCCCACATCCACACTGAGTTGAGAATTGAGATTTGCCCCTGCTCCTACCGTCAAGCCAATCCGGTTTGCATCAGGTAATTCAGGAGAAACAAAGCCATCGAGTGCCGGAGAGGTATCATAAAACAATCCGGCTCTAAGCCGACTCCGTTCCGTTGCAGAATATTCGCCTCCCATCCGGAAGGTAACTGTATTTTTATACTTGGGTTCTGTAATGACATCTTCCAGTTCCCGGGTATTTTCTACATAATCAAATATCAGCGTATCATAAGCACTCCAACCCGTAAATACCAAATCAACTGCCAGGGTAAACCGGTCTTGTGGCTGATAGCCCAGGCCAATGGTGATCACATCAGGCAATTTTATGGAGGAAGAAAAACGGGTATCGGGGAAACTCGCATCCAGCGAAGTCGGCACTTCAAAACGAGCCTCTCCTGCAGCGATATTCAAGTTGACCCGAGAGCGGTAACTCAGGCCCAATGAAAGCTCTTCGCTGGCTTTGAGGTAGAGGCCAAAGGAAAATCCAACCCCGGCACCCGCACCTGTCAATTCAGCTTGTCCGTCGGTATTGTTCGCCCCACTCACGGGCAATGCTTTTCGGGAAAGGATATTCCCAAATCCATAAATAAAGCCCCCACCGATTCCAATAGAAGGAGAGAGTTGATAACTCACTGTGGGCTGAATAAAATAGGTACTGATTCGGGATTCCTGGGTAATGAAACGCCCTTTCCAATCATCGTCCCATTTGGAGTTACTCCCAAATGGATTATAAGCGCCAAGGCCTATGTGAAATTTTCCCAGCCGGGTACCTTCGCGTTTGAGTTTCCACGATGCAAACACATAAACGGGAGTCAGGGCCTCTTGCTCCATTTCGGCGATGTAGATACTCGGCGTCTCTGCCAGGTACGTAGTTGCGGGCAATACGACCCCGGCACCAAACTGAATACTGCGATTGGATACAAAACTCAGGGCACCCGGGTTATAATAGATCGTCGAAGCATCCCAGGCCATTCCTACCCCCGCATAACCCATTCCCATCTGCCGCAAGCCTCCCAAACTCAATTGAAAGCCTCCTGCCATTCCGGATACCGGAAGCAGCAATACCCAAACCAGGCCCAACGCAATTCGTCTCATGCTATACAAAAATAGGAATATTACGGTGAAATATGTGGTAAAAAGAGATGCCTTGTTAGGTAACCCCCGCCAAACCAGACACGACCGTCTCGAAAGTAAAAGGATTTGCAAG
>CAYGTH010000633.1:0-4214 GCA_964352745.1 uncultured Bacteroidia bacterium
CTTGCGGGGCTAAGTAGTTACCTGGTTTTCTTATATTTATTCTCAAAAATCCCCGTTTGTGGCACTGGCCCAGACGGGGATTTTTCATAATCTGTCTTTACTTCCGCCATTTGGCGCCGTAATTTCACGCTATGAATTCGATTGAAAGGATGGAGCACCTGCTCCAATTGTTGGCAATAGAACGAGAAGAAGACCTCAAGCAGTACCGCCAGAATGTATTGGAACGCTCCCTTACGGAACGTTGCGAAAAAGGCGTAAGCTGGTATCCGATAGAACTGAAACATCTCCGAATCGGACTGGGAGACAGGATTCAACTTGAGGTGAGCCGCACCCAGCACATGGAAAAACCTCAGGCTCTCCAGTCTGGCAGTGTGGTCTCTGTCTTTGGAATGGATGGAAATACAGAAGTAGGCCAGGTGATGGGCGTAGCTGCTGCGGTGCAGAAGGATAAAATGAAAATCATGCTCAGCACCGAGCATATACCCGATTGGTTACCTGATTCCAAATTGGGCATCAACCTTGAATTTGATGACAAGACCTATAAGGAAATGAATGCTGCCATCCGGCAGGTCATTGAGCCCAAAAAGAACGAGCGACTTCAGGAACTCCGCGAAATCTTAACCGGTCCTCATACGCCTGTCTTCTCCAAATGGGAGCGGGTGTATCACAATCCCGATCTCAACGAATCTCAAAACCGGGCGGTAGTCCGTGCCCTCGAAGCCCATGATGTAGCGCTGATTCACGGCCCTCCGGGTACCGGTAAAACGACCACACTTGTCCAGGCGATCAAAGAAACCCTGACCCGTGAGCACCAGGTGTTGATCTGTGCGCCCAGTAATACAGCTGTTGACCTCCTTGCCTCCAAATGCGATGAACTGGGCCTGAGTGTTGTGCGCATGGGAAATCCAGCTCGTGTGGATGAGAGCATGCAAAAACTGACGCTGGATGGGCGAATGAGTGAGCACGAGGACTACCGATCTCTCCGCAAGATCCGACAGGAAGTAGAAAAGATCAGAAAGAAAGCCCTCAAGTATAAACGCACCTTTACCGGACAAGACCGGCGGCGGAGAAAAGAACTGCTCGAAGAAGCCCGCGAACTGAAAGGCCAGGCAAAAAAACTGGAAGATTATATCCTCCATCAAATTCTGAACCGCTCACAGGTGGTCGCCTCGACCCTGACCGGCTCAGCCCATAGTCTCTTGCAGCGTAAACGCTTCCATACGGTCTTTATCGACGAAGCGGCCCAGGCATTAGAACCCGCTTGTTGGATTCCCCTCATGCGCGCCGACCGTGTGATCCTGGCGGGCGACCATTTTCAGCTACCGCCTACCGTCAAGTCATTCGAAGCCGAAAAGAAGGGATTAGGTCACACCCTCTTTGAGTACATCATGGAGGAGAAGCCCGAAGCGAGTGTAATGCTCGAACAGCAATACCGGATGCATTACCAGATTATGGGATTTTCAGCGCAGCAATTTTATGCGGGAAAACTGATCGCTGATCCCAGCGTGCGATACCGCGGATTGAGTGGCGATATGCCACCAGTAGAATTTGTCGATACAGCCGGTTGTGGATTTACCGAAAAACGGAATCCAGAGACCCTCAGCACTGCCAATCCGGAAGAGGGGGAACTCCTCATGCGTCACCTCGCGACCCTGCTGAATCAATTAGAAGCCGAAAAGCCGGAGTTGTTTGAGCAAGGCTTGAGTATCGGCATTATTGCGCCGTACCGGGAACAGGTACGCACCCTCCGGGAGTTACTCCGCAATAGCCCGATGTTGCTGTCATATCAGGAGCGAATCACCGTCCACACCGTTGATGGTTTTCAAGGGCAGGAGCGCGATATCATGTACATCAGCCTCACTCGGAGCAATGACCGGGGCGAGATCGGCTTCCTCAAAAATACCCGCCGCATGAACGTAGCCCTCACCCGCGCGAAGAAGAAACTCGTCGTCATCGGCGATAGCGCCACCCTTGGCGATCATCCTTTTTACCGGGCTTTTTTGGATTATGTGGATACGATAGATGCGTATCACAGTGCCTGGGAATGGGTGAAGGAGGGTTGAAAGTTAAGAGTAGAGAGTTCAGAGTTAGAAGATTTTTTTTCGGAGAACTCTCTCCTCTCGTGCGATATATTGTCGCAGGCAATCATAGTGTTGTTTTCGTAGAAATGGCGCGCGCGAAAGTCCCGTAGAAGGGGCTGCGGCCAGCGCGAGCGGGGATGTTCCCCCGATCTGCGGACGTACAGTCCTCGACTCCCGCTCTCTCCTTTTCCCGGACTCCCGCTCTCTCAATACTCACACAGCGATTTCTTCAGCTCTTTTCCATCAAAAAGATCTCTAAGGGTAGGTTCTTCTCCGCCGATATATTCCTGAGCTTCTGTCCAGAGGAGGAAATCTGACTTGCAATCGTAAATGGTCATCCGGCGAAGGCTGGTGTTTTCGCCAAAATAAACCCGCCATTCCTTTTCCTGAAACCGCAATTCATAGGTCCCTTTGCAGTATTCCGTCATCAGGCCTGTGCGCATGATGCTCGGCGAATTTTTGGTCATTTGATAGGTGCTATCTGCAAGGGATAACTCATAGCTTTCATTGGCATCGGTGGTGAGGCAATAGGTTCCGACGATTCGGGCGCGGATTTCGGCTTCGCCGGGAGTTCCCGGGCCGCAAGCGATTTGAAAGAAGCTGAGGAAGATACAGGTACAAAAAAGGAAATGTTTCATCATACGGTTCTGCTCATGTGGAGTCATTCTCAGATAGTCGGTCAAATTAATCAGGGCAAATCTAGGGGAATCTTAAGGAGTAAGAAGCGGTGGTCTCTTACTTCTAAAGTCTGTCTTCTATTTACTTATTGGGGATGGATCTGCTGCTGAAGGATTGCCTAATCCCGGCTAGTTCCTGCATCAAACTACCAGAAGGATCTTGTTCCAGGGCACTGCCGATCACGATCACATCAGCACCCGCCTGCCAAACACGCTGGGCTTCTGCTGCACTTCGAATACCCCCTCCAATGATTAAGGGAATATCCAAATGGTTGGAAACTGCTTCAATCATTTCGGTTCGGATGGCGTATTCTGCGCCGCTCCCCCCATCCATGTAGATGACCTTCATACCCAGCAATTCTCCTGCCAGCGCAGTTGAAACCGCGATATCGGGCTTATTCGCAGGAATCGGCATGGTCTGCGTGATGTAATTAGCGGTGGTGAGCTTACCGCTTTCGATTAGCATATACCCAGTGGAAATGACTTCCAGGCTACTTCTTTTGAGTAAGGGGGCTGCTTCTACTTGCTTGCCAATGAGTAGATCGGCATTTCTGCCACTAATCAGGGAAAGAAATAAAATTGCATCGGCCGCTGTTACGACCTGATGGGTACTGCCCGGAAAAAGTACCACGGGAATCTGCGAATGCGTTTTCAGGAGAGGGACCAATCGTTGGATATCCTGACCGGAAACGAGACTTCCCCCGACAAAAAGGTAGTCAACCTCACAGGTTTCGGCGAGCCGGAGGAGCCGTAATATGTGCTCAAGGCCAGCTTTGTCCGGGTCGATAAGGATAGCCAGACCTTTTTGGCCGGAGGCTTTCAGGGAATTCAGGTGATGTGTGAGGGATCGGTCCATGCTTCAGCTTTGAGCCGGAAAGGAGACATTTACTGCGAAATTACAAAATGTAATCGGAAGCGAACCTTTCATCTCCGAATAATGACAAAAGAGGCCTCCGAATTGCTGCGAAGCCCTCTTTTGTATATCAAAAATGGTAACTATTTAGCTATATGCTATAGCCGGATTCCGGTCCGGCTAGTCCCGATTGTTCGCTTTGCGAATATAATCCTGGCGGATCATCGGAATCCGCCAGGAGCCCCCGAGGGGCTAAGAGTTACCTGAAATGTATCTTTATTCTTATCGGATTCCGTGCATGAGTTTCCGGATCACAGGATACAACAGTGCCGACAGCACGCCAAGCCCAACTGCAATTCCGGTAAGTAACCAGAAGAAGTAACTCAGTCCTTGCTCCTGAGCAATTCCTTCTGAAGCCTCTCCAAATACACCAGCCAGTTTCATCCCAATAGCAACTGCCAAATACCAGACACCAAACATCATAGCGATCATTCTTCCCGGAACGAGTTTACTCACATAAGAAAGTGCTACGGGTGAAACACACAGCTCACCCATCGTATGGAAAAAATACACCAAAACAAGCCAGATCATGCTCACGGATGC
>CAYGTH010000634.1:0-4212 GCA_964352745.1 uncultured Bacteroidia bacterium
CTGTTTGACCGTTTGAGTGTTTGGAGTTTGAGCGTTCGGGGAAAACTTTCAAACTCCCAATCAAACCCTCAAACTCCCTCAAACAAAACCATCTCATGCGCTGCCAATCCTATTCACCAAAGGGAAGCCACTTGGCTAGCCGGTCCAGATCCGGCTATAGCAGGCTGCTAAATAGGTACAAAGAAGAAAAAGAAGCCAAAAAATAAGTATTGTAAGTGCCTGGTAATAAGATAATTATAAAAATTAATTGAGCTTTAAGCGCAAATTAATCCTAAATAAGTGCGGATTAATTCCTGCTTAATTCTCGTTTCCCAATTTGCTTTCGGTTCACAAAAACACAAATCGCAATTGAATCTAAAATTAATCCGTGCGTAGCTGCTTTTGCTTATCTGTGAACCGCCTAAGTAATGCGTACATAATTGTTAAAGTCATGATTACCAAAGAATTGAATTTTGAAGAGTTGCTTCCTTTTTATGCAGTAAACGGAAAAGCTACCCTGTACGAAGGAGCTTCTACAGATGGATTTCCCGCAGGCGCACCTACTAATGTAATTCAGCGCGACCAGCCTGTATCCATCGCAATCAAATGGGAGTCTTCCGGTTTATTGGTTCCTTTCCTTTCTGGCGAGTGGCGCTTGAATATTTACATGGAGCAAATGGGACAAGGGGAGTACAGCCTGCCAGTTAGCGAAGCTTCTGTCAAGTTTGATGCAGCAAGCCCTGCCCAGAGCCATGTGTTCAATATCGCCCCCAATACGGTTCCTGCTGGTCTGTATCGCGTGTTATGCTCGCTGACCCTGGTTTCACCTGCCGTAACTGGAAACGTACCCGGACCCGTAGCAGCCTTTGCAGAATTTGGTCTTGTTCAGTTTTATCAAGCATAAGCTGGATAGTACGCAAGACCTATCGGGAAACAGCCAGTTTCATGCGGAGCGATCCCATGGGGCTGGCTTTTTGATTCAGATCAAAGTGGGAACAGTGAGTTTATGAGCCCAATAAGGTCTGCAATAGTATGATAATTTGATTACCGTCAAACAACCAAGCAATGAGTTCAACAGGAAAAACATCTCAAAAGAGAGCACATAACCGAACCAAGATTCAGCTGGAAGCGGCACTCCAATTGGCAGAAGCCCGATTGAAGGAAAAGACTGCTGAGTTGACGAAATGGAAAGAAAAAGAGGAGGCAATCGATTCGGAAGCAATTCCCGTATCAAAATCTACCTTTCGAATCGATCTGTATGATCCCGGAGAAGGGGAATTGCAGGGAAAAATCGAATACCCCCTGATGAAAGCGAAAAAAGCATTTAAGGGACTGGATACCGATATAATTGCGGCATTTATCGCCAAGCACCTCCCCGAAGCTGCTAAGGTTTATTCGAAGCGAAAACTGCCCTCAGAGAGTCTTGCTGCTTCTGAGCCAAAAGCTGAACGGCACGTATTGGCTTTTGAAACCCTGCGTTCGGATCGGCCGGAGCCTACTCAAAACCTGGACCACCGGCAAGGATTTCGAGCGAAGTTGACGTTTCCGACTGACAGTTCTCCCGAGCCTGGAAATTGTAATGTATTGATTTATGCAAACCCTTTGGGCGCTGGAAGCCGAAGCATGATCGGAGGCACCAGTAAAATGACTTCGGGAAATGCATCAGATGTCTGGGTGGATATTCAGGCCCATGCTTTGAAGCCAGGGATGTACCAACTGGAAGCTGCCATTCAGGATAAGCATGCACAGAAGGGGGGAGCGACCTCTTTCGATGAAATCGTAGAGCGAGCCTTGATCCATGTGTATTAGATGAATGCTGCTATGCAGGAATCTCGGCATGCGAAGTTACCCCGGTTCGTCCGTAGGGATAAACCGGGGTACTTATTGGGTATGGAAACTCGCTGGAACTTCGCTCCTGAATCTCTAATTGAGTGCTGTTTTTCCCATGTTTTTAGGACTAACGCCTACAGGAAGGTGAAGACCGGTATGGAGAATTTCAGGATGATTTGCCTGAGACCACATTTCACCCGTACGGAGATTCATGTGCCGCTCATATGATTCACATTCTGCGCAGGTCCAAATGACCCATTCCCCCTCTCGGCGGGAATCGCAAGTGTGTGTAGAATGGGGAGCAGGTTGTTGAAAACTAAGTGCTTGGGAATTCATATTTTTCTCATAAAATGACCGAATACAGGGACTGGAATGGAGATGCCATACCTTTCCTTGCGACCAAATAGGGCGGGTGCTTTTTTCTCAACAGGAGAAATAAGCACCTGAATGATTCCGTTAGGGTGGATTGAGTTAGGATGAGAATGCGATTGATTCTCAGATTAGTTGCCCTAATATACTGAAAATGTACGGGATCAGAAAAAGATTGCTCCTGAAAAATAACGGACTCTTCGGGAGACCGGGCTATTTATTTAGGAATTCTGCCAGACGCGGACTGATACCATGAGTGAGGTTCATCGCGTAATGTTCGGCGTGTAAAGGTGATTTTTTCGACTTGGTCTCTCCGGTTCGCCAATTGAGTCGTCGCTCATAATCACCACAATGTCGACAAGTCCAGATGATCCAATCGCCCTCCAAATGGGACTCGCAAGCATGCTTTTCAGCACTTATTTGTTCTTTTACTTCTTGTAAACGAAATTCCATATCTTACATGGTTAGCCGCATGAATTTTATCAAAAGTAGCCTTTATTAGCTATTTTTCACAGCGGATTGTGTGTATTTATGAGTAAAAAACGGGCCAAAATGCATGCTGTAACGAATATTTTTTGTAAAAAAATCTTACACCCTATTGGAATGGCTATAGGGATATCTCGTAGCTTTTTATGTTAAATACTCAATTTTGTGTTCAGTTTTTTATGGAAAACTTACAATGATTGAAGGGGTTTTCTTGTGAAAAAATGTAAGCTAACCTAACTTCGTAGCTGATTAAAGTATTATGTTATTGTCTCCTCAATATTCTACTCATTCCTACGAAGCAGGTATCGATGAAGCCGGAAGAGGCTGCCTGGCAGGACCGGTGGTTGCAGCAGCTGTGATTTTACCCCCGGATATTGAAATTCCCGGGTTGGATGATTCTAAGAAACTTTCTCATATCCGACGGATGAAGCTGCGGCCCATTATCATGGAACGAGCGATCGCCTGGAAAGTGGGGATGATCCATGCACCGCGCATTGACGAGGTCAATATTCTAAATGCTACCTACGAAGCTATGCACCTGGCTGTCCAGGGATTGGAAATTATCCCGGAGTTTTTAGCGATAGATGGAAACCGTTTTCGGGTCTATCCGGATATCCCCCATGCGTGCATCATCAAGGGAGATGGTAAATACCTGAATATTGCGGCGGCCTCAGTACTGGCCAAGACCTTTCGGGATGAATGGATGGAAGCCCGGCACATCGAATTTCCTGCCTATGACTGGTCCTCAAATAAAGGCTACCCTACACGTGCGCATAAGGCTGCAATCCGCGACCACGGACCGACGGACTTTCATCGAAAATCTTTTAATTGGGTGTTGCCGGACTGACCTTATTCAATATTGGTATAAACGGCCTGGACATCATCATCGTCCTCGAGTCGGTCGATGAGTTTTTCGATTTCTTCGATTTGTTCTTCTGAAAAAGTAACCGGTGAAGTCGGAATTCGCTGTAAGGATGCCTGATTGGCTTCAATGCCTAATTCATCTAAGGCCTTGGATAAGTTCCCAAACTGGGTATAATCCCCGTAGATATACACGGTTTCCTCATTGACCTCAATCTCTTCCAGGCCTGCATCAATCAATTCCAGTTCCAATTCCTCAAGATCCATATTTTCCTGCTGCTTCAATTCAAAGATGGCTTTTCGGGAAAATAGAAACTCCAGGGAACCTGTTGGGGCGAGGCTGCCACCGGATTTGCTGAAATACATTTTTACATTGGCAACTGTCCGGGTTGTGTTATCCGTTGCGCATTCTACAAACACGAGTACACCATGTGGGCCTTTGCCTTCATAATTCACCTCGGTATAGTCAGCCGCATCCTTCGCCGATGCCCGCTTAATCGCCGCATCAATGTTATCCTTCGGCATATTTTGTGCCTTGGCGTTCAGGATAGCGGTGCGAAGCTTAGCGTTCATGTCGGGATCGGGCCCCCCTTCTTTGGCCGCGACAGTGATGGTCTTTCCAAGCTTTGGAAACAACTTGGACATTTTGTCCCAGCGTTTTTCTTTGGCCGCGCGACGATATTCAAA
>CAYGTH010000635.1:0-4204 GCA_964352745.1 uncultured Bacteroidia bacterium
GTATTGATCTTATCGATATATCGAGAATTTGATATGGAAGAAATCGCTAGCAGGCTAGGTTGGAAAAACGGAGGGGTGGTTCGGGTGAATAAACATAAATGCTTGAAACGCCTGAAAAAAATTATTAAAGAGCGAGAAGTGGAAGTATGAGTGCAATCAAATTGTCAGGAACTATCAATCTTGAAAACCCCGTAAAAAATGGACGAAAGTAACTCACAAACCGAGGCCTATATTGAACGGTACCTATCCGGGGAGATGACTGCACAGGAAAAGCAAACGTTTGAAGATTTGCTTATACAGGATGAACTGCTCCGGGAAGAATTGCGTCTCCAGCAAAAAGCGCATCAGGTCATTTTCACAGCGGGCCGTGAAGAAATGCGTAAGGAGATCGCATCGGTTTGGGAGGAAGTAAAAGCTGAAGATACAGCAACGCGGATACTCCCGTTTATGACTTCCCGGCAATATATCTTCGCTGGAGCAGCAGTAATTGCACTCCTTATTGCCACCATTATACTTTGGCAGCAACAGCAACCCAGACTACATCAAAAAATCTATCAGGAACTTGCCGAAAACGCTAAAATTCCCCCAGGAGTTGTGGACTTGTCCCTTACTTTTAGGATGGGGGAATCGAAATCCGACATTAAAACTCCTGAATTTACTGAAGCATACAATCATTACCATGAAAAACGCTATAATCAAGCAGCAAGCCAGTTTTTGGCTATGCTCACTGAATATCCGGAGAGCGACACAGTCCGATTTATGACTGGGATTAGTTTGCTGAAAGGGGAAGCTCCAGCTGATGCGATTCCCTACTTTGAGTCTTTACAAACAAAAGAGGCCTCAGCTTCTGAAATGAAGGAAAAAGTTGCCTGGAACCTGGGGCTTGCATACTTGTCTGCTGGTAGATTGGAAGAAGCTGTTATTCACCTGAAACCATTTGTTAATGCCAAGAATAAAGAACAGGCAAATGCTGCACGGAATGCGCTCGAACAAATTACCAGCCTCCCCAAATAAGGAACTGCCAGGGTCTTAAATGTAGTATAACGGTAAGGTCGGTTTGCCTCAAAATTTAATCTCCATGTTTGCGATATTTCACTATGCCCGCACTGCTATGAGCCTGCTCCTAGTAGGAACAATAACCGTATGCCCAATAAAGAGTTGGAGCCAGGATCCTGTAGCTTCTGCCAAGGAAGTATTTGAGCAGGCTCAGCAATTGTATCTAATGGGAAACTATCAGGGAGCGATCGATTCCTATCAGGAATTCATACGATCCACCCCGGTTGATACCCTGCATGCCTTTGCTTATGAAGGAATGGGAGATTGTCTGTACGAACTGGGTAAAAAGGCCCGGGATTACACGCCTAATTATCAAAAAGCACTGGAGGTTCGGCAGAAAATGTATCCTCCTGTACATGACTTGATAGCCAAGACACATAACGATTTAGCATATTGCTGGTCAGTTTTGGAAAATATGGACAGCATGGCGCATCATGTGAAAGAGGGAGCCTATATCGATTCTGTTTTATATATCCAGCATCCCGATCCTGCAAAAGCTAAAAACCTGGGAGTTAGCTATTCAAATTTGGGATATTATTGGGGGATGCGGGGGGATTGGGACCTCCAGCTAGCTTACTATCAAAAAGGATTGACATACAAAGTCGAAAGTAAGACGAAGGATTCATTGAGTGTATTCTATAATAATGTCGCCACAGGATTTTGGTACAGGAATGAAAATCAGCTCGCAAAGCAATACATCGATTTGGCGATCAAAATGGTACTCAGTGAGTATCCTGACTCGCTTTCAATAGAAATAATTAAGCCTTTTAACAACCTCTCTGCTATTCTTGACCAGGAACAGAACCATGAGAAACAGGCTCGAATTTTACGCATTGCGCTGAATATCATGAATAAACTACCGGAACGTGATTCTGCACAAACCATGCAACTGTTCCTCAATTTGGGCTATTCTTTTATGAAGCAGGAGGTCCTTGATTCGGCAGCATATTACCTGGACAAGGGGTTGCTTATTGCATCCCAACTGGATAAGCCTGAAAGTAAAATAGTCGGATATATAAATAAGGGGGGAGTAGCTTTCATGCAGCAGAACTACCCACAAGCAGAGAATTGGTTTACAAAAGCTAAAAGGTTACAGCAAAAACAATATGGTTCCTTTCACCCGAATCTGGCGAATAACCTGATCTCATTAGGTAAATGTAAAGAATTTCAAGGGAAATACGATATTGCCATTGATCTGTATCAGCAAGCGATTCAATCCAACCAAAACCCATTGACTTCCAAAAGAAGAGAGGGGATTTCTGCTAAGTATCAGGTGTTTTCGCCTTATCAATTATTGAATGCGTGGAGTAGGGTGGGAGAAACCCTGATGAAACAATATCAACAGACAAATGAACCCGCATATCTGGAAAGGGCGATGGATATTTACCGGGAATTAAACACTTATAATTTGGAGCTCCGAAGTACCTATTCTCACCCTCATGATCGGAATAGGCTACAAGCTACCCTTAAACAAACGTATGCAAAGGGAATTGAAGCAGCATGGGAGCTGTACAGCCATTCGAAGTCTCCTGATTTGCTTGAGGAAATATTTGCCTTTATGCAAACGCAGAAAGCACTGAGCCTATTCGAGCACCTCCAGGGAAGTCGCGCCTGGACATTTGCAAATATACCTGATAGCGTTCGGATACGCGAATATACTCTGCAGCGGGATCTCTCCTATTATCAGAAGTTAATATCGCTCAAAAATCCAGATGCAAATACTGGCTCTGTCAATGAATGGTATGCCAGAGGGCTTAGCCTTTCCAGAGAATACGAGGCATTGATTCGTGATATGGAGGACCGATATCCAGATTATTACGCCCTCAAATATAAGAACCCGGTACTGAGGATAGCAGAAGCAAGGGCATTGCTAGAGGACGCACAGTCGGGCTTGTTGGAATACTATATAGCGGATAGCATCGGTTATGTGATCAGTATCTTACCAGATACAGTGGGATTTCGCACCTTTGAGATTAACGGGATGTATCATGATCTGGTGAGCCTTAAACAAGCGATGCGATCTAATTCAGGAGCGACCGAATATACTTCTTTGGCTGTTTCACTATACCAGCAATTAATTGCCCCTGAGTTTCGGCAACTACATACGGATAAATGGGTAATTATTCCCGATGCTTTTCTGCATTATATGCCCTTTGAAGCCCTGATCACAAGGGAACCAGGTTCAACATCCGTGCACTTTGGAACTTTGCCGTATGTGCTAAACGATTATACCCTTTCTTATGCTTCTTCATGCGCTTTACTCGCGGCAGAAAAAACAGATGCTACTCAGATAAATCCTGGGGAAATGATAGCAATCGCACCGGTTTTTGACCGGGAGATGATGGCTAAATATGCAGAACTATACCCCGGTCCCTATCACCGTGAATCGCTCATTCCTCAATTGAACTCGAAGGAATTCATTGCCCGGATTTTAAGTTGGATTAGAGGTAAGTATCTTTTTCGATATCAAGCACAGGAATCCACGTTTAAAAAAGAAGCCGGTAAGCACCAGTTGATTCATCTTTCTACCCATGCCTTTGTCAATGATAGCCTGCCAATGCAGTCCCATTTTGTATTGGCAAAACCATTAGATACCACTTCATCGGAAGATGGCTATGTATATGTACATGAAATATTTAGTCTGGGATTGAATGCCAAACTTGCAGTGCTGACGGCCTGTAAGACGGGTTTGGGGAAATTTCAACCAGGCGAGGGAGTGATGTCTTTAGCTCGTGCTTTCCAATATGCCGGTTGTCCGAGTATCATGATGTCAATGTGGGAGATTGATGAATATGCGAGTAATGAGGTCCTGGAGTTGTTTTATGAGGGGCTGAAAAATGGCTTGTCCAAGCGTGATGCCTTGAAACAAGCTAAGTTGACTTTCCTCAAGCGGCATGAATACGATTCGGAAAAAACGAGCCCTGACCAATGGGCAGGAATCGTTTTACTAGGCAACTATGACTCGATAGACCTTGCAGTTCCTTCTGCTGGGCTTACAGGATATGTCTGGGGGGTAGTAGTACTCTTAGTACTCGGGATGATCGCATGGATATGGATTCGGAAGTCCGCTGCTAATCAGGGAATCATGTAGTAGCCCCCACCTGCTCCCCAATGAGCCGTAAGCCATCGAGTGTGAGCAATCGATCTA
>CAYGTH010000636.1:0-4197 GCA_964352745.1 uncultured Bacteroidia bacterium
TATTTTTTTGCCTTCGAAGTAGGCGGCACCCGCATATTCATCTGCTTTGGGGACTGCCAATGACAAGCGACAGCGGGAAAAGCCCAGTTTTTTAGCCATTCGGAGGTTGGCACCCGATTCGAGCACTACGTTTTCGCCTACCATGCCAATGTCGGCTACGCCATCCTGCACATATTGCGGGATGTCATCGTCGCGGAGATACAGGATTTCTGCAGGAAAATTACTGGCGGTAGCGATCAGTTTGTTTTTACCATTGTTAATCGAAATTCCGCATTCCCGAAGGAGGGCCAGCGATTTCTCACTAAGGCGTCCGGATTTCTGAAGGGCGATTTTAAGTCGATTTTGCATAAGGGTTTGTATGGGGCAAAAAAAAAGCTCACCAATTCGTGGTGAGCCTATTTGTATTAATTTATGAGGTATAACCAACATAATGCACTCACCACAGTGCTTGCAAAAGCAAAGTATGATGGTGATGATGTAAGTTGTTGATTTCCATTTTTTCAATAATGATTCAAATATAAAGCATAAAACATAAAATAGTGCAAATTTGTTTGAGAAAATTTATGCAATGCCTGGAATTGAACCGAAGTGGACCGCTTTATTGCATTTTTTAGTGGGTAATCATCGGATGATAAATTTACTGCTATTCACCTTCCCAAAAGTTGAAAACCGAATGAAATAGGCACCTGCCGGATACTGCTGATGTTTCAATACCCATTCCTGCTCAGGAAGTCGTTGCCTGATTTTCTCCCTAAATACCACTTGACCGTTTGTGTTCAGGATGCGCAACTCCGCAGGTAATTGTACTTCCGGAAGGAGGCGAAGATGCAGGGAGCTGCCTTCTTCGTGAGGTCGAACAGATAAGAAATTCAACTTGTCAGGCGGACGCCGGAGTTCCAGCCAATCGCTGGTTTCAGAGTTGCCATTGGGAAGAGACATCCGAATTCGATAGTACAAAACGGGGGCAGGCAACTGCTTAGACTCCAGATCCTGATAATACCAGGAGCACCAATTGGTTGAATTATGTCGGCTATTGATCTGCTGCAATTCCTCAACGTTCTCTTTATCAAAGGAACGCTCTACGAGAAACTGTACGGCACCCGGATTTTGAATAGACCATTCAAGCACTGCTGTATTTCCTTCCCAATGCGCCGAAGCATTTTCGAGTGTAACGGAGAGTACGGCATCGAGGATATCGATCAGGGTTTCTGTTTCGTTGCTGAAGGCACCGCCATCATTGACGATTGATAGGATGCTCCGGGTAAACATGTTGGGAGTTGAAGCAGTGTTGTTATATACGATGCTACCGATAACAGCTTCGTATTCTGCCAAAGTTGCGGTACCGATCAGGGCGATTTCGTGGTCAGTCCCTAAATCTACTACCGTTATCCCATAGGCACTCAATTCTGCATCACTCATGGTTATCTGAATGGACTCATCGCTTCCGTCCAGGGGATTTGTCATCTCAATTCGAGCCGTGTGGATAATGATCCCATCTGCATCCTCGATCTCTACGTGGTTGGGCGAAGCAATGGAAACAGGATCCTGATTTATCACAAAGGTATTTTGGAAATCAGTCCCGGGCGTTTGATCATCGAGGTCGAGGGTGGGCGGAGTCGAACTTGTTTGTAGAAACAGACTGGTAAGCACTGCTCCGGGCGTGCCAGCGGTTGCACCGTGGGAGGTGTTGTGGTAGGGATTACTGGTATGGGTAGAAATAAATAAGCCAGGTCCACCAGCAGTCGTATCAATGGTTACATCAGGAGACAAAGCGGAAATGGTATTGACATAGCCCCCGGCACCGCCCCCGCCGGGTCCGTGTTGATCACGGGTGTATACATTTGCACCTTTTCCGCCAGAGACGTCGAGGGTAAGGTTTTCGGGATTGATATAGGTGTTTACTTCCAATAAAATAGCACCTCCTGCGCCTCCGCCTCCTGCACCATCATTCACGTGTACGTCAGAGGCATCTAGCGCATTTGCCAGAATGGAGACTGCGCTTGCTGCCTCGAGCGTATCTGCTATCACTACGACAATCCCGGCACCATTAGCAGCAGGCACAGATGCGCCATTATTTTGGTGGCCGCCACCGCCGCCGCCGCCAAGGAAAAGTTTGGTAATCCCCAGTTCGTATAAGGTATCGAGCGGTACTCCTCCCCGGCCTCCTTTGTCGATGTCGCTCAGCCTGCCGGAATTATTTGACAACCAGCCATGCCCGCCGACTCCACCGGTACCATAGTTTCCGCCGCCGCCGCCACCGCCATTGTGATCATTCCCGCCGCCGCCGCCATTGGCCAATCGACCGCGACAGGCAGCCTGGGGCACTTCCGTAATGCCTTCTCCTTTAATGCCTCCCTGGCCGGAGCTGAATGGACAGATATAAGTTGTCCCTCCTTTGACAGCATGCCCGTTCAGGTCGCCGCCTCGAAAGCCGATTGCCTGTCCGTTTAAATCTGCGTGGAGGGTGAGTTTGCCCGTAACTTCCAGTGCGAGAATACCGCCAGTAGTGCCGTCCCATGCTTTTGCTGTAAGCGGAGCGGTAACTTCTGCCCGATCGTATTGGGGGATCCGGACCACCTGCACGATGTCAGCTGCATCGTAAAAACTCCCAACTGGATACACCAGAAGCAGGGTATTCCCTTCCACCGAGGCCACTTCATTGATTTCGTAATTTCCTGCATTTCCATAGTCGGATACGCTTCCATACGCGGCATCGTCATCTTCCCGGATGATGGCACCTTTCATTTGAATGATGAGGACTTTGTCTGTGTGGGAAAATGCACTGGCATCATCCACTACGATTAGCTGACTGCCGATGGATACGACAGCTGCATAGTCATTAATTTGTCCACTAATAGATACGGCCAGGGTGTGCGAAAGAAATAAAGAAACCATTAAACACATCAGTAAACTCCTGCGAAATGTGCTTTGTGAAAAATGGATGCTATACTTCAAAAAGAATAAGGTAAAAAGGTTTAGCATAAGCCATGTTGTATGGTATGCAAGGTATCCCTGATGCGTATTATGCGAATATCCATTTTGTGGAAATTATTAGCTTGTTAGGCTATCAGGAAAAACGAAGCACGAGTTATGATGCTATCGGTTTTCCTGATTTGCCAGGAGAATATTCAGTTATTTGTCCGCAGTTTGTATTCCTAATGTATTGTTAATGAAAGAATTATGCCGTTTTTCATGATTGCAGCTCTGATTAATGGTGCAGGGCCAATATCGGTTTTTTGCTCTGGTAGGCCATCTTTCGGGTATGGCTTCTGTGAAACAGTTGACTAAAAAACCCGCGTTTCCTGGCATTCATTGCGAGTAAGTCTCCACCACAATTATTGACAAATTCCTCTAAACCCTGCTGAACATTGGAAGACTGTAACAAGTGGAATTCCAATTTGTCATACGGAATCACCTCTTGAATACCGTTAGCGTAGGCCTCGAAACTCGCTTTCATACGAGAGTTTTCTAATTCAGAAATGTGTATCACCCGCAATTCCGCGTCGAATAGGCGAGCCAGTTCCACAAGCTGCTCAAGGGCTTCAAAATCTCCTTCCTGGAAATCGCTGGCAAATATAATTCGCTTAATGCCATGAAAAAATGCTACCTCTGGAATCGCCAATACCGGACAATTTGCCTGAGAGATGATTTGGGCTGTTACACTGCCGAATAACATTTGGTCGATCCTGCTGCGACCCTGGGTTCCCATGATGATCCAGTCCACTTCATATTCACTCGCTGCGGTGAGAATTTGTGAACTCACCGGGCCTTGCATGCTCTGACGCTTACAGATCAGCTCGGGGGCTTCTGATTGAATCTCTTTTGCCAATATGGCCAGGTGTTCCTCAGCTGCTATTCTCAGGATTTCTGTTTCCCGCTCCATAATGGAAAGAGGGGCTTCGGGATATACTGCAGGAAAAGGGTAAACGTGTAGGAGCAATATGCTGGCTTGCATCCGTTGTGCAAAAGGAATCACATATCGCAATGCATTTTGAGCATTGTCAGAAAAGTCGGTGGGATACAGGATAGTTTTCATGCCATCAAACTATCGCCCTGTAGATGCACTTAATATGAGAATTGACAGGAAAGTAATTGATTAATATCAGTTCCGAAGGGTGTAGGCCAAAAATCCACAAAGAGAAACCACTCAGGCACTCAGCGCACAAAGAAAGCACTAAGCGGAATCTCCGGGGTTTC
>CAYGTH010000637.1:0-4182 GCA_964352745.1 uncultured Bacteroidia bacterium
CAAGGAGGGTAGGTCAGGAAATCTTAGGAAGCGACCAGCTTTTCCATATTGCCAATAGCCGAACGCCCATTACTACGCCAATCGAGAGGCTAATTCGCAGGTTTTGGTGTACATTCACCTGACCGAGTAGGACAAACATGCCGCCGCCGGCCAAACAAGCAGTAGCATAGATTTCTTTTCTGAGAATAAGCGGAACCTCATTAGAAAGCACATCGCGCAACACGCCTCCAAATACGGCTGAAACGGTTCCCATCAATACTGCAATAATGGGCGCTAATCCGATATCGAGTGTCTTTTGGGCGCCAAGTACAGTAAATAATCCGATGCCTATGGTGTCAAACAAAAACATCGTTTTGCGCAATCGAAGAATGTGTTTTTTGAAAAAGAAACTGATCAGAACCGCTATCAGAATGCAATACAGGTAGTTCAGGTCCTGCATCCAGCCGACAGGGGTGCTGCCAATCATGACATCGCGTAAGGTTCCGCCTCCCACGGCCGTAACCAGGGCCATGACTGTCGCACCAAAAATATCAAATTTCTTGTCGGCAGCGGCCAGTGCACCACTAATCGCGAATACCAGGGTTCCTGCCAGATCAATTGCGTAGAGGTATTCCATGAGAATCAGGCGGTTTGTTATTAAATAAGAACGGGGTCTTACCGCTGTTGGTAAGACCCCGTTTCTCTCATTCTGGGTATGTGAACTACCGGGCGAGGTACATGTTTCGCTCATTGTAGGCTTTCACAAAGAAAGGATCTTTCAGGTCTTTGATGAAGTAGATCTTTTCCCCTGTCGATTTCATCTCTGGCCCAAGTGCTTTGTCCACATTCGGGAATTTATTGAAGGAGAAAACCGGCACCTTGATCGCATAGCCTTTCAGCTTCGGATTAAAGGTGAAGTCCTTCAGTTTGTGCGTGCCCAGCATCACCTTGGTCGCAAAATTTACATACGGAATCTGGTTGGCTTTGGCGATGAAAGGTACTGTCCGGGAGGCACGAGGATTCGCCTCGATGACATAGACGATTTCGTCCTTGATCGCAAATTGAATATTGATCAGGCCTTTTATCTGCATGGCCAGAGCCAGTTTCCGCGAATAGGTCTCCATTTGCTGAATCACTCCATCGCTCAGGTAAAAAGGAGGAAGGACGGCCATGGAATCACCAGAGTGAATACCGGCAGGTTCTATGTGCTCCATCATACCGATGATATGCACGTCTTCCCCATCGCAAATGGCATCGGCTTCTGTCTCTATTCCTCCATCCAGAAAGTGGTCGATCAGGACTTTATTGCCTGGCACCAGGTTCATGATTTTGATCACATGGCGGGTCAGCTCTTCGTCATTGATGACGATTCGCATATCCTGTCCTCCCAATACATAGGAAGGACGAACCAGGACGGGATAGCCTACTTTGTGTGCAATTTCGATGGCTTCCTCCGCGCTTTCAGCAACTCCAAAGTTTGGATAAGGAATATCGAGTTCTTTGAGCAATGTCGAAAAGCGCCCCCGGTCTTCAGCCATATCCATCATGTCAAAGCCGGTGCCGAGTATCGGAATCCCATATCGGTGGAGTTTTTCGGCCAGCTTTAGGGCTGTTTGACCGCCTAGCTGTACGATTACCCCTTCCGGTTTTTCATGATCTATGATGTCAAAGACATGCTCCCAAAATATAGGCTCGAAATAGAGCTTGTCTGAAATATTAAAATCTGTAGAAACCGTTTCTGGATTGCAGTTGATCATGATCGTCTCAAAACCTTCTTCTTTGGAAGCCAGCACGCCATGTACACAACAATAATCAAATTCAATCCCCTGTCCGATTCGGTTAGGGCCAGATCCAAAGATGACTACTTTTTTCTTATCTGAAACTATAGATTCGTTTTCCTCATCGAAGGTGGAGTAGTAGTAAGGTGTTTCTGCCTTAAACTCCGCTGCACAGGTATCCACAAGTTTGTACACCCGCTTAACGCCGAGTTTGAGGCGTTGTTCCCTTACATCACTTTCGACACATCCCAGCAGATGTGCAAGCTGCCGGTCGCCATATCCGTTTTTCTTGGCTTCGAGCATTAGCTCTTTTGGGATGTTTTTTAAGGTAAAGCGACTGATTTCTTTTTCGAGAATGACGAGGTATTCAATTTGCTTGAGGTACCACATATCAATCCGGGTCGCATCCCAAATATCTTTGAGGGGTACGCCGAGGTGCATAGCATCCTTGATATGAAATACCCGATCATCGGAAGGATGACGAAGGCTATCCATAATCCGCTCCAGATTTTGGAGCTCTTTCCCATCAGCGCCCATACCATTTCGGTTATTTTCCAGCGACTGACAGGCTTTTTGGAGGGCTTCGTTGAAACTCCTTCCGATGCCCATCACCTCACCTACCGCTTTCATTTGTAAGCCGAGGTGCGGATCCGCTCCCTGAAATTTATTGAAATTCCACCGGGGAATCTTGACGATTACATAATCGAGACTGGGCTCAAAAAATGCAGAAGTGGTTTTGGTAATCTGGTTGGGTAATTCGTCCAACCGGTATCCTACAGCGAGCTTGGCTGCGATACGAGCGATCGGATATCCGGTAGCTTTGGAGGCCAAAGCTGAAGAACGTGAAACCCGGGGGTTGATCTCGATGATGGTCAGGCGACTGCTTTCCGGGTCAACGGAAAACTGTATGTTACAGCCTCCTGCAAAGTCGCCCAGGATATCCAGAACGCGGAATCCGACATTTCGCATTTCCTGATAAATCGTATCGGGCAGGGTCATGGCTGGTGCTACCGTGATAGAATCTCCAGTGTGAATCCCCATCGGATCAAAATTCTCAATCGTACAGATTACAATTTTGTTCCCGGCCAGATCACGCATGACTTCCAGCTCAAACTCTTTCCAGCCAAAAATACTTTCCTCTACCAGGACCTCATGTATAGGACTCGCCTGCAATCCATAGGTGAGTAATTGATCGAAATCTTTAGGATCATTCACAAATGCGCCTCCTGTCCCACCAAGGGTGTAGGAAGGACGAATTACGAGGGGGAAACCGATGCGTTGGGCAATTTCTTTTCCTTTAAGAAACGAATTCGCAGTCTCTGCCCGGGGCACATCGATGCCCATTTCCATCATGAGCTTTCGGAATACTTCCCGGTCTTCGGCCTTGTCAATTGCGTTAATATTGGCACCCAGGATCTGCACATTGTACTTATCCCAGATTCCAGCTTTTTCACATTCTACGCACAAATTCAATGCGGTTTGACCTCCCATGGTGGGAAGTACAGCATCGATTTTTTGCTGAGACAAGATCTTTTCGATGGATGCGGGCTCCAGGGGCAACAAATAAATGTCGTCCGCGGTGACCGGATCGGTCATGATTGTGGCAGGGTTCGAGTTAATCAGAGCCACGCGAATGCCTTCTTCCTTTAATGCCAGAGATGCCTGGGATCCGGAATAGTCAAATTCACAAGCTTGACCAATGATAATAGGACCGCTGCCGATAATGAGTACTGATTTGATCGAGGGGTCTAACGGCATTTGTTCAAAAATTTCTGCAAAATTAACAGGAATGCTGGTAAGTCCGAAATTTAACCTGAAAATTATTCAGATTAGCAGGGCAATCCTTATTCCCCGGAAATGACATTAATTTTCAAGGTATTTCGCTCATTTTTGATGCAATTCCCGGCTTAAAGGACATTTCCGTAAGATATCTATGCCCAGATGCTTGATTTACAAGAAACCTGCACCTATTTTTGCAGCTTGGTGGCAATTAGGGTCCTATTAAACACGCAATAACCCCGGTTCTTATGGCAATGAAACTCTCCGCTTTCAACTTTGAAATTCCTGAAGAACTTACCGCTTTACATCCCTCAGAACCTCGTGACGAATGCAAATTGATGGTTGCCCATCGGGATACCGGTAAAATTGAGCATCGTTTGTTCAAAGATATTCTAGAATATTTTGACGAAGGGGATGTAATGGTACTCAATGACACTCAGGTTTTTCCTGCCCGCTTGATCGGGAAAAAAGAAAAAACAGGAGCACGGATTGAAGTATTTTTATTGCGGGAGCTGAATGTCAAACAGAAATTATGGGATGTGCTCGTGGAGCCTGCCCGTAAAATTCGCGTTGGGAACAAACTGTTTTTTGGAGACAACGATCTGATTGCAGAAGTTGTCGATAATACCACTTCCCGAGGTCGGAC
>CAYGTH010000638.1:0-4169 GCA_964352745.1 uncultured Bacteroidia bacterium
CTCCAAGACCCTGCCTTTCCTGAAATTTTACTTGAACTTCAAAAGGAAATCGAAAAGGAAAAAGCCTTGCGAGAAGAATATTATGCTTTGATACACGAAAATATCAAGGCTGAATTTATAAACGGCGAGATTGTTTATAATTCGCCCGTAAGAAAAAGCCATTGGAACGTATCCTCCAATTTACTTGAAATACTTTTGCCTTATGTAAAGAAAAAGAAACTCGGTACTGTAGGAATCGAAAAAGTCATGATTGAATTCCCGCGAAATAACTACGAGCCTGATATTTGCTTTTTTTCAAATGAAAAAGCCCAAGGCTTTTCTGATGATCAGATGCTTTTTCCAGCGCCGGATTTTGTAGTTGAAATTATTTCCAAAAGCACTGAAAAGATAGACAGAGGCGTCAAATTCGTTGATTATGCGCATCATGGCGTTAGGGAATATTGGATCATTGATCCTGAGAAAGAAAGCCTCGAACAATATGTCAATCAGGAAGGCTAATTCCAGCTTTTGACCAAACACAAAACCAAAGGGGAAGTAAACAGTGAAGCAGTTCAGGGTTTTGCTTTCAATATTCAGGAACTTTGGGGCTAGTTTTAGCCTCGGTTTACTAGCTTTACGAAACTTTAAAAGTTTAGTAAACCTAAAATGACAAAAGAGGATTATGATTTCATTATCGTTGGCGCCGGATTTTTCGGCGCAGTGCTTGCTGAGCGCATAGCAAACGATTTGAAAAAGAACGTTCTGATCCTCGAAAAGCGCGATCATATTGGCGGCAACTGCCATTCGCAAATCCACCCCGAAACCGGCATTGAATACCACACCTATGGCACCCATATCTTTCACACTTCCAACCAGGAAGTCTGGGATTATATCTGCCGCTTTACCAGCTTTAACAGCTATCGTCATCAGGTACTAACCACCCACAAGGGCAAGGTGTACCAAATGCCCATCAACCTGGAAACAATCAATAGTTTCTATGAGGTGAACCTGAAACCCTTTGAGGTGGATGCCTTTCTTGATCAGGAACGAAAAAAGGAATACTACAAAGCGCCGGCAAACTTTGAGGAGCAAGCCATCAACATGGTGGGAAGGCCGCTGTATGAGGCTTTTCTAAAAGGTTATACCATCAAGCAATGGGATCGTGAGCCGACGGAAATTCCGGCTTCCATCGTGAAGCGACTTCCTTTCAGAAAGAACTATGAGGAATCTTATTTCTTTGATACCTGGCAGGGCATTCCAACAGATGGCTATACACGGATTTTTGAAAAAATGCTCGATTCGGAAAATATCACTGTCCGACTCAATACCGATTTTTTTGCAGTAAAAGACCATATCAAGCCCGGAACCCCTATCATTTATTCAGGTGAAATTGATCGATTATTTGACTACACATTCGGCAGACTGGAATACCGGACACTTCGTTTTGAGCAAGCGGTGGTTAAGGTGGAAGATTATCAGGGAACTTCAGTGATGAATTTTGCCGATCTCAACATTCCTTACACGCGCATACACGAGCCCAAACATTTGCACACTGAACGGTATGAACCTGGCCACAAAACCACGCTGGTGATTAAAGAGTTTTCTGCCGAGGATGATGGAAATGAACCCTATTATCCTGTAAGTGGCGAAAAAAACCGGGCACTTTACAAGCGTTATCAAGAGGAATTACACAAATATCCTGATATCATTGTTGGCGGAAGACTCGGCTCCTATCGTTATTACGACATGCATCATGTTATTGAGGCAGCGCTGGTGTTGTATGAAGATAGAATCAGCGCTTAATTTCACGCAAAGTATGTCCTGTAATGTTATCTCTAAAAATCCTGAACTTGCGCTTGAACTTGAACTTGACTAAATATGCCCGACCTTATAATTGTCATCCCTGTCTACAACGAAAATGAGGTAATCAGGCTCGTGGTTAAAGATTGGATGAATACGATTGAGCAACTGAACATCAACTATCAAATACGGCTGTATGATGACGGGTCAACTGATAACACGCCAGAGGTGCTAAAGGCTCTCTCAGAGCAATACAGCGATATGCTTACGGTAGAGACGCGATCAAATATCGGCCATGGCCCTACCATTCTACAGGCCTATAATGAAAACCTCGATTGCGATTGGCTTTTTCAGGTAGATTCCGACAATGAAATTTCGGCGGATCAGTTTCCTGCATTCTGGAATCAGCGCGAGCAATATGACTTCCTGATCGGCAAGCGGAAAGGCCGGAAAAGCCCTTTATTCCGAAAGTTGATGACCTGGGTGTCATACCTCGTAGTGCGCATGTTTTATGGGAAGGGAATCGTTGACGTTAATTCACCCTATCGGCTTATGCGCGTCGAACGATTCAAGGAAATATTTACCAATATTCCCCTTGATACTTTTGCCCCAAATATCATCATAGCTGGCATGGCTATTCGGAGAACAATGAGGGTAAAAGTGATTGATGTGAACTACAATATCCGAAAAACGGGAACCGCTTCGCTTGGCAAAAATATCCCGCGACTTATCAGTATTAGCTTCCGCTCTTTTGCCGAGATTATTGGGTTTGCGTTGAAGTGAAATTAGGCTGTTGGCGTTTAGCGATTGGTTGTTGGCAAAACCCAGACATTTAGGTCAGTTTTTACATAGGCGAGTGATATTTGAAATCATTTCACTTTTTGAAAAATTATTATTGTAACGGGAAATGATTTAAAAGCCAATCGCCAAGAGCCTAAACAGCAACTATTATTTGTAATTTCAGCACATGCTTCCCCTCTCAAAACACACAGCAACCATACTTTTCTTACTGCTCGTGTACCTGATTCTCATCATCCCTTTTTCACCATTTTTTGGCGTACTGGGTTATGATCGGGAGATATTCCAGTACATGGGGATGATTCTGGCAAATGGCGACCTGCCATACACCGACGCCTTTGACCATAAACCTCCCGGCATTTACATCCTCAACTACCTGGGTTTCCTGCTCACCCCCAACAGCACCTGGGGCATCTTTTTGATCCTGAATTGTCTGGGCTTTTATCTTGTTATACTCGTACATTCAATCGCAAAGAATGTGACGGAAGACAGCCTTATGGCTGTCTTTATTGCCGTGGTATTTATGGCCCTGATGAATCATCCTTACATCCTGGAAGGCGGCAATTTGAGCCGGCAGGTTACGGCATACCTGACTGTTTTGATTGCCTATATCGCATTTACCAGAAAACCCTCTACGATTGCCTCTATTGTTTTGGGGGCATTATTAGGAACGATCTTCTTTTTCCAGCAAAATGAAATTCTTGCACCATCTGTACTGATAGGAGCATATATCTTTTTCACAATAAAAGGCACACTCAACCCAACACGGTTTATTCTGAGACATAGCGTATTCCTTTTACTCGGGGTTCTGTTTCGGGTGCTATTAACAGGCCTGATTATTTATTCCTGGGGGAATTGGGATGACTTCATCGATCAGGCTTTTCTGTTTAATCTGGGTTCCTATATACAAAAAGCTCCCCTGCTCCATAACATAGGAAAGACCATACTGGCAGGAGGTTACCTGGGAATTATCGCCCCGGTGATACTACTTGGTATCGGAATCATATTGGTACATGTGATCCGAAAAAGAAGTATTCGTTTTGAATTTTTCGTGATTTGCATTGCTGTTTTGTTTCAACTGATTGCAACTTCGCTGAGTGGCAGAGCGGATGGACACTATTTCCTCATGTTTGTGCCCTTGCTGGCCCTGGCTTTGGTATTTACTTCGACTCCCATTAAGCAAAAGCTTATGTACCTGCTGACTCTGGTACTTGCCGTGCTCCTGATTGTTCAATTAAAAACAAGCTATCAATTCTCCATACAGCTAGGGCAAAAGCATACAAGTATACTATCTCAAGTCAATAATGAGGTGGAAAATATCAAAGGCAACAAAGGGCAATTTTACACCTTCGACCCACGTTTTCTGCGTACCAATTTCAACCTGAATATTCCTTCTCCCAGCAAATGGATTTATACGCACTTTGCCTATTCGGCTTATGATCCCGAAGGTCAAATAATTACCGAAGTTATCGGGAGCCTGGAGCGGTATAAAACAAGTTATGTGCTGGTAAATGAAAGCGAAAAGGATGCTAAAGCAGATCTATATTTAGCCAGGCATTATCAACAGAAATTGAATGTTGATGGGTATATAC
>CAYGTH010000639.1:0-1925 GCA_964352745.1 uncultured Bacteroidia bacterium
GGATTGAATACAATAAAGTCGCAGAATGGGCATATTGAATTTTGTGGGCATAGAGCAAATAGGAAGCCGCGCCTTCCATTTTTTCTTCTCCCTTCCAGAAGTTAGCACCCAGCCGATTTGTAATCAGGCTATCAGGTCGTTGGCTTAGCAAGGCTTCAAAAGGCAAGTAGTGAAGGGAATTGTCTGGAACAAGAATTAAGGAGGAAGGCAGTGTCTCAAACGGAGCCAATAATTGACTGTATAACTCATATAAAAGTGATGCGGTAAGGAAATCGGAAGTAGGTTGGGTCAGGTTTAATGTGCCTACTAACTCTGAGACTACGCCCTTTTCATCCAACAGCCTCCAGGTTGCACGATTCCGGGTTACCATCAATCCAAAAAGGGTTTTTCCGCCCCAAAAGTATTCAATCAGGGCTTCGTCTGCGTGGAGTTTTGTCTGAATGTCTGCCAAACTATTTATTTCAACCTGATACTTTTTCAGGCGATAGGTTGGATAGCTGTTTTCCAATACCTGGAGGAGCGAATCATACTGATGCCGAACTGTGGCACAAGCTGAATCGACGGAGATTTCTGTATTACCTGTCCATCGTCCTTCGCAAGTGTAAAGGGCAACTTTCATTTTTTCACGAATAGCGTTCAATTCCCGAGGAATCCTCTCTTCGATGCTGGCCTGGGCCTCTTTCAAGGTCGAATATAAATCCATGGCACGGCTGTGTTCCATCAGGGCAAAAACAGTATCTATCATAGCCCCTTTTTTCTTTTCTAACAGATAGGCGGCCTCCAGTGCCAGGCCGGTACGCCAATGGGTTTCGGTTGCTATGAGGGATTTGGAAGAAGTCGCGCTAAATTTTATTCGCAAGGCATCATCTACTGTCATGGCAAGTGCTAATGAGGAAAAAGCGGCTTCGAGGTCTTCAATATTTCCCTCTTTCCGGTATTTTGCAAAAAACGTTTCCCCTTTTCCATTGAGTCCATCTTGCAACACATTCTCAGCGTAGATCATTTCTTTGGAGGGTTGCACCCCTGGATTGGAAGAGAGGGAATCGTTCAAAACAGCTTGCAGGGCTTGTTGGAAATGACGAAGGGCAAGGTCGTAGTTGTGCAGGTGGAAATAGGTGTCTCCTGCTACCAGATGGGTTTTCCCTAACTCCCGGGACTTCTGATTCCCCCTCAATTTCTGCCATACCCTGAACACCTCAACCAGGAGATGCTCTGCTTCCTCGTACCGACCCGTTTTCATGAATAATTCTGCCTGTTGGGCTTGCACTGCCAATACCCCTTCGGGATCATCCCACTCCTGGTACAGGTGAATGGCTTTTTTCTGATATTCGATTGACGATTCATATTTGCCCATAGCCATATAGGTTTCCCCCAATCGGTCATAGACGATCGCTTTGTTAGACGGGTTCACCAAATCCAACGACAAGGCTTGATGGAAATGGTCTATGGCTGTGGAATATTGAGCTTCAACCATATAGGCAATTCCCATTTCTATCAGACAGTTTTCCTCCACAGTTTTTTTACGAAACTCCTCGGTTTGTCCAAGAACAAGAGCCCGGTTATAATAGGAAATCGCTCGTTCTGTATCTCCTATTTTTGTATAGTATTGACCTAACTTCACCAGGCTATATGCTTTCAGGAGACGAGCACGGACATGGTCATGGAGGTTGGATAAGGCTATGGCCTTTTCATAGCAGGTAGCCATTTTTTGGGGAAGTCGCTCCACCCGGGACAATGACCTCCCATGATAATACCAGGCTTGGGCGGTATCATAGAGGCTGTCGATGTTCAGTACGATGGCTTGAGCAGTATAGGCCAGTGTCTGTTCGTGTTTTCGCTTTCGGTAAAAGGATTTTCCAATGGCGGTGAAGCACCGGACCGAATCCGCCGGGGACCTGGCCTGAGCAAGGGCACGACTTGCATAT
>CAYGTH010000639.1:1935-4158 GCA_964352745.1 uncultured Bacteroidia bacterium
ATATTCTTCCGCGCAATTCGAAGAGTCTGCTTCCAGGGCTTCGGCTACCTCTGCCAGCAATTGACGACAGGCTTCCGGAAGATCGGAAGCCTGCGCAGAAAGGCTGCATATTGCCAGCAGCAAAAACAGGAGACAATGCTTAGTCACTTTTTTTCCTTTTCCTCAATATAAGGAATAAACCGAAAAGGCCGGAAGCGACTACCACAGCATAGAGGAGATAGACAAGCCAGCACCGTGTGAATTGCCAGAAAAGAAAGGTACAGGGTTCAGGTGTGGGAGGCGGGTCGGGGCAAGGGGTGTCTTCGCATGAACTGTTGCTACATCCTATCGTGGTTGAGTTCACTGGATTGGTTGGATCGTAAACGCAGAGAATTTCCTCAACGGTTTCGCAGTGTCCGAGGGAATCACACACCCTAAATACCACCCGGTCCAGGCTGTCAAAACCTGGAGGGTATTGAAACAGTCCCGCGGTAGGATCAAAAATGGGGATACCTGAATCAAAGGTAGCCGTGATGCTACTCGTATTAATCGGAGAAAGCGTGCCATCATATAGGCTGAGTATCGGGACAAGTGCCCCTGCCATGATTGTAGTATTCAGCAATGAATCGCAGCAAACCTTCGCTGTCCTGGCCGGAGAAGTCGTAAATAATTCGAGGTTATCAAACTGGATTTCTGCCTCATTTTCGATTATAGTTCCATAGTCAAAGGTACAGCTGGTTTGAATAGAAAATACAAGCTCCATCCGTGTACGGGGATCGCAGTTTATATCTTCACAGTCAGCTAGATTAAATCCATAACCAGCTTGCCACAAGCCCATCAAACCGGATGAATGGTCAAGTACATTCAGGGTCCAGGTTAAGGTCCGGGTGTCGTAGTCGATATCCGGGGAAAAGCTGGAATGATGGCTGGCGCTATACGGGATTCCATCGATGATGACAGAATCCATATTAACCTCACACAAATCCAGCATGGGACTGATGACATCCTTGACTGTCACCAGGCTGGCAGCTCCCTTTCCTTTGTTATAAAAAGAAATTCGGTAAGTCAGGGTTTCAGGTTGGGGGCTGTTGGTCAGGGTAATGTCAACGGTTTTTGCATTGGGGTCTTTGGGCCCTACGCTTGTTTCGGAGGTGGTATCGGTTAGGTCGGTACATGTGGAATCTTTGCCTTGAGTTGGTCCTGGATCAATTTTGGCAAAAAAGTCGTAAGAGACTTCTTCTTCTTGAATTGTTACCTCTTCCTGATTTTGGGTATGTAAGGGAATAGCGATATGGTGCAGGCCCGGTTCCAGTTCATTGGTTTGCCATGTTAAGACTCCATCAGTATTTCCTAAAGGGTCTTCGGAAAGCCCCCCCGGCGGATAGAACCGAAAGTCTTCCGCCTTAAACTCAAAAAGTCCCGGATCAAAGTGAAATTCAATTTCTTCCTCATTTCCATCATACATAAAGCTGACCAAAACCCATATATCCTCCCCGAAATGGGCGCGGTGTATGGGCGTGACCCGTATGCAAGCGCCTCCTAACCCACCTGAATGAGGTGTCCCGGATGCTTGATCTATTGAAACCGGATCCAATTCTATCGGTTCCCATACATCCTTCAGCAGACCCGAAGATTCGCTCTCCGATTCCGGCGGATCATCATCCGTGTAGCGCTTGGTCACAATCAGTCTGGGATTGAAATTCCCCGCTTCAGCATACTTATGGGTAATGGTCAATGGAGTACCATTCTCCCCAAAGCCACAATCATATTGCCCATCCCCAAAGTCCCAAAAGAGCTGGAACCAATTTGTTTCATTCGGACAGCTTTCTGTATTTTCGGGAGGGTCGGTTGCTTTTAGCTGTTTGATGGTAAAGGTTACCTCATTATCTCCATTCGGCTGACTTACAACGAATGCATTTCCATCCACACACACGGGAATTTCGTAAGCTTCCTGGCATTCGTCAACGGTCGGCTGGGCAATTGCCGCTGCACTGATGAGCAGCCATATCCCTGAAAGCATCAAGAATCTGTTGAGCGCAAGTCGGAAAGGGAGGATGTTCATTATTATATGTTTGGATATATAAAATGTATGTTTATTCATATTATAACGATTCAGGAATATTTTTATTTTAATACAACATAAGTCTGGCAGAAGTGGTTCGATATAATCCGATCAGGTATCCTGATTTGAAAAGGGTTTGAGCGTTTTTTCCCTCAACCTCTTTTCCATTTTCTACTTAATCG
>CAYGTH010000640.1:0-4150 GCA_964352745.1 uncultured Bacteroidia bacterium
AGTGGTTTCTCTTTGTGGATTTTTGGCCTACACCCGTTTTGAATCCCGAAGCTAGTTCAGAATCTGGTTATATTTGTTCAGCAGAAACACCCTTCCACATGAAAGTTCATCATTATCTTCTTTTCCTCCTCCTGTTTGGAAGCATCGCTTGTCAGGATCAGCCGGTACAATCTCCCCCCAATGTGATCTATATTTTTCCGGACCAATTCCGGCAGTATAGCCTGGGATTCTGGTCACAGGGAGACAATGCCCAACACATTCAGGGAAATCCGGATCCGGTGATTACGCCTACCTTGGACCGCCTGGCGAATGAAGGGATCGTCTTCAGTCGCGCAGTCAGTAATTATCCCTTATGCAGTCCGTATCGGGCGATGTTGCTTTCGGGGATGTATCCGGATCAAAATGGGGTAACCAATAATTGCAGAGCAGGAAGAGAGGTTCAACTCAGAACAGATGCCCAATGCATGACGGATGTATTTGCGCAAGCGGGCTATGAGACTGCCTATGTGGGAAAATGTCATTGGTTGAAGACGGAGCCTTTGTTTGATGAAGCTGAAAATTATGTGGGAACAACTGAAGCGCCCGGTGGGCATTTCGTCAACCGCTATGACACCTATATACCGCCCGGACCCGACAGACATAGTATCGGCTATTTTTTCCAACTTTTAAATGATAGCCATTTCAATCCAAAATGTTATTCCAGCGATCCTGATTTGGTGAATGGTTTGTCAGATGGCGAAGTGTATCGCCCTAAGCGGTTCTCTTCGGAGGTAGAAGCGGAAGCCATTACCGACTATCTCGCCAATACACGAGGGCAGCGCGACCCCGACAAGCCTTTTTGTCTCATCTGGTCCTTGAATCCGCCGCATAATCCCTGGACAGAAAAGAGCACCTATATGGAGTATTATGCGGCCTATACCGATTCCGGAAAGGTGGCCTATGATCAGTTACTCGCACGTGAGAATGCCGATTCGACGGTGGGGCATTATGCGCCTTACTATTTTGCGAATGTAAGTGCGGTTGATTTTTTTATCGGGCAGGTAATAGCGGAACTTGAAACCCAGGGCCTGTCAGAAAATACCATCGTAGTCTTTTCTTCTGATCATGGGGAAATGTTGGGCAGTCATGGATTAACCGGCAAAAATATCCCAGAAATAGAGGCATTTTCCATTCCTTTCTTTATCAATTGGCCTCAGCAACTCAGCCACCGGGTAGAAGACCTCATATTGAGTGTGCCCGATGTCATGCCTACTTTACTGGGCCTTGCAGGCTTGAGTGATCAGATTCCAGCGGCTGTACAAGGGGTTGATTATTCCCGTTTACTTATCAATCCGGAGGCTGATGCTGTTGAAAAACCGGAAGGAGCCTTGTTTATCAGAGGAGCTTCCAGAGGCCTGTACACCGGGAAATATATGTTTGTGGTGAATGAAGAAGCAGGGAAATATAAGGATGCATTTTGTTATGACAATGAAGCAGATCCCTATCAACTGCGGCGGGTTCCGTTTGAGGAATTAAATGCTAAGATCGGTAACCAACTCAAACAGGAGTTACATGACTTATTGAAAAAAAATAATGATAAATGGTACCAGGAGGGCATTTGCGCTCCATTTCTGTCGGAAAACACTCTATAAGACCTACTCACATGAACAAGCAAATCGCAATTTTAGTCGGAATCGTATGGATACTATTGGCGGTAAGTTGCCAGCCTGCTGAGCCATCCACGACCGACTCCCGGCCCAATGTCATTCTGATCATGACCGATGACCAGGGCTATGGCGACCTGTCATGTCATGGCAATCCCTACCTCAAAACGCCGAATCTGGACAAACTCCACGCGCAAAGTATTCGCCTGACAAATTTCCATGTAGGCACGACCTGTTCCCCCACCCGCGCTGCCCTGATGACGGGTAGAAATTGTAATCGGGTAGGAGTTTGGCATACGATCGCCGGCCGGTCTCAACTGGCAGCCGATGAAATGACGATGGCAGAAGTATTTGCCAACAATGGCTACGCTACGAGTATGTTTGGCAAATGGCACCTGGGAGACAGCCACCCTTTTGAAGTGCAAAACCGCGGCTTCCAATCCGTATTTGCCCACGGCGGGGGTGGGGTAGGGCAGATGCCTGATTTTTGGGACAATGACTACTTCGATGACACCTATTTCCGCAATGGTCAACCTGAAAAAGCCACAGGTTATTGCTCCGATGTGTGGTTTGACGCTGCGCTGAATTTCATCGACAGCAACCGGGAAGGCCCTTTCTTTGTCTATTTGGCTACGAATGCGCCCCATGGCCCCTTTCATGTGGATTCCAGTTACCTCCGTCCTTATCTGGATAATGAGCAGGTAGCTTCTCCCAATTTTAATGGGATGATTGCCAACATCGATGAAAATATGGGCGTTCTGATGCAAAAACTGGAAGACTGGCAGCTGGCGGAAAATACGATCCTGATATTCATGACCGATAATGGAACCGCAGCCGGCGTTCGGTTTGATAAGGAAGGCAAATTACTCAAAGGCTACAATGCAGACATGCGCGGCACCAAAGGCAGCGAATATGAAGGCGGGCATCGGGTGCCCTGTTTCGTGCGATTGCCCGGCAAACAAGCAGAGGCAGGAACAGACATCTCCCTCCTGACGGCTCATGTGGATTTGCTGCCGACTTTTATGGACTTGCTGGACTTGAAAGCGCCACGCGAAGTCGCTTTTGATGGGAGAAGTATTGCCCCACTTCTGAAAGGAGATACGGAAGCGGAAGTCTGGAAAAGCCGCGTCATCATCACAGATACCCAACGAAAAGAAAATCCTACCAAATGGAGAAAATCTGCGACCATGATGGACAAATGGCGGCTGGTCAATGGCAAGGAACTCTATGACATCGAGCAGGATCCCGGTCAGCAACATGACCTGGCAGCCCAGCATCCCGAAATGATAATCAAGTTGAGAAAAGCGTATGAAAACTGGTGGACCGAGTTGGAACCCGGATTCGGAGAGTTTTCTCGCGCTGTATTGGGGCAGGAAGTGGGGGAAAGGGTCGTATTGTTATCCCATGATTGGCATGATGCGAAGGATGCATCCGGTAAATCAGCCTATACGGCCTGGCATCAAAATCATATCCGAAGCGGGCAGATTGTCAATGGATTCTGGACGGTGGAGATGGCCAAAGGAGGTACCTATAACTTTGAGCTGAGGCGCTGGCCGGAAGAATTGGATCAGCCGATCACAGGGAGTATTCCGGGCCGCGCTGGAGTGCCCGGCGGCGATCCATTTGCAGAAGGAAAAGCCTTACCCCTGACGAAGGCCCGTATATCGGTCGGCGATCAGGAAATGAGCGCAGACATAGCAGCGAATGCCCACGAGATCAGTTTTGAACTGGAACTGGAAGCCGGCCCTACCCAGGTCAAAACCTGGCTGGAAGGTGACGATGACATAGCATTAGGGGCCTATTATGTGTATGTGAGTCGGGTGGAGTGAGGGCCCTCACAGATCGGGGTCTGCGAACAACCTACAATCGAAGATTGGACCTGTGCGCTCATTTCCTTTGGAAGGAAATGGGGGCTGCGCGAATCTAAGCCCTAAGAAGCATCCGTATACGGCAGCCCCATCAGTCCATTCGGTTTGAGGTACACATAATGGTGCTGAAAATCCAGGATCGTATTGAACCGCTTCAACAATTCATTGCCCAGAATATGAATGGGAAAGCGAGCGGGATTGGCCGTGTTTAATAACTGGGTCGGGACGTTGGGTGCTGCGTATTTTCCGAATTGGATTTGATCGCTGCTGACGATTTGGGTACGGAAAATCTTCCCGGCACCGTTCCGTAAAATACTCTCTTTGATGACCGGCAAATCTTTGGGGAAACCCTGTGTTTTTCTCAACACACTATCAAGTAAAATGGCTCTTTGATAGCCCGTATCAAATAAAAATGGACTGGAATAGGGTTTCCCATTCGCAACTAATTTCCCATCGATGCAAAACAAGGTATGGCGGTAGGAGATATTAAGGCGGGAATAGCCTTTGGGCTTTTTGTCCAAAGCAGAATGGATGATCATGATGCTCTTGTCGTAATCAAACTCCACCATTCGGCCATCGAAGAGATCCCAGCCAAAATGTCCGTCCGTCTCTTGCCCCCCGACCGAAACCGGATAAATG
>CAYGTH010000641.1:0-4147 GCA_964352745.1 uncultured Bacteroidia bacterium
CATGGGCTCAGGAGGGAGTGATTCGGAAGTGAAAGTCAACTATATCACCGTCAATGCTTCACCTAGCGTTAGTCTGGCTCCTTTTTCTACCGTATGCAGCAGTGATCCTCCCTTCCTATTGACTGGAGGTTCGCCTAGTGGCGGTATCTACACCGGAATAGGGGTAACAGGCAATATCTTTTACCCGGCTTCTGTAGGGCCAGGAACTTACTCTATTACCTATACCTACGATCTCAATGGCTGCACAGGAAGTATTATCCGTACCCTTACCGTTACGACTTGCGCAGTCCCCCCCCTCGCCGTATTTTCAGCCAGTAGCACAACTATTTGCGAAGGGGGCAGTATTACCTTTAGCAATGGCTCTTCAGGAGCAACTAGTTATAATTGGGATTTTGGAGGGGGCGCACCCAATAGTTCAGCCACGAACCCTACCGTAACTTTCAGTACACCGGGTACTTATACGATTACGCTTACCGCCATGGGCTCAGGAGGGAGTGATTCGGAAGTGAAAGTCAACTATATCACCGTCAATCCGATCCCTGTAGTCAGCCTTACGGGGTTAACTTCTGTTTGTAGTAATGCAGCCCCTTTTATGCTAAGCGCAAGTCCGGCCGGCGGTACTTTCAGTGGAATAGGGGTTAATAGCAATGGACAGTTCAACCCCGCAATCGGTCCAGGAACTTACCAGATTATATACAGTGTTACACAGAATAACTGTACCCAAACGGGTCAGCATAGTATTACGGTGAACACCTGCAATACGGCTCCAGTAGCTGCTTTTACGGCGAACCAAACCTTGATTAGTGTCAATGGAAGCGTTGTATTTGATGCCAGTTCAAGTACCGGAACCATCACAAGCTATCAGTGGATGATACCAGGTGCAAGTCCGGCCATTGCCACCGGTATTTCGCCCACAAGCTCCTACACCACCCCTGGCCTTTATGAGGTAACATTGATTGTTGCAGGCCCTGCAGGAAGTGATACACTCACCCAATCAGCCTTTATCACTGTACATCCTTTTACTGTCAGCCCGACTTTTCAATCGGCATCTATCATAGGACAGGCGGAAATTCAATTTTTGCCAGCTGAGGCTCCTGATTTAATTGCGGCTTTTGATCCGAATGGAAATTGTGCAGGCTTTGCTCCTATGCTCATGAGTAATGGTATCGCCTATTTCAATTTGCCCATCTACGGAAATGATACCCAAACGCCTCAGGATGAAGGCATTGATCCGGGTGAGTCCTTTTCTCTCCAACTTTGGGATGCTTCAGCCAACGAAACCCTTTGGAACGAGTCCCCGGGAAATATTCTAACTCACTCAGGTTGGTACAATAATAACGGAGCTCCCCTTCCTGGATATGATAGCCCTAATACAGTTTACCAATTCCTAAAGGTTACTGCTGATACCATCCTATTACAGCCAGGATGGAATCAAGTTTCTACCGATGTCGTACCAACCGACAGCGCAGTTGCTACCATATTTTCTATGTTAACTGCCGGCAACCTGGAATATGTCACCGGATTCCATGGATCAAACGGAGGTCCAGCTCAAGCTGTGACGTATAATCCCAATGGCCTTCCTATTTTCAATACCTTATCGAAATTACGTAGGGGGTATAGCTATTGGGTCAAAGTGGTAAACCCAGACACACTCATTGTAGTAGGAGACGCTATCGATACGAATTACAAACGTGATCTGGATGCTGGGTGGAACCTTTTCGGATATATTCCTCAAATGCCCGATTCCCCTGCTGTATACTTCAATACCCTCGTCAATAGCGGTAATTTGATATATGCTACTGGATTTGATCAGGGAAGTCAATTCTACGATCCCCAGTTGCCTGCTATTTTCAGTGACTTGACACAATTGAGAAACAGTTTTGGGTATTGGATAAAAGTCAATACCGCAACCAATGGTACTCAATACAGATTTAGTGGAGGATTACCACAAACCCGAACGCCCATTTTTGATTTTTTTCAGGGAAAGAGCAATCTATCTGAAGCAACAATAGGGCAACACGTAGTCATTCACAATATGAAAGGAGATACAATCGCCCTTATGGAAGTATTAGCTGGAGGTTATCTTTCTACAACAGCTATATACGGAGATGACCCCAGTACTGCAGCTCATGAGGGGCTTATGGCAGGAGATTCAATTGGGTTTTCATTGGGGAATATGAGGGCGTCAGAAACAGTAGTATTCAACGGAAACATGTCCCATTTTGATCTCGATCTACATTTCTCTTCTACTACATCTTTGATCACACAATCGCTGCTCAGTCAGATACGCATGTTCCCCAATCCAGCAAGAGACCGAGTCTACTTAGACATTTCCCTTGCCGAGTCTGCAGACTTGAATATTTCTATATTTAATCAGCTTGGGCAGCATATAGGGAACCTGATTAACACCCGGCAGCAAGCCGGTCTCCATCGGTTTACCTGGCAAAGCAATGGAGTCCCTGAAGGAATGTATTTGATACGCATTGAGGTAAACGGAAAACTCCAATCATCTCAGCGAATCATTCTCCAGCACTAATACCCTATGAATGAAGAAAACCGGGAGATAAGTAAAAGCTCCCGGTTAATTTTCTGCTGTCCATTTAAGCCTATCAACATGTTTAAAATATATTTATTCCTTATACTGGGATTCTTAACGCTCCAGGGAGTTTGGATACCTCTCTCTGCTCAACCTGCCAGTTTCGCATTCAGTCCTAATAATCAATCCTGCACCTTAATCGGGAAAGTTCAAATTGACGGAACTCCTGCTGATTCCACTGATTGGATTGCTGCTTTCGACTCGTCCGGTAATTGTGCCGGTGCAAGCCAGGTAATCGTTTCTGGATCAGAAGCCTACATTAGTCTAACGATATACGGAGATGATCCCAATACTTTCACGATAGATGAAGGGATCAATCAAGGAGAAGTCTTCTTTCTTTCCCTTTGGGATGCTTCTGCGAATCAACAGCATGTGTATGCTGCGACATGTGATCCTACAGGATTTATGGGCTGGCAAAATAATAACGGCGCTCCTTTGCCAGGCTTTGACGATCCCAATACACTTTATCATTTCAAGTCGCTGATTCCTCCAACAGCTTCATGGCCTACCCTTCCCCCCTTATGCGAATCAGCACCTCCCATACAACTCAATGGGGGGGCTCCTACTGGTGGGCATTATAGTGGGCCAGGCATAATCAATGAACTATTTGATCCTGGATTAACGGGGCCGGGCGTCTTTTCACTCTTCTATATCGTAGTCGATTCATCAGGATGCCTCTTCGACACTGCTGTAGTAGATATTACCGTACTAGCTGCTCCTCAGGTTACTTTTGCCCCCATTCAAGATTTGTGTATGGATACGCCACCATTTCTCTTGAGCGGAGGAAGCCCCATTGGTGGGACCTATGTTGGTCCAGGGGTTAGTGGAGAGACTTTCGATCCTCAGGCTGCGGGTGCAGGGCTCCATGTTCTGATCTATTCCTTTACCGATACTATGGGCTGTACTGATACTGCTCAACAAAGCATCCGGGTTGAAGAAATCCCCATTAGCCCAACTATTCAAATAACAGGAGATACCCTGTACACGCTTTCTCCAGAAATTCACGAATGGTACATCAATGGAACCCTGATCAATGGGGCTTCAGATAGTATTTTCATAGCCAATCAAAGTGGTATGTACACCACAAAAATTATAGGGGCTAATGGATGTAAATCTGCACTTTCAAATGAGGTTTCGATTGTCATTACAGATTTGGAACTCATTCCAAACAGTTATATATCGATTTACCCTAATCCAGCGAATGAAAATATCTATATATCCCTTGAGCGTATGTATTCGAGTAAGGTCCTGATCCAACTTACCGATTTACAAGGAAGAATAGTTTTAACGCAATTCCTACCAACTGGCAGCCAGGAAACATCTAGCATGTCTCTATCCAGCCTATCAAACGGGATTTATAGCCTTCAACTCTATAGAGATGATATCCTGATTCACCGAATGCGCATTTATAAGCATTAAGTTGGTGATTCCCTACGCAGGTTTCCAACTGAAAACCCCTATATTTGCAGCAGATTTGATCGATTGGCACTTATGTCGCAAACCGTAGCTTTCTATACCCTGGGCTGTAAGCTCAATTTCACCGAAACCTCG
>CAYGTH010000642.1:0-4133 GCA_964352745.1 uncultured Bacteroidia bacterium
ATAAAACCCCTTAAGTTCATCGGCTTGGTAATTATTGGGTTCTGTTTCTGCTTCCGATTTAAATTTGCATGAATGGGTGAACTCAGCTTTCCAGGTGAATAGAATAAAACCCTGTAGGGTATCCCCACTAAGGGTAATGATGTATCCATTGTTCTTATTGACCTGAGCACCTGCTGTGGAATAGCTCACGGCAGCAAATAGCAATAAAGTCAAGATTATTCGTATCGATTGAATCATTTAGGGGGAATTGCTTGAATGGATGGGGGATAATGGTAGCTACAAACAGTTACTTTCTTAACCGCTCTTTATCCTTTTTAGCCGGTCTAGAATGGGGAGGGCTTCCCCTCAACTACAAACTCATAAGCGTGTAGGTTTCTACCCCTTAAAGTGGAGCAGATGAAAAGAGCCCCACTCAGAAAACGATGAAGGGGGGCTAAAGATTTCTGCCATATCAGCCGTTCTTTTTAACATAAAAAATAATCATTCAAGATGTGTCTACTTTTTTCAGGGCAAGACAATGGCTCTTTTTTCAGGGCCAACTAATTAGGAATTGAGGTAGAAGAAAAATAGGCTGCTATCTTTTGCCTCGAATCGTCAAGCAGGATAAAATAATAAATCTGTGGGTAAAAATCCGATGTAATATAATAATCAGTAAAACGGCGATAATCATCACTTCTGGAAATAACAAAGCATATCAATCTCGATTTAGGAGCATAAGAATAGGTTAAAACAAACCTTGCATTTAATTCATTTAGCTCCTTTATTGAGTTACCAATTTCAAGATATCCCTCAGATGCTCTTGGGTTGTTATAAAAATCGCAGAATTTCTCTAATTCTTCATCAAATTCAGCAATTACTTTTGCTAAATCCTCTTCCTCAAATGTGTGGATATTTCCCAAAAATTGATTCTTAAATCCCTCATGGGCTAATGGCTCGTAATATCTGGATTTGCAATAGTGCTCAATTGCTAATAGTTTAATCCACGAAGGGTCGGTCTTTATCAAGAGATTTTCCACAAAAGGCGGATTGCGGTTTTCATTGTCAGGAATAATAGTACAATAATATCCTAAAAATAACTCATCTAAAGAAAGGAAATCTCGAATTATCTCTTGTTGTTTATGTCCGACTACTTCTAACAGTTGGGAGTTCGAAGCACAACCTAAACTTCCGAATGTTACTATAAGGAAAAGTAAATTTTTCATACAAAATTAGTCTATATTTCTTTACAGGAAGCGAGAAGAGTTTTTAATTAAACGGGCCTGACATATGATAGCTCCTTCCTTTCTCTCTAAAGTAGGATCCATATTGAGTCATCAAGAGGGAATTAAGTCTGACAGTCCTGTAACTCGCTGGGGGATTCCCCTTTCCAGAAACATTAGCCATATTTCCATTACTATCTCGAAATACTATAGGAATATTAGAAGTGATTTTTCCATACGTTTTTCTTTCAGCTAAATTGTTAGGAACTCGATATAGCCTATTAATAGTTGATGCTACTTTGCCAGGAGAATAAGGACCCGCACCATCATTTATATATCCCGGACTAGAATTATGTGCGAACGGTTTATTAAATCCGAATGCTTTTGAGCCATTAGTATGAAGTACCTCATGAAGGAAAGTCATCCCGTACCCAATTGTCAACGGATTCATTCCTTGGTCTGCAAGCTCAGTCATAAACCCATCTACTTGCTGGTAATCAAGATAGATAGTAGAGCCCGATCCACGACTTCCTCCTCCGTCAGGAATTCGATTGACAAAAATTTTCTCTTCATCGTTTAGTAAATTTCTAAAAGCAGTAATTCCTTCTGCTTTACCTTCACCGAATCCATCAGCAGAAATCCCGCTAGATTGTTCAGACTCAGCTAATGTCCCTGTAACAAAATTTAGTGTTAACCCTAATCCCGTAATTGTTGACAAATCACTCATTAAGGAAATAATAGCATGAGTGTCATCAATTTCACCAGTAAGCAAGGACCTAAAGGAAACTGAATCTCCATTTATATCTACTAGCAGAATCGGATTATTTGCTGCATACTGATAGGGAGACATAGAGTAATACTTCTCAGCAAACCGATCCTGGACAAAAAAGCGTCCTATAGATGCATCATACATCCTGGCCCCATAGTCATGCCAGCCCAGTCCCAGCTCATCCTGGTACTCCTTGCCATTGTAAGTGTAGGCATTCGGCATCGCCGCAGTCGCCAAAGCAGGACTCGTCCCCGACATGCGCATTCCGAAGGGGTAATAATGATCAATTTGAATCACCTCTCCCCCTCCTGCAGTCGGATCGATCCAGCCATTTTCATCCAGGTCGGCAAACATAACGCGGGTGTTGCCCAGATGGTCTTTCAAGAAGGTCTCATAGACCAGATCATTGCCTGCGCGGCGCACCCGGCCCTCCTCATGGGAGAAAAATTGTAACTCCAGCTTGGCTACTGCCCCATCTCCATCACTGTCCTCATAGTGAAAAGGACCAATGTAGTCGGTCTGCTTGGTTACCGACGTACTGTTTTCAAAGACCTTCCCGAGGCAAGGCTCGGGACAAGTCCGCCGGAGTTTTGTGCCTGTTGAGTCCGGCGAAATCCCGATGGGCTGTGGGTGGACTTGCGCTATCGGGACAGCATCATAAATAATGTATTTTGTCGCTGTTTGAAAAGGTAACGAGTGTCGGTTTGTTGAGGTAGTTGTAGATGATGGATGCCTACCTAAGAGAATTCAAAACAAATAGAGCTTATTCAAAAAAAGCCAAGCTGTAAGGCTTGGAACACTATTTATTACTCCCCTCTTGCTTTAAGCACTTCGTTATCAACACCTTAGTATATTGATCAAGACCAGCCATTTACGATGTGCTCGAAGTATTTTGTATTTTAGCGCCTCTCAATCCAACGAGATAAGTATCCAATTTCCAGTCAAAGGAATTTTTAGTCAATCCCTAGCAATAAAAACCTTGATACTTCATTCCCAGTGTTTACAGAAACAAGTTCCAATCTTTTGTCCTCAAACCTTTCAACAATAAAGATTTTGTTCTGCTGCGCATTCCTGAAGTTATTATCAGAACTAGAAATCTCGAATTCACCTCTTGTATTAACTCTTCTTGGATGAGAAAATCTCAAGAATACAATACCATTTAAAGCTTTGATTGCCCAGTTTCGCTGAAATGCTTTAAGGAATAAGAACCCATCAGCAGTCAACTCAGATTCAACCAAAAGCATTACCATCCATTGTGGGCCTTCTTTTTCAAATTGCTGATAAGATAACTCATCATAAAAATATAATTTCTTGTTCTTATTCTGTTCCTCTACCCAATACCCCTTAAGAAGTTGTTCTTGAACCAAATCTTCACCAACTACCCCTTTATAATGATATGATTTTGTGTCATAGTAGATTACTGTATCTTTTTCAAAGTATACTTCTAAGGTGTTATCATTCAATAATTTAAACTTGATTCGAAGTCCTTGATCAAGCTCGATTTCATCAGATTTTATCAACTGAAATGAGGTTTCATTCCGAGTCAAGGTACCCGACCTATATCCGACATTTTCTTGTTGAAACTTTCCGCTTTCCAGTTTAATGAGGTCTGATATATGGAAGGGTTTCTGATGATTTGCAACTTCAACGGAACTAAGAAGCCACCATTTGCCTTCAATAGATGAATTAGTCATAGCCCTATTTGTAAAACCGCACACAAAGTATAATAATATTACTATTCTACAGCTTTCATTCGCAGTACTTAATGTTGTTTTTAATATATTAATCATATGGATTAGTAAAGTTATAGATTGCCCTTGTAGGCTTAGGACTTTCGGAGGCTTGTCATCCTCATCTGTGAACATCACCCGGACGCGCTTCGTCCCGATGGAGTGTGGGGTGGCTTGCGCTATCGGGATTGCCCAGGTGATCCTTGAGGAAGGTCTCATAGACCAGATCATTGCCTGCGCGGCGCACCCGGCCTTCCTCATGAGAGAAAAACTGCAGATCCAATGATTCCGCACCTACCGCCTTGCCCCACGCTTCGTCCCGATGGCTTGTGTTTGGCTTGTGCTATCGGGATCACTGTCTTCATAGTGAAAAGCATTTAGATAATCGGTCTGTTTCGTTATTGAACTTCCTCCTGTTTCAAAGACCTTCTGCCG
>CAYGTH010000643.1:0-4128 GCA_964352745.1 uncultured Bacteroidia bacterium
CTTCCCGGCTATCCCAAACAGATGGGTCGTTCCTTTATTCAGGATTTGACCCGTAGTTTTGAACCGATTACCCCGCCTGTCGAACCTGATGAGCCCACTTCTCCGCAGCCGGCATCTACCGTGAGTGGTATTCAAAACAACTTGCTGCAAGGGACCAATATTGAAGTCCAAAAGTTGAGTAAGATTATCCAGCGCAGGAATAATCCCCAATCGATCATCATTGGCTACACGACTCCACGAGAAGAAGCGGGTGCGCTTTCCTACATTAGAAATCAGAACCTCAAACAATCCTTTGGATATCATGTACTCATTGACCGGAATGGGAAAATCACTCAATTGATGGAGTTTGACACCTATGGAAAAGGCCTTTCGCGAGCTGCTTTCGGAAAAAAAGGAGAAGCAGTACTGGAGCAGGAATCCATCATTATTAACCTAATGAACCTCGGGTGGGTACGCCAAACCAAATTGGGGTATGAAGACATTAACCAGAATCCCTATTCCGGCGATATTTTTACAGAATCCTTCCGGGGGTATTCCTATTGGCAGCCCTATACCCAAGCTCAGCTCAATGCAGTAGAGAATGTCTGTAAAGAACTGGTGGCTACCTATAACATTCGTGAGATCTTAGCGCAGTCAGATATTATGTCCAATAAATTTGCGCCAGGGCCTGCCTTCCCTATGGATCGCTTCCGATCCGAAGTACTTACCTATGGCCCCATACAGCAAGGGCCTCCTACAGAAGAGTCCCCCCCTATCGGAGTTCCAGCCGTTCAATATGCGCGCGCCATTAATCAAGGAAAAATAGAATGCCCACCGGGTAGCTTTTATGATCTGATAGATGGAGGTACCTGCTGGACTTGCCCGGATGGATTTAAGCGAACTGTCTATTCTGTCAAAAGCGGAAATGCTTGTGAGCGGATAGCAAGCACTACTTATGCAAAAGCAACGGCACATGGCAAAGCCACCGGATTACTAAAGACAGATTGTCCTCCAGGCTCCAGACAATTTTGGGATCCAAACGGCACCTGCTACAGTTGCCCAGAAGGCTATAACCGCACTTTATATCCCGTAACCAACAGTAAAGCCTGTGCTAAAACAGTACAAGCTCAGCAAACCAAGGCGAATCAAATCAGCAAGCTCACCTGTGCTCCCGGCAGTTTCTATGATGTATATGGAGGCGGAACCTGCTGGACCTGCCCCGATGGTTATGTCAGAACCGTTAATTCCATAACAAGTGAAAAGGCTTGCCAGAAATAATAAAGGGACTGGCATCCTGCGGGATTCCTCCCTAACTTAGCTATTCAATTTACCTGTACTATGATCCACATTGTCGACCTCCATTTTCTGGATATTGAGCAGACCATAGCTGCCTACATTGTTGAAACCTCTGCGGGCCCCGTCATCGTGGAAACTGGCCCCTTTTCGGTTTATCCCAATCTGGATCGCGGAATCTCCAATCTCGGTTTTCGGGCTTCTGATGTCGAGCATGTCTTACTGACTCATATTCACTTTGATCATGCCGGTGCTGCCTGGGCACTCGCAGAAGCCGGTGCTACTGTTTATGTACACCCCGCAGGCTACAAACATCTACTGGATCCCAGCAGGCTATATGGTTCTGCAAAACGGATCTACGGCGATCAAATGGAAGTTCTTTGGGGAGCAATGGAACCGATTCCGGAGGATCAACTCGTGGCCGTCGAAGATAAAACTGAACTCACAATCGGTGATACAACTTTTATTGCACACCATACCCCCGGCCATGCCAGCCACCATATTGCCTGGCAACTGGAGGATGTTTGCTTTACAGGAGATGTCGCAGGGGTTCGTATTAATAATGGTCCGGTTGTTCCCCCTTGCCCTCCGCCGGATATTGATATAGAGACCTGGGTTGATTCTATTCTTCGTCTCCGAAAACTCAATTTCTCGACGCTCTATCTTGGCCACTATGGCCCCATTTATGAAATCAATCCTCATCTTGATGAACTAATCGAGATTCTCATGGATTGGGCCAGGTGGATCAAAAAACCCTATGATGCAGGGCGGCCTGTAGGAGAAGTTGTTTCCGAATTCCAGGCCTATGCCGCCAATCAACTCAGAAAAAAAGGAGCGGACGCTTACACCATCAGCCAGTACGAAGCTGCCAATCCCGCCTGGATGAGTGTAGCGGGTTTATACCGATACTGGAAAAAGCGAGCGGAAAGAGAACAGGCATAAATAGCACTTCATACAGTTCAATTGATACCCTGGCATTCTCATGAATATGAAATTGCCCAGGCTTCTGCATGTTCACAAAAATCATGAAATACTCACCCTATAGTGATTTTGTGATTATTTTTTATCATAAATTCACTATATAGTTGTTTTTTATTTATTAATGAATTACATTTGTAATGAATCAGTGAATAAGCACCCTTTTACCTGCATTTCATCTATTGGCGACTCGTGAAGAAATAAGCGGTTTTCTCGACAGGTTTCTGGCGCAGAAAACACAGTGTGGGATGGTCATCTATCCCCGGGAAAAGAATGCACAGGCATTGCTGGCCATAGAAATGAGTGCAACAGAGCGGGAGCGGATCATAGAGCAGTTGGGGGTGGAGAACTACTATCGAGGCCCCAGAGATGATGGCATTGTAGCAAGCTGGCAGTATTGGGAGTTTGGGAAACGAGTAAAGGGGCACGAATTATATATCAAGCTATCGCTGGGCTTGCCTGAAGGAGCAGTATTTTGCTATTCCTTCCATCCCGCGGAGCGAAACATTAGCTATCCTTACGCATGAAAACGATCAAAAGTCCATTTACAGGGGGCCTGGCAATATTGAAACGAAGAACTGTGAAGGCCAAGCCTTTTCGGGGGGAGATCTTTGACATACACGAGCATTATTACCAATGCGCAGATACCGGTAATGAGTTTGATACTACGGAAATTGCTGAACTGAATCTCCAGCAGGTATATAATCAATACCGGGCAGCGCATCATATTCCCTTTCCAGATGAAATCAGGCGGATACGGGAGCAATACGGCATCTCCGCAGCAAAAATGTCTGAGGTACTCGATTTTGGGATTAACAGCTATCGCAACTATGAAAAGGAAACAGATAAGCCGGGAGAAAAGGCAGAAAGCGAGAGCCACCAACCCGTAATCCCTACTCCTGCAAATGCAAAATTAATTCGACTAGCAGCGAATCCCAAGTATTTCAAAAGTTTTGTACTGGAAAAGCGAGCTATTTTTTCGATTAACGCCTGGAAAAAAATTACCGCCCGGATTGAAGAATTGCTGCATCCGGATGCCATCACGCCTTTGGTAGATTACATCTGGAATCACCATACGGAAGCCAATGAATTTACCGGCTATGTCCGTCCATCATTTGAAAAAGTAGCACAATTTGTACTCTTGCTCGCCAAAGAAGCACGGCCGCTCAAAACCCGGCTCAACAAACTGATGTTTTATTGCGACTTCGTACATTTCCAAAAAACAGGCTTTTCGATATCGGGCTGTACATATCGGGCAATTCAGATGGGGCCTGTCCCTTCACACTACCACGAATTATTTGGAGTGCTGGAAAATGAGAAATATGTCCACATGGAAGAGGAATTATTTGATCATGGTGGAATTGGAGAACGGTTTCTCCCCAATCAAGCGCCAGCAGAGAATATTTTTTCTGAATCAGAACTAGCAACTATTCAGAAGACAGTTGCCTCCTTTGCAGATATTCGCACACGAGAGATCATCGAAATATGTCACCAGGAAAAAGGCTGGATAGATAATTGGGAAAACCGGGAACTCATCAGCTATCAGGCGTATGCATTTGAGTTGGAGGGGGTTGGAAATAATTGGGAAGGGTAAATGGGAATTCGGGAGACAGGGAGTTCGAGAGGGAAGAGGAAGGGATTTTCAATCAAAGATTGGGACTGTGCGCATTTCCTTTGAAGGAAATGGAGATGGCACGATAGGATGCTCCCAGAGTCCGAGCCGTGCGTCGTTTCCCCCTGAAGGAGGCTGTCCCGCACTTGATGTGGGAATAGGGGATGGTGCGAGAAGGGTAAATGTAACTTTGGGAAACGGGCCTGTGGGGAAAGGATAAACAAAGAACACGACAACACAAATAATACAGCGAGAATCGCTAAGAC
>CAYGTH010000644.1:0-3139 GCA_964352745.1 uncultured Bacteroidia bacterium
AGCCCTCCAAATCTGCTACCAGCGAATCCGGATTGAGCTTCGCTGCTTCATAAGCAGGGAGATTGGTTTGCATGAGTCGCAGATTATTTCGCTGCCACCAGGAGAGGCTGTCGGGCCAGGTATCTTCGGCGGCTGGCAGAGCGAATTGTGTCGCTTGCTGGTTCGGACCGCAGGCCAGGAGGAAAAGCAGGCCACTTATCAGGGCATAGGCTACATGTTTCATAGAATTGAGGATTGTGTGTTTGAGCCTCTCCTACTCAGTTGAGTAGGTTGATCGGGGAATGAAGAAGTCCTTATAATCGAGGTCCAGACTGTCGATGACTTCAAATATATACGCGGAGCCCTGTGCGGCTTCGGCAGTTCGCATACCCGTCATTGTGAATTTACAGCCTTTTTCTTTTGCGAGTTGAAGGAAGGCAAGCGAGGGGCTGCGGGTAGCATTGTTAATTTCGATGGCCATTCGGGATTTTTGTGCCATTTCCAGTACCTGAGTCATCCGATCAGGGGTCCAGAGCTGATCATATTGATTTGCGAAAACTGCTGGCAAGGCATCTGCATTCGACCAAATATCGACACCGCCCAAATCCAGTTCATCCAACACCCAAGTGATATGCTCTTCCATATAGGCCTGGGGTTGATCCGGATTAATCGTCAGATCAGGATTAATCTCCGCGATTAAATAATCATACTGAATCAGATTTTCGAGGGATAAGCCTTCTGCCTGACTGGGTTCTTCCAGCTTTAATCCCCTGAATGCCGGCGTTGTTTCCAATGCAGTCAACCAGCGATCCCAGGCATCCATCCCCAATTCATCCAATTCTCGTCCCAACACAATCCCCACATTCGCTCCTGTATGATACGCATCGGCGACAAGCCCCGGAAGTTCCGCCAGGGAATCCAAGGCTACATTCAAGTCTATAAAGGCGAAATGCCGCTGTTGATAGTCAAGTATTTTTTGTTCCCATTCGCCATATATAGCAGGCTGTATGTCAACACCAGCATCTTCCGGCAGTATTTTTATTCGGATATTTTTGAATTGTACTTTACTGCCCGGATCATGCCCCTGAATGGCAAAAGTGCCGCTTGATAAAAGATGGTTTTCTGTAATTCCAGCCTCCAGCGGATTCTCCGGCTCAATATAATTGACCGTTTGTATGCCATCGATCCAGACTTGGAGCTGTTTTCCAGCTACCCGGACCCGCATGTGGTACCAGACGCTGTCCCGGGCCATGGCCTTATAGCTGTTTCGGGTTGCATACAGGCTGCCTCCTTTTTTGAGTTCGCGATAATCGCCGCCACCGATATGGGTATTATTTACCTGGATTTCATTGCCTTTCTCAGGCCAGCCTTCCTCCTGATATTGGGTATGGATATACACACCAGAATTGGCAAACTGATGCGTCATGATCTCCATCTCCAGTTCAAAATTTTTGAATACGGGCGGCGTATCGCCTTCTCCTACATAAAAAAGGTGTGAACGTTCTCCTTCAGCAATCAGTACGCCTCCTTCCACTCGAAAAGAGCCGGGGTTTTCATTGGCTTTCCAACCGGAGAGATCTTCGCCATTGAAGAGGTCAATCCAATCAGATTGGGGAGATTGGCAATTGGCGGAGCTTAACAGCAAAAGAATAAGACAGACACATACAATCGATGAAGCTTTTTGCATGAAATTGGGGTAATTTAAGCATGCCCGGAATCCCCTGGCAGCCTATGTAACTTCCTCTAACATAGGCAATTCATACAGGCGAGCGTCCCGTTCCTACCGGTAGCGATTGGGGTTAATTGGGGTATTGAATATCGTAAGTCAGTATCATCATGCCCCCCTCATATACTTTGGATTGGGTCAATTGCAGCTTGGGTTTCGAGGAGACTGCTCCAAATAGCGGCGTTCCTGCCCCCAGTACAATGGGATTGAGTTTCAGCTTGAGAACATCGATTAGCTGATGCTCCAGCAAGTACCCTGCAAATGCGCCACCTCCGCATAGATAGATATCCGTTCCGGATTCAGCCTTTAAGTCATGGACTTTCTCCAGGTCCCGGCCCACAACTTTCACTTGTTCATGCGGGTTTTCAAATTCCAGGCTGTCCGAAAAAATATAGTGCCGCATGTGAGGATAAGCAGGCTGTCCCGCTTGTAAGCCATATTGATAGCCAAACTCATAAGTTTTGCGGCCCATGATAACGGTGTCGAATGACTGTAGATCCTGTAGGTATTGCTCGACACCGGGTCCGCCCATCGCAAATTGATCAATGGATTCATTGGGCCCTGCGATGAAGCCATCGAGGGAAGTGGCGACGTAGTAGATGAGTTTTCGCATGGTATGGATAAATAGAGGTGGTTAGTCTTTTACCCCCAACATCTTCAGCACTTTTTCGATTTCCTTTTCGGGGTCTTTCCAATAGTTTCGGGCCCAGACACGGTAGAGTTTCCAGCCGCGACTCAGGAGCAATCCCCTTCGATACACTTCCCGCTCTTTGCTACTGTTGCCGCTAAAATAGTTGTGCCCTTCACATTCGATGCCGAGGAGAAAGTCTTCTGAATCCGCAGAAGCCCTTACTGCAATATCCAATTTATAGGCCGTATCTCCGAAATTGCGGAGGACGTCAAAGCCGGCGGCTTGAATACGGGCTGCCAGCGCATCTGCAATCGGGTTAGGGGTCTGCACGGTGATATCTGCTTCATTCTGCAAATTCAGCAAATTGAGGGCATCCTGCTGTCGATTGTCGGAAACCGCTTTTACGTATTGGAGGTAGTGCTTGAAATAGCGTGGGCCGGGGTTCTTGGCAGTTTCGACTTTGAGTTCGCCGGGCTGGAAGCTACACACGACGTAGATTTTACGACGTGCGCGGGAGATGGCTACATTGAGGCGATTTTCACCTCCGTCTTGATTGAGCAGCCCAAAATTTGTGGAGAGCGTACCTTTCTCAGTATGTCCATATCCGATCGAAAAGACGATTATATCTCGCTCATCTCCCTGTACATTTTCGATATTCTTGACGAATAAACCCTGAAACTCCTCATTTTCCGTTCGGTAAAAAGCTTCTTGCAATTTGAGGTACAGCGGCTCATCGGATTGTGCCAATTCTTCCTGGCGTTCATCCAGTAAATCTTTGATGAGTTCCTGCTGGTGGAAATTAA
>CAYGTH010000644.1:3149-4119 GCA_964352745.1 uncultured Bacteroidia bacterium
AATCGAAGGCGCATCTGGGCGCTGGACCAGTTTCAGAATCAAGTCCACTACACGGATTGCTTCGGGTCGGTTTCGGTTGTTACGCCATTCTCCTGCTACCGAAATCCATTCAAGCGGCGGCAGGTTGAGGGGATCGTGCGCAGCGGGGGGAATCACTTGCAGTTTCCCCTGATAAAACGCGTGATTGGAAAAATTAATCAACTCCTCTTCCCGAGACCGGTAATGCCAACTCAGAAAGGTCTCTTCAAAGGTTGTTTTGGCAAGGTCGAGGATACTCTCTACTTCGAGGGCAATCTCACTTTCTACGAATTCTGCATCAGACTCTTCGTAGCGCACCTGATACAAATCGGTAGGCCGTAGCTGTTTATCATCTCCTGCGATCACACATTGCTGCGCCCGCAAAATAACCGGGATCGCCCGCTCGACAAAGCACTGCGAGGCTTCGTCAAATACCACCACATCAAAAAAATCGGGCTTCATCGGAAATACCGCCGCAACGGATTCCGGGGAAGCCATCCAAACCGGCACCAACTGACTCAGGCCTTCCTCCCAGGTTTCCTGCACCAGTTTCCGGACAGACCAGATCCGCCGCTTTTTACTCACCTGATGCTGAATCGTTCGATAAGTGATCGGATTTTTCAGGCGGTTGTATTCGATGCTATCGGTGATCCCTTCTTTGAGTTTTCGCTGAATGAGGTCAGTAACTTTCTCCCTTCGGTCCTGAAATTTCTCAGCGTATTCGCGCATTTTTCGGGGCCAGCCCCGCGTGCTTACCTCCGCCAATACTGGGGTCTGTTGCTCGGCCTGCTCGATCCAGTAAAAAAAGCAACTATTCCGAACCGATTCGATAAATGCTTGCTGTTCTGCGCCCTGTGTGATCGATTCCCGCAAGATTTCCAAGGCCTCTAGTTCCACCCCTGTGAAGGTTGCCAAAATGGTATCCAGCGCACAGAGTTCTTCATAGTCAGCG
>CAYGTH010000645.1:0-4116 GCA_964352745.1 uncultured Bacteroidia bacterium
TGAATTTCACGTCACGCTCTGCCAGTCTCCTCGCCAATAAGCAATTGGCAGCATAAGTACCGGGAATACGAGATTCAGGGCCGTATAAATCATAGACTTCGTCTGTTTCGCCTGAGACATCCATCACCTCCGGTACAGAAGTCTGCATCCGGTAGGCCATTTCATATTGTGCGATGCGGGATTTTACTTCGGGGTCCTGCACTTCATTGTGGTACTGTTCATTCAGCTCCGATAAATGATCAAGGAGACGCCTTCTGCCATGGTAAGAAATTCCTTCCGGATTGGTGAGGTACAACACCGGATCTTTGCCCGATCGAAACTGAACGCCTTGGTGTAAAGAGGGCAAGAAACCCGTTCCCCACAGACGGGACGAAAGGGGTTGTGCTGCCGCGACCCGACCCGATCCCTTAGACAAAAGTACGCAATAGGTCGGTAGATTTTGATTGGAACTCCCCAGGCCATAACTCAGCCAGGCGCCCATGCTCGGCCTTCCGCTCAATTGAGAACCCGTCTGAAAAAAGGTCATCGCCGGATCGTGATTGATCGCCTCGGTATGCAGGGATTTCACATAACACAATTCATCCGATATCTGCGCCGTATAGGGCAATAAATCACTCACCCAGGCACCGCTATTGCCATATTGTTTGAAGTCGCGCACATTCCCTTTGAGTGGCAGGGAACTCTGACCTGCAGTCATTCCTGTCAATCGTTGCCCCATACGAATGGAATCAGGTAATTCCTCTCCTTCCCGCTCTCGCAACAGGGGTTTGTAGTCAAAGAGTTCCATCTGCGCCGGGCCTCCGCTTTGAAACAAATAAATGACGCGTTTTGCTTTGGGTAGCCCATGCGGGTGCGATAAGATGCCATTTGCAAGCTGCGGCGGGAGGGTTTCAGGACCACCCAGGCAGCCGGGTAACATACTCCCTAAAGCAGCCAATCCGATTCCCTGACTGGCTTTGGACAAAAAAGCACGGCGAGTGAATTGAAGGGGCGTAAAGTCGTCAAGATTTCGTTTGGTATCCATGGAGCAGAGAATTCTGAGTGATAGGGAGTGATGAGCCTTTTGCTAGCTTTTGAGAATAGATTCTGTCAAATTCAAAATGGCATTTGCGAGAACCGTATAAGCGGCCAATTCTGTCGGGGAAATGTCCGACGGCAGCGGGTATTCGCCTACTGCAATCAGCTTTCGAGCAGCATCAGGATTGGCTTCAAAATCTGCTTGCTCAGCGGTTAACAGATCTTCAAGCAAACGAATCTCTTTTGCAGTCGGAGGTCGTGAAGTCGCCAGCCTAAATGCAAACCGAATCCGATCCTGTACCGTTTCGCCTCCTTCTGCCAACATGCGCGTGGCAATCAATCGGGAAGCTTCAGTAAACTGCGGATCATTGAGCAGGGTCAATGCCTGCATGGGGGTGCTGGTAGCCCGTCTCTCGATAATACATTGCTCCCGGCTCGGCGCATCAAAAACAGTCATCGAAGGAGGCGGAATCGTCCGTTTCCAAAAGGTGTACAGGCTTCTCCGGTATAAGTCCCGCTCGTGATCTTGTATATATTTCCGGAGACTTTGATTACCCGAAGCAACCTCTAGCCACAATCCCTGCGGCTGATAGGGTTTCACACTTGGCCCGCCAAGTTCTATGCTTAAGAGGCCACTGATTGCCAGGGCATGGTCCCGGACGGTTTCCGCTGGGAGTCGCATCTGTGGGCCACGGGCCAGTAACACATTATCAGGATCGATGCGCTGCAAGTCTGGATTTGTTTCGACTGACTGCCGGTAAGTCTCAGACATGACCATCGTCTTGACAAGCTGTTTGAGGTCCCAACCCGATTCCTGAAATTCCAGCGCGAGCCAATCCAGCAGTTCGGGGTGCGAAGGCAAAGCCCCCTGGCTGCCAAAATCACCCGGCGTACTGACCAGGCCTTTGCCAAATATTAGTTGCCAGTATCGATTGACCGCTACCCGCGCAGTGAGTGGATTTTGGGAATCAAATAGCCATTGGGACAAGCCCAGTCTATTCGCAGGATATTTCTCTCCAAATGCCAGGACGGCCTCCGGAGTTCCGGATTCGACTCGCTCCTGCGGGGCATCATATTGCCCCCTGCCCAGCACAAAAGTCGCCCGAATCGTGTCCATATCCGCCATGACCATCGTGGGTTTCAGCACCACATCCTCCAATCGCCCTTTCCGAATCCGGTATTCCCGCAAACGATGGATGATACGCTGATACTTCGCATCTTCATGCAGCAAGTGGTGATAAGCCAACCGTTTCTGATCTGCTTCAGAAAGCTGTTCCGAATTCGACAATGTGCCGATCGGATCAAAATTCATCAGCTCATTCACTTCTGCTTCACTCAAAGACCGATCAAAAAACATCAGCTCATCCAATTGCCCGGACTGAAGGCCTTTAGGGACTCGCGGAAAATCTTCTTCCTCCGCCTCGGGATCTTTCGGCTCCGTAATGGGAGGGGGATTCTTTGCGCCTGCGTACATCGTGTGTGTAGTCCGTAGATTCCCGCGCAATTCATCTTTTACCAGGTAAATATCCTCCTGCCATTCGCCATCAAAATATAGTTTCAGGCCCTCCCCTTTTCGGCTGCCATCATGCGTCAGCGCTACGTGTACCCATTTATTTTCGGCAATGGTTTTTTTGCTGCGAATGCCTAGACGGGTACCATTACTCCGATTAAACAAGGAGAATTGCAGCGCCTTATCATTGGAAATATCCAGGAGCAGAGAGGTTTTTCCCTGGCGATCCATCGCCGCCAGGACGGGCCCCCGGATTCCACCATCCAATGATTGAATCCAAAAACCAAGGCTAAAAGGGTTTCCAAATTTCAAAGAGGAGAGCGGCTCCAATTCTGCATAATTCCCCCCCATACATTCTATCCCACCCGCATGCAGCCCTTGTATCGGCACCAATTCTCCGTGCGTTTCAACCATTTTCCCACTCAGTTGCTCCGGGGTTTGGCTTTGTTCGATATAGTCAAATGGATACCAGGCGAGTAGTCCTTCCGGAATTGAGCCCGCTGCATTCACAGAGGAGGGGTTTTTACCTCGACTTTCCTTCAGAGTAGCTTCCGCATAAGTAGCTTGTTTTTCTATTTGCTTGTCCACCAAATCATGCACATACGTACTGATCTGTGTTACCTTTTCTGCTGGCAGTGGCAAATAAGGCGCTGCTACCTCCACGCCATAATCCACCCTTCCCTTTTCCGGCACCTGATTAAAAAAGCTGAACAGGCTGTAATATTCTTTTTGGGAGACGGGATCATATTTATGGTCATGGCATTGAGCACATTCTACAGTCAAGCCCAGAAAAGCCGTTGAAAAAGTATTCACCCGATCCAGTACATAGGTAACCCGATATTCTTCATCAATTACCCCAACTTCCTGGGTAATCTTGTGGTTTCGGTTAAAGCCGGTTGCCAGTTGTTGTTCATAAGAAGCATCGGGCATCAGATCGCCCGCCAGTTGCCAGGAAACAAATTGATCATAGGGCATATTCTGATTAAAAGCCTGAATGACCCATTCCCGCCAGGGCCACATACTTCGCTCCAGGTCATCCTGATAGCCATGCGAATCAGCATAGCGGGCGAGGTCCATCCATTCCATTGCCATTCGCTCTCCATAGCTTGATTCTGCTAACAAACCATCCACCAACCGCTCGTATGCATCGGGAGATTCATCAGCCAGAAAAGCGTCTATTTCTGTAAGGGAAGGCGGCAGGCCCCGCAAGTCAAAGGATAAGCGACGAATCAATTTTTCTTTGGAGGCTTCCGGAGCTGGCTTGAGCCCCTCCTGTACCAGACGACGCCTGACAAAATAGTCGATGGGATGTTGAGGGCTTTCCGAATCGGGAGTATGCTGTATTTCCGGGCGTTTCGGTGCCATGAAGGCCCAGTGTGGTTTCCATTCCGCTCCCTGTTCAATCCATTTTTGAAGCATAGCGATTTCGCGATCAGAGACCGTCAGATTGGACTCCGGCGGCGGCATTTTCTCTTCCGGATCGGTGTTCTTGAGTCGATGCAACAGCAGGCTTTTTTCGATATCGCCGGGCACGATGGCAAAGCGTTTTCCCGCGCTGTCCAATGCAGCAAAAGCCGTTTCTTCCAGGT
>CAYGTH010000646.1:0-4106 GCA_964352745.1 uncultured Bacteroidia bacterium
CGCGACGGAAGCGGTCGTTGAGGTCAATCGCAAGGTCGTAGGTGGCGGCGGCGGCAGTGAGGTCTTTGGAATCTCCGACTTGGGTGTAGCGGGTGAGTAAGGAAGCAGCTTTGGCACTTAAAATTGTAATTAATCTCGACCGAGACCCTATTGGCTTCATTCTGTTCACATCAGGTAAAACCCGTTCATTTACTGGGGCAAACCCAGGAACAAGCATTTCCAGGGCTTGCTGAAAATAAAGGATAGCCGAATCTACAAGAGTCGAATCTGCGTAAGTGTCCCCCATATTCTCGAGGTGGTAAGCATATTCGATACGCTTCACTTTACTGGTAGCTAGTTTCGATCGATCGATTTCGATGGCTGCCGATAAGCTGCTGATGGCGGCATTGAATTTTTTAGCACGCCGGTGTGTAATCCCTTTGTTGGTCAGCGCAAGAGATCTCGTGTAAGAGTCTTTCGCAGCAGAATCGAAATATTCTAATGCTTTATCATATTCTCCCAACCGCTTATGAGCAAGCCCCATTTCCAAATGGCAATCAGCTATCCAGAACCCATTTACAGGATCTGACTTAATTAACTCTTCGAGCTTTGTTAAAAACTGCAATGCTTTTTGGGGGCGATTCAGTTTGTTGAGAACAGCTCCAATTGAAATACCGGTTCGGATTTGATAATCATTCCTTCTAATGGAAAGATATAATTGCCAAGCACGCTCATACTTCCCCAAAGCCTCATACACCTTATCCTGCTTATTTTGCAAATTTCCCCACTCCCGATAAAAATCGCCCAATAGTAGAATTCCCCGTTTCGTTGTATCTGCTTTTGAATATTCCAGATTTCTATGCCCCTCCTGGAACATTTGTTCGGCCCCTTGATAATCATTGAGCTGGTGCAAAGCTCGCCCCATATTAGTGTAACATGGATATATTCTGGCCTTCAAGGCAGGAGATGTGCTAAAATGACTTACTGCTTTTCTGAAATAATATATGGAAGAATCCAATTCTTGTATTCCTTCTGTAGCCACCAAGCACCTCCCAGCTTTATAATGTATTTCGCCTAGTAAAGAATCATTGATACTTTCAACACAAGGTTTTGCCAGGGCTTGCTTAAATAAAAAATGCGCATCTTTATACCGATCGCGTCCTTCTGGTGTTCCGTAATTTGCTCTACCTTCTTTTTCAGCATTATCACCCTGCCGGATTAATTCCACAAGCTCAGTCGGACAATTTTGCGCACTAACTACCTGTATAGCAATTAGAAGTAAAACGCTCACCATCTGCCATTTACGACAAATCAAAGGTAGAATAACGCTGAAAATTCTGGAGTAAAACATAGGTATTGAGTATCGGGTAACTATTGATCAGTTACAATTGCCAAGCATTAAAAAGGAATGGAGGGCCGATGAACCTTTTCACCGGCCCGGCAAATTTATTTACATCAGGGTGTATTCCTAAAAAACAACCATGCAAGTAAAATGATCAATAATAAGGCGAGTAAAATAATCAAGAGAATCTCCCGCCATGTACAGCCGCCATTCGCTCCCAGAACATCGACGACCACCCCGGCTGTATCAAAATCAGTAGAGCCGCCAGCATTTGCTGTGAGGCGATAGGAAAACGTATCCATTCCACTAAATCCCGAATTGGGTTTGTAAGAAATCGTCCCGTTTGCATTGACACTCACCGTCCCATTTGCTGGCTGTGATTCAATAGTGGGCAATATTCCGATGCCATAGCAGTCATTAAATCGAACATCTATTGAAATCGATGCAGAATCCTTAATGAATTCAATCGTGTCTGCTCGTGCTATTGGATCCTCTGCACAATTGATTACTCCAAATTGAATTTTCCGTTTGTCCTTGACCAGATTTTCCAATCCGGGTTCCACCACTGATTGTTCATTGAAGATATTCGTAATAACATCATCCGCAGAAAATGTCGGCTTGTAGGCTTTAATTGCTGCTGCTAGCAGGGACACAAAACCATTGGCAATAGAAGTACCTGACTTGGCTGTATATCCGCCGCCCGGAATCGCACTATTAATATTTTCGCCCGGCGCAGCAAGATTTACAAGGGATGAACTAAAATTAGAAAAGGAACTTAAGCCATTTCCATCGCTATTAAGCGAGGCTACGGAAAGTACATTATTCATTTCCGCAGAAAAATTAGACGGCCAATGCAGGGTTAGGGGATCGCCATTATCCTTCCCATTATTTCCAGCAGAAGTTACGACAACAATCTCATTTGCTTTTGCCATCTGGAATACATAATCCAGGGTGGAATCCTTTCTCCCTGTGTAGCCCATACTGAGATTGATTACATCTACATTTTTGGTCGTCGCATAGGACATGGCACATGCCAGATCGAAGATTGAGGCTTGTGAATCCCCTACCTTTAGGCTCATGATCTCAATTTCCAGCCCTGGCATACCTGCCATTAAAGAAGTCGTTAACAAACCTGCAATGTGTGTTCCATGAGCCGCTGAATCAACAAATGCATTTCCATTCCCTTCAGGGAAGTTAAATCCATTTTCATCTCCGGGCAGGCAAGCATTTGGAGTCGAAGCAGCAACCGGACTTGGGTTTGTCCAAATATGCTCACGTATATCGACATGACTACTATCTACCCCCAAATCTATTATCGCTACTACTGGGGTCTTTAAAGGGGGGGAAGCAGCAAGAGGCAAGTTGATAGCTTCAAATACATATTGGGATCCGTCAGGAGGATTTAATCCCAGATTAACCGGATAATTTGGACTGGCAGCAGCATCTCCATTATCATTAGGGGGAACGGTTCTTCTACTATGTCCTTCAGCCTCCTCAGGCCCAATGATAATCAAATCACCATCATAGATGGTGTCGGGAAGAATCCACATATAAATTTCATCATCACATTGACAAGTTTTTTTAAGCGCCCCAATGCCCAGGAAAAAATCTTCAACAGCCTGCTTGGTATTAAGAGTTAAGCCGGGATTTGCCATCATTTGCCCCAATGCTCTCGGCCCCGGTCCTTGAACCACGACCCGAACTTGTGTTTCTATGGAATTCAATATCAAATCATCCAAATCAGGATTGGTAATTCGGCAAAAATATCTTCCGGAGTCTGCAACAGAAGCTTGCGCAACCGTATAGGTGGGGTTCGTACTCGGCGTTTGTTGTACTGGGGAAAATCCACCCGTAGGATTTTGGCGAAGCCATTGATACACAGTTCCGGGTGCATTATCTATTGGCCCTGTAAGAGATAGTTGATCTCCTGCAAGAACGCTGATTCGGATTCCAGGAGGAATTTCTTGCTGAGAGACATAAACAAACTGGCCAATATTCGCCTGATTCAAAGGGATCAGGTCGTCAAAGGTCAGGCGATTGCCTTCACAATTCAGATTGTCCAAATTAGGAATTTGCCCTAAGCCGGCAGGAAGGCCCGTCAGTGAGTTTTTGGAAACTTCCATAGAAGTCAGGGCGGTAAGTTGAGCTACGGAATCGCTCATATCCCCAACCATGCCAAATCCTCCCAGCCGCAAGCCAACTACCCGATTTGAGGTGCCATCGATGATAACTCCCCCCCAGTCGTCCATAGCGGTACTAAAAACCCAGGAAGTATCGGACCAATTAGGCCCACCTGTACTATTGTACAAAGCCACAAGCGCAAGTGAATCTGATTGCCTGTCCGGTACCTGCTGGGCCTGCGCTACAAAGCTCAATCCCAGCCACAGAAATAAAAAGGATAATAATAGTTGTCGTTTCATGTCTCTCTGATTGATAGTGGAACAAGACCAACCGCAAAGGTCTTGTGTTGTGCGTTTTGAGTGTGCTAAAAATTGTGCCGCACCAAGCCCCCATTTTACTGGAGTGATTGGCGCATATCTGTTAATTGTTTGTTTTGGATTTCATTTAATGCTGCGCAGGGGATTTCGCTATTCGGGTTCATCCAATTGGTTGCCCGTTGCTCGAAGCTTTCCTGATTGCTGTTGATAAAGTCAATCATAATCAGTTGCCAGCTTACCTTGCAATGAGCATCCGAGGTGAGGGAGCTATTGGTTAACAAGGATTCCAGATGGGTAATCGCAAGCGCTGCCTCTCCCCCTATTGCCAGTAATGATCCTTTGAGTCG
>CAYGTH010000647.1:0-4100 GCA_964352745.1 uncultured Bacteroidia bacterium
TTGAAGAATCTGGTCAAATTCCCGTTCAGAGACGACCAACCCGCGTGAAATAAAAGGCTTGATCAGACCAACGTAATCCGGATCTTCCAGACGAAAAGACGTTTCGGGGAACCACATCCATTTCAAGCGCCCCGAGTCAGGTAAGCTTCCATAATCAAGTCGAAGACGTAGTGCGCCCCCCAAATCGAGCCCAGGAAGCAATCCACTACCATTCCCTTTTGCTGAAGCATTTTTTTCCACCTCTATTCCTGCTCTTCTGTTTTGCGGTGGGGGTCCGAAATCGCCAATTTCTCCGTGCGCAATTGCTTGCGTTTTTGTATCCTTAGGCAAATGCATTTTCAACGCCTGCTGAACCACAACTGCCCGATGAGCAGACAGATTGAAGTTATAGGCCTCATCTCCATCCTTACTTGCGTAGCCATGCACCTTCACCGTTTTGGGATTGGCATGTTTTGCAAGAAAAGAAAAGATATTCATATCTTCATGCGCCCTGGAAACCTGCGCATCAAACTCGAATAAGACATGTGAGTCCTCTTTCCCTTTTACTCCTTTTTGTTCTTGAAAGGGCTGAGTAGGAGGACTAGCACCAAGATTCTTTTGTTTTTTTCCTGGCATGCCTTTCAAGGCTGGAGAAAGGAAGTATACCCTTGCTTTTTCGCTGCTGTATTTTTTCAGAATTTGAGCAACTGTCCGGGTCGCTACGGGTTGGTGTGGATTGGTTTTTTCCATCAACTCGATATCATTTTCTGATACGCGTATCACCGGTGCACTGTGAATAATTCCGTCAGGTAGCATCGGGATTGATTTCGAGGACTTAAAAACGGCAAGATCGCCAATCCTGACATCTCTATTCGGGACGATTCGATAAGGCCCATTTCCAGCTATCGAGGTAGCAAAAGATGTACGCACGGGATCCAAGTCCATATTCAGCGCTTTACTGCTATCCTGATTGTACTGCCCTGGCGTTACAGCCTGCTCAGTACCGCCTATGGTAAGCATCAAAAAATTGTGACAAGCCGCCGTATATTCATCTGTCTGGCTCGGCATCCCCCTGTACCAATCTTTCACAACCTCAGTTTGCTTTTCCAGTAAATCATCTCTTTCCTGCCGGGTCTTCGCAAGTTTAACCTGCTCTCCATAATAATCAAAAACCTCATCCGGGCTCCGGTATTTTCGCCCATCTACTCCATTGGCTTCTTGTGATTTTTTATCCATATGCGCCCGATAGGCTTCATAAAACCCCTCAAGGTTTTTCAGATAGGTTTGTAGGGTGTTAGGCAAAAAAGGCGTAATGTCAATACTAACACGGTCTCCGGCATTTTTCCTTTCTCGTTTTTTTGCAAAAACTGTTTTCAGGATGGAGGTATTTGCGATTTGTTTGACAAAGAGATGCAACGTATTAATCAACTCTACCAATTGATCCAAATTCCCATCATCAACCGTGTGGGCTATTAGGCGGTGTTGCTGGAATTCATAATTAAAGGTTCGAGGAATATTACCAGGTTTCAGTTCTCTCCTGTCTTCCACTTCCTCCCAAATGCGTTTCCTTTGTAGAAGAGGTTGTACCCGGAAGAAATGACTGTCAGCACTTCTTTTGGTAGTGTTTTTTTCAAAAAATGGACGTTTAGCTGGTATTTTCCCTGCCTGGAACCGAGACCGACCAGCCTGCTTTTCTCGTATGGAGGGAGTTGCCATTGATTCAAGAATTAGTTGAATTCTGGGTTGCTGCGGAAAAATTACGGAGGCAATCATCCAATGCCTCTAATGCCTGGTAGGCCTCGCTCATGTAACCCGAATATGGGTTTTTGAGAGTCGTTTTTTTAGTTAGTACTTTTATTCGATGATTACATTTCTGGGAGGCAGCCAGGTAGTGCAATAAATGACTATTGGGCTTCCTTCCCAGTCAATCTGCATTTGAAATTCAAACATGGAAAAAAGGTTGTACTTGCCCCTTGTTAACATGTTCTGATTTTGAACTATTGTGAACCTGCGCTGGTCTTGAGGGGCAAGTACAAATATTCCAGAAGTGTCTATATCCGTAAACTGATCCTTTAGTACGAGTTTTTCCCCAGTATGATAGAGATCTACTAATAAAAATTGACCGAATTCTTCTTTTTCTTCACGAATAATTGAGTACCTAAGCGATGATTCAAAAGACGGAAATTTATCATTAAGAATTTTGATATGTGAACTTTCTGATCCAATGTTAATCAGAGTTGCATTAATCTCAATTGACTGACCCAGCTTAATCGTATCGGAACCGACCTCACACACTCCCTTAACAACTCCAATAGGTACTTCTTTGCAACGATTAAGTAGTTCAAGCAACCTTTGCTGCAGCAAATGAAGCGGGTTAGGAAGTTCTGCGAAAGGACTCCATGAAATTTCTTTTTGTTCCTCCGAAAGTTTTAAGGTAAAAATTCCGGAATCGGCGCGCAATTTCCCAAAAGTGGTGTTGGCTCTTCGAGGCCTCGCATCCTCAATCAATTTATTTAGATCCGTTAGTTCGCTATCAGAAATCGTCGATATGTAAATACCTGCTTCGTCCAAATGCGAACCCCCAGGCCATGCATTTGCTGCCAATACCAATGTTTTTCCGGTTTCATATACTCGAAACGTTTCGCTGGTAGCTGGGGACATACCTCCACTTCGAGCATATTCTAAGATTAGATGATCTGTTACAACAGAGGTCATATTCGCATAATTAGATACTTCCCGATCACTATTATCCTGATGCTTGGTGGATTCAATAGGAGAGCAGCCTGAATTGACAATAAACAACAATCCAAGCATGCATGTACAAATTTGATGTTTCATGAATACAAAATTGCTACTATCAATCACTTATGGGCCTGCGACCAACCGATAGTGCGATTCGCCAGGCAAACGATTTTTGTTTAGCCAATTAATAAATTCCCTAAAATGCCGAATCTGAGCATCGCCGCGACCCGTTCGCATAATCATATCAGCTGCATTACTAAAACCACCAGAAGGCTGTGCTTCAGCAGCAGTAGCTGCTCTCCCCACGACTCGTTGAAAATCAGCAGCAGTTCTTTGATATTCATCTTCGTTACCAACGAGGTGGCCAAATTCATGCGCAATAGTATCACCTCCAGAAGTCAATCTCCAATTTCCCGCATCAACCGGGATACTACCTGTTGGATCATTATGAACTTTTACTGAATGATGTGTATTTGATTGGGTAAAAATAGGGCTAAAAACGATACGAAGGCGGCGCGGCCCTTCAATATGGAATTTATTCGTCCATCGATTGTGAATCCCCCTAATCCAGCGGGCTCGGATTGCTGGCGTTGTTGCGGCGCCCGTTAGCTTTATTCGAACAGTAATCCTCAGTTGATCACGTCTTAACTCAATATTATATCCAGTATCCCCACCGTACGTTTTTAATTTCCAAGTCGGCGGCGTTGACGAATCAGGCGTGAATAATTTTTCTTCCAATTCTTTATCAACTTCCCCCCTTCTCAGCAATCCCAAATCCAGCATTTCTATTACATGGCGGTAATCGGCATTACTCAACTCATCTTTGATTCTAACCCTCAAACTACGTCCAACTGATTTCAGCTGTCCCGTATCAGCCTCCTGGATAATTTCAAAGAAATATTTCGCTGATGCTTCTTCAGCTAACAACCAATCCAACTTTTGAGGCAAGGTCCCTCCCAGAAGCTTTACCGCTTCTGTCATATTTGGATCATTACATACCTCCACAAAGAACTCCCGCATAAAAGGAAATTGGTAGAGTCTTTTGCGTTGCGCAACATTAGGCTGTGCTATGATTTTTTCCTTTACAAGCCCCCAGTTAGATTCTTCCTTTGCCATCCACCACAATTGCTGGAAGAGCGCGCCGCCCATAATCTTCACAGCTTCTGCCATTTCCTCGTCGTTACAGACACTTGTAAAAAAGGAACGGATATTATCATCGGTATAAAGTGCAGTTAATTGGCCTGGAGCAACTTTTTTCGTCGCCACCAATTTTTCTTTGACCAAGCCCCAGTTGGAACCCTCTGCCTTCATCCACATCAATTTCTCTTTCAAGCTTCCTCCGAGCAAATCCATCGCCTCGGCCATTTCCTCATCGTTGC
>CAYGTH010000648.1:0-2469 GCA_964352745.1 uncultured Bacteroidia bacterium
GATGGTGAGTGTGTAAATCTTGCTGAATAGCAGGCATCTTTCAGTTCTGGTTTGGTATGCAGACATGAATTTTATCGTAAAGTTTAATCAGGTAAGAAAGAAAACTTTCCGACTTGGGAAATCGGTTCTGTTTAGGGAAATTTGCAGCGCAAATTATCAGGAAAGCATATGATGGAGTTATTGTTGAGGTATCGTCGATGGGCACTTGTGGGGATTTTGTTACTGACGGTGCTATTTGGCTGGGGCATCAGTTTACTGACCATCAATTTCAGTTTTGATGACTTTTTTCCGCGCAATGATCCGGAGTTTGAGTTTTATGATGCCTACCGGAAGCAGTTTAGCGAGGAACAAACCTACATGGCTTATGTAGCACTCAAGAGCCCTTCCGAAGATGTCTTTAATCCGGAATTCCTGGAATCAGTTGATACCCTTTTGCGGCAAATGGCCCGATGGGAAGGAATAGACTCGATGACCTTTGCCATGACCGTGCCTCACATTCGACGGCGAGCCACGAGTTTTTCGACAGAACCCTACCTCCAATATGATACCGAAGAGGCCCTTACCAAATCCAAAGACCGGGTCCTGAAAGATTCGGCGATGGTCGGTGTGTTAATTTCCCGCGATCTACAATATCTCTGTGCCTATCTGTTTGTTTCGCCAGAAATTTTTGACACTGCCGAGCGGGACAAACTGATTACCCGGCTGGAAGGGGCCCTTGAGGGCACGGGCTATGCCTTTCAAATTTCCGGCATTCCGCATATCAGAACCGCCTATATCCGCAAAATCGGAGAAGAACTCAAAGTATTCCTGACGCTTGCCAATATCCTCATCGTATTGGTTCTCTTTCTGATGTACCGCAACATTTGGGGCATCCTGATTCCTACGCTCGCTGTATTGATTTCGCTGGTGTGGATTCTGGGGTTTATGGGGGTAACCGGGCAACCCATCAATTTGATCAGCAACCTCCTGATTCCCATTATTTTTGTGGTGGGCATTTCTGATGTCGTTCACCTGATGACTAAATACCTGCATGAATTACGGGCAGGCTTGCCGCACTTGCAGGCCATGAAGATTTCGCTCAAAGAGATCGGGTTTGCGATTTTCCTCACCAGTTTGACAACAGCCATTGGTTTTGCTTCTCTTGCCGTTTCACGGGTGCCGCCAATTCGCAGTTTCGGACTGTATGCAGCCATCGGGGTTGCTTTTACTTACCTCGTTTCGATCGTCATTCTCCCCAATCTGGTTATGCGGGTTCCAGCGCACAAACTTCTCCGATCAAAGGCGCTTGACAGTGGCGCGTTCTGGACACGCGCCATGTTGTATGTGCATCAGCTGACCCAAAAAAAAGGAAAAGCGATCACCCTCATATTTGCCGGAACTATCATCGCCTGCTGCTTTCTAATCTTTCAAATTCCAACAGATACCTTCTTACTGGAAGACATTGGCCCCGAAGATCCTATCCGGAAAGAGATGGAGTTTTTTGAGAAAAACGCATTTGGAATGCGCCCCTTTGACCTGAGTATCGACGCAAAGGCAGGGCATCAGATTACGGATCGGGAAATATTGGTAGAAATGGAAAAAATCCAGGACTACCTCAGCGACAAAGGCCAATTTAGTCCGTTTATCTCTGCTGCTTCATTTATCAAAACAGCCAATTACCATTACCACTATAACCGGGAACGGCATCGCCGCATTCCCGACAAGCAAACAGACATAGATGAAATTTTAGATCTCGCATCGATCAGCGGGGGCGATTTCACCAAACAACTGTATGATTCAAGTGCAAAAAAGGGAAGAATCGGCTCTACCCTACCCGATATTGGGACCGAAGCCTTTGAAGAAATGCGCCTGGGGATGGAGCATTATATTCAGACACAATGCGATACGACTCTGTTTACCTATCACATAACAGGCCACGCATATCTAACCGAAAAAAACCTCACCTACTTACGTAAAAGCCTGCTGGGCGGCTTAGCCGTTGCCTTTGTGGTGATTGGCCTGATCATGGGACTGCTGTTTCGCTCCTGGAAAATGCTCATGGTCAGCCTGGCCCCCAATATGGTCCCCCTTATCCTTACCGGAGGGGTAATGGGCTTATTTGGTATTACCCTGACGGCCTCCACAGCGATCGTATTTGTGATCGCATTTGGCATTGCGGTGGATGATACCATTCATTTCCTCACGCGCTTTCGGCTCGAACGCAGGCTGGGTCATTCCGTCGAAATTGCTATCAGAAATACCCTGATCGGCACCGGAAAAGCCATGCTCATTACTTCACTTGTCCTGATCGGCGGTTTTGTAACCTTACTGACATCTGATTTTGGAGGAACCTTTAGCACAGGACTTTTTACCGGTCTTACAGTCTTGTTCGCTTTACTGGCAGATTTGTTTTTACTTCCGATACTGCTTCGCTATTTTTTTAGCGAAAATAATAGGTAGTCGGATCGGAATCCGACTACAGCAGGAATC
>CAYGTH010000648.1:2569-4096 GCA_964352745.1 uncultured Bacteroidia bacterium
TCGGATCGGAATCCGACTACAGCAGGAATCCATGTAGGGTTCCAAAATCTATACCTACATTTCATGTCCATATCTTCAGAATCTCCTACTGCTCTTATGACAGATATCGCAAAACTCAATGGCGTAGTCCAGCACTATGCCTGGGGTGGCTACGGTTTTTTGCCGGAATTGCTCCACCTCGACAACAGTGAAAACACGCCTCATGCGGAATACTGGATGGGCGCGCATCCCAAAGCTCCTTCCAGCCTGGAAGCCGGGGATACTGCCATTCCCCTGGATCAGCTAATTGAAGCAGCACCCGAGGCATTTTTGGGAAAACAGGTAGCAGCACGTTTTCAAAACCGACTCCCTTACCTGTTCAAAGTATTGGATGTAAAAGACATGCTTTCCATTCAGGCACATCCGACCAAGGAAGCGGCCGAAATCGGTTTTGCACAAGAAAATGAAGCGGGTATTCCCCTGACAGCCAAGCACCGAAACTACCGAGACGACAACCATAAGCCAGAAATCATGGTCGCCATGACCGACTTTTGGCTCCTGCATGGTTTTCGTGCCATTGCTGAAATACAGGAAGTGTTGAATACCATTCCGGAATTTGCCAGCCTCAAGCCATATTTTGAACAGGAAAGTCTCTATGACCTGTACAAATACATCATGGAACTGTCGCAGGATGCGGTAAATACCATTTTGCAACCGCTTGCAGATCGCATTGTACCCGCTTACGAAGCAGGGGAATTGGACAAATCAGATCCGGCCTTCTGGGCAGCTCGCGGGATACTGAACAGTCCGCTACCCGAAGGAGAACTCGATCGGGGGATTTTCTCTATCTATTTGTTTAATCTGGTCAACATCAAAGAAGGTGGCGGCATCTTTCAGGCTGCTGGAATTCCCCATGCTTACCTCGAAGGGGTGAATATGGAGTTGATGGCTAATTCTGACAATGTGCTGCGCGGCGGATTGACGCCCAAGCACATGGATGTACCAGAATTACTTGACAAATTGATCTTCGAGTCCATTACCCCGCATATCCTCACAGGGGATCAGGTTTCGCCCACAGAGCGTGCCTATCCCAGTCCTGCACCCGATTTTGCCTTAAGCGCTTTGAATGTAGGTCCAGATGCGACCTACGAAAGTGCGGAAGGTCATGCGCCGGATATTGTGATCGTGATGGCAGGGAGTGCACAGGTTATTTCGGCCCATACCGAATTGACATTGAGTACCGGAGAGGTATTTTGCGCACCTGCTGATGTGGCTTACCGAATCGAATCTGAAACGGGTGCGACGCTGTATAAGGCAACAGTGCCAGTTGGGGGTTAAGAGTTAAGCATTAAAAGTTGAGAGTTGGGATTCTCTATTGATTTCCAACTACATTGAATTTATACAGACAGGGTTTGGCCGCTTATGGGGTCAAACCCTGTTTCCTTTTTATAGAAAAACCGTAACTGCTTAGCCCTACATGGGCTATTGGCGGATTCCGGTCCGCCAATCATTATTCGCCAAAGCGAAGCCATCTGGCTAGCCGGACCG
>CAYGTH010000649.1:0-4081 GCA_964352745.1 uncultured Bacteroidia bacterium
GAAGGAATTGGCTTCTGCGATTTTTGGGTCCCTTTATTAAAAAAGGGACAAAGACTTTAAAAAGGAGTATAGGCAGCGGATCGGGGTCTGCAGACAACATCGGACGTTTTGGAAAGGAAGGGATGAGTTCATGAAATCATCCTGTGAGAATCTATTTGACAGAGAGTAGAGCTGATATGCAAACGATTCCCTGATGACTCCTTCGCTTTTTTTTGACAATGGGACTAATATGCCTATCATCGTATTCTCAACTCAAAACTCCTGAATATGCAAACGCGAAAACTTGGATATAGCGATTTAGAACTCACAACTATCGGACTCGGAACCTGGGCCATGGGCGGCGGCGATTGGAAATTTGGCTGGGGTCCACAGGACGACCGTCAATCGATCATTGCCATTCACGAAGCATTGGATGCCGGAATCAACTGGATCGATACAGCTGCGATTTATGGCCACGGAAAATCTGAAGAAATCGTTGCGCAAGCCGTGTCAGAGCGCTCCGAACCTATCATCATCGCGACAAAATGCGGCAGAGTATGGGAAGGGGACAGCCGGGAGATTGGGAAATCGCTCAAAGCTGATAGTATCCGTCGGGAAGTGGAAGCGAGTTTGCGCAGACTCAAAGTGGATGTGATTGACCTGTACCAAATTCACTGGCCGGAACCCATAGAAGACATAGAAGAAGGCTGGACTACGATGGCACAATTGGTGGAAGAAGGGAAAGTGCGGTATGTGGGTGTTTCTAATTTTAATTTAGAACAGCTACAACTTGCGCAATCCATTCATCCGGTAACTTCCCTGCAACCTCCTTATAATATGTTTCGGCGTGAGGTGGAGGCCGAAGTACTGGATTTTTGCGGAGAAAATAATATCGGAGTCATTGCTTACAGCCCTATGCAAGCGGGACTCCTGACTGGGAAATTCACAAAAGAGCGTGTCGCACAACTCGATCCTACAGACTGGCGGAGTCGACATCCTTTATTTACCGAGCCCCAAATCAGTGCTAACCTGGAAGCCGTTGAGGCCATGCGCCCGATTGCAGAAGCCAAAGGAGTTTCTCTCGCTCAGCTTTCCCTTGCCTGGGTATTACGCCGCCCGGAATTGACTGCTGCTATTGTAGGGGCCCGCAAGACCGGGCAGATCGTGGAGACGGCAAAAGCCAGTGAGGTCGTGCTTGATGAAGGAGAAATTTCAAAAATATCAGCCATATTGGCACGCCGCCAATCAGCCATTTCGTAGGCAATTAAGCACTTCTTTTCCCTGCCTCAAAAGGAGGTAGGAACGGACTGTTAGTGAGTTGAAAAAACGATGAGAATACACCTTTTTAGGAGGCAAAATCAGAGGCGGAAAGACAACTGCTTTATGATAAAATGATTAATTCTTTCAGTAACAACTGAAAGAATTGATTTTTTTTTAACCTCCTTTTTTAGGATAAAATGCTACGATTTTGTCGCATAGTTATTGAATGAAAAACGGCTTTTTTGAGCTTTAATGGGCATTTATATACTGATTTTATGAGTGTGAGCATGCTTGGGTTTAGATAGGGTTTGATAGGTGTTTTGTTTAGCCAATGCCTATTGGTTGTTAAACAAAAAAACACTTTTTCCAGTTTTGGAGGAATAACCCTTTACTAATTTAACTCAACTATTATGCTCTTACTGGATTCTATTACCATCCCAAAAGACGATCCAATCGCCTTCACTTTTTTCACCGGATACATGGCGATGATGGCTGCGTCAGTATTCTTCTTTTTTGAACGAGGTCGGGTAGATGGAAAGTGGAAACTTTCCTTGTTGATCTCAGGCTTGATTACGGGTATCGCAGCAGTACATTATTTTTACATGCGGGACTATTATATGGCTACTGGAGAAAATCCAACTGCCTTACGGTACATTGACTGGACCTTAACAGTCCCGCTTATGTGTGTGGAGTTTTATCTGTTAACAAAAGCAGCAGGTGCCAAGTTAGGCTTGCTCTGGAAACTGATCTTTGCTTCGGTTTGGATGTTGGTTACAGGCTACATCGGGGAGGCTTTTAATCCAGTGGGTGGTAGTACTTCCCACTCCGTAACCTGGGGAGTGATTTCTACCTTGGGCTATCTGTATATTTTGTACACGGCTTGGTTTGGTGAAGTAGCTCAACTTGCTAAAAACAGCAACAACCCCGCTGTAGAACGGGGAGTACGTGCGCTGGCATGGTTTGTATTGGTAGGTTGGGCCATTTATCCGATTGGTTACATGTGTATGCCCGGTGGATGGTTAAACATCGCCTTTGGGTGGAGTTCTGCGAATGTAGACTTGTTTTACAACATTGCCGACGCTATCAATAAAATTGGATTTGGCTTAGTGGTGTACAATATCGCCATAACCTCAACAGAGTCAGATTCAGTCAGAACAGCAACTGCATAAGCCAGGTAAATTTAAGTCATAGGGGAGAGGCATCTGTTAGTTATGTCTCTCCCCTTTCCCTATCCCAAAGTTATGAATAAGGCAAGTTTCTTGTTTCTAAGTGCCACCCTGATCAGCATTTCCTTGTTTGCGGGTTTTGAATCGGTCGAACTTTCCTTCCAGGTTTATGCTGCTCTTTTTTGCATTGCATTGGTAGGCATCCCGCATGGCGCGATTGATCATGTATTGTTTCTGGAAGCGCGCAAAACCAAGCCTGTATACTTCTATGTTTTTTATCTTGGATTGATGGGGGTTTATGGAGTATTCTGGCAGATCGTGCCTCTGTGGAGCATGCTGTTTTTCCTGGTACTCTCAGCTTTCCACTTCGGCGAATCACAGTTTTCAGGCTTGTCGGCGATGGCAAAACCCTTACGACTGGTGCTAAACCTGGCCTGGGGCTGCTCGATTCTCTCTGGACTGGTATATTATAACTTGCCGGAGATTCAGGAACTGGCTATGTTATCCGATGATATATCTCCCCTGCTCAGAGGATTTGACATGGCGGTCTATCGCTTGTTACTTCCGCTGTCCACCTTGTGTACCCTCGTGATATTGGGAGTTGGCCTTTACCGGAAAACAGTTAATACAGAGCGTTTTTTTACTGAAATATATACATTGGCGCTGATTCACTTTTGCTTTTTTGTATTGCCTTTGATAGTGGGGTTTACCTTATATTTTGTGATCCTTCACTCGCTGAAGGTATTGAAGGACGAATTTACATACCTGCTGGTTCGCAGGCAGAATTTCTCCCTCTGGGAATTTGTCAAACTACTTTCCCCCTTTACCTTACTGAGTATAGCAGGGACGACACTTTTGCTGTACATTTCCCACATCGAATGGATCGAAATATCTAATGTGTTGTTGGTGTTGATACTCATTTCTATTCTGACCCTACCTCATAGCATTGTCATGAATGGCTTTTACCAGCAGTCTGAAACAGCTGAACCATAAGGATTTGTCAAATATTCCTATTCCCACTACCGGTATTGGAAGCAAGAAAACAGAGCCTGCCTGTAAGTCGTTTTATTGAAAGAATAATCTAATCTATTATACTTTTAATGAAGTAGAAAATCAAAACGAAACATGCGAATAAAGAGAAAATAACCTGTATGGTTGTCCCAAGCTTATTAGGTTTGTAAAGGAGGGAATTTGCTTCCTTTTGGGATATAAAACACGTATTTTTTACGAATTACCTGATGGGATCGATTCTAAAAATGAACTATGAAATACGTGATAAACTTTCTGCTATGTCTATATGCGGGGATCAGTATTCAAGCCCAAACTTCTCACCCGGACATCCTCTTTTTTAAAGATCGGATTCAACCGATTTCAGCTGATAATATCTTCAAAACCGAAGGCTATTTCAATTGGGGAGCTTCAATTATCAAGGATGAAACAGGGATATATCACCTGTTCTATTCCCGCTGGAAGAAGGAATACAGTTTTTTTGGTTGGTTGACACATTCGGAGGTGGCGCATGCTGTCTCGAACAGCCCGGCTGGCCCCTGGGAATATCAGGAAACAGTACTACAAGGACGGGGGAAAGGGCATTGGGATGCAATTACTGCACATAATCCCAAGATCAAGTACTTTGAAGGCAAATATTATCTCTATTATATTTCAACGAATCTGGG
>CAYGTH010000650.1:0-898 GCA_964352745.1 uncultured Bacteroidia bacterium
ATTATTAAGAATAAACCATGCGCCTAATGTCAATCGGTTCCCCTGATTTAAGATCATAGCTCGCTCTATCATATGTTCTAATTCCCTGATATTCCCCGGCCAGTTATACGCCGCAAACCTATCAAAAACATTCTGATGTACTGATTTGATTTTATTGCCAAGCTTTTGATTGTATTTATTTACAAAATGGTGAACCAGACCGGGAATATCTTCCATTCTTTCTCTCAGGGCAGGGGATTCAATTGGAAATCCATTTAAGCGATAATACAAATCCTTCCTGAATTCGCCGTCTAATACCCGCTGTTCAAGATTCCTATTGGTAGCCGCCATAATCCTGACATCGACTTTAATGGTAGCCACTCCCCCAACCCGCTCAAACTCACCCTCTTGCAAGACCCTTAGGAGTCGTGCTTGTGAGGCAAGTGGCAAATCGCCTATTTCATCCAGGAAAATCGTACCCTTATGGGCGAGTTCAAATCGACCTGCTTTTCGGTTAATAGCGCCTGTGAAGGATCCTTTTTCATGACCGAATAATTCACTTTCAATCAACTCAGCAGGGAGGGCAGAGCAATTCACCTTTACCAGGTGTTTGTCCCGCCTGTTACTCGCCTTATGAATGGCCCGGGCTACCAATTCCTTTCCAGTACCCGTTTCTCCCAGAATAAGAACCGTAGCATCCGTTTTAGCAACCTGGCTAATCTTTTTTAACACCCTGGCCAGAGGCTTACTGGACCCAATAATTTCATGATAGTGACCTTCCCCTTTTATTTCTTCTTGTAAATAAACATTCTCGGCATCGGCCTGAAGTTTTAATTCGGTGATTCCACTTAGCGCTGTTGTTAATTCCTGTTCCGCTTTTTTAGTTTCTGAGATATCCTGAAGTGTCCCTGACAATTGT
>CAYGTH010000650.1:908-4070 GCA_964352745.1 uncultured Bacteroidia bacterium
ATATCACCGTTTTCATTTCGCCCAAACTCAACCAGCAAAAGTACATGGATGATTTCCTGATTGGGTTTGATGATCCGATATACCACTGGTGAAACGATTCCTTTTTCCAGCCAAATTGCAGTTTCTTTCAGATAATAATCCAAATCATCAGGATGGACCCCGTCTCTCATACCATCATAAGTCAGGGTCGTACTTTCAGGTAAGCCATAAATCGTGTACATCTCATCTGACCATGTGATTTCATCTTTTTTAAGATCCCATAACCAGCTCCCTATTTTAGCTCTTTTTTGAGCCCTGACAAGTTGCTTTTCACTTTCTTGTAATTTTTCCCTGGAGCTAGCCAGGTCATTTTCCTCTTGCTTCCTTTTAGTAATGTCTTGAAAAATACCTGTGAGCTTAGCCGGTTTCCCTTCATGTACGAGCACTTCGCAGGTAGTCCGCACATAAATGAGTCGCCCTTTGGTTGTATAGGTTTCGAGTTCCAAATCATAGCCTTGCCCGCGCTCGATTGCCGCCTCCAGCGCTTCGGAGATGATGCGGCGAGATTCGGGCAGAAAATAGGAGACCCCTGCATCTACTGTGGGATTAAACTCCTCAGGAGATGTCTCATGGATGCGATACGTCTCCGCGGTCCAGAAAAGCTCGTTGCTGGCAATGTCCAGTTCCCATCCCCCCACTTTGGAAATCCGCTGAGAGGCTTTGAGTAACTGAGCGCTTTGTTCCAACTTACTTTCCGCTTGTTTACGCGCTGTGATATTGCTTGAGACGCCAATAATCACTGTCAATTTACCCTGCTCATCCCAAACAAGTGTATTCGATGCAAATATCGGAAAGACTGTGCCATCCCGATGCTGTACCTGAAATTCACCCGACCAACTTTCCCCAGCCCTTAATTCTTGCATGATCTCCGCTCCCTGCAGTTGCGATATCTGGGGAACAGTAATGTCCATGATATTGCGGCCGATCACTTCCTCGGCAGGCCAGCCATACATTTTTTCAGCAAAGGGATTCCAAAAGGTGATCTTCCCATCCATCTGGGTAACAATGACTGCCTGCTGAACCGCTTTTAATAGATTGGCCTGAAAATGTGTTTGTTGGCTAATGTCTTGAATTGTGCCATACATATTAGTAGGTTTCCCATGAGTATCAATTACTACTTGTCCTCTTGAATGGACATCTTTTATTGTTTCATCATTGAGTAACAATCTATTTTCAATATCATAGTTTATATTTTTCTCGAGGCTTTCTGCTAAACTTTTTTCATAATATGGCCTGTCATCCGGATGAGCCTGCTCCAAGGCCAATTCATACGAGGGCATATCTGTTAAAGGGTCCAGGTTCAACATAGCAAACATTTCCTGGCTCCATGCAACTCTATTACCTAATATATCCCAACTCCATGAACCTACTTTGGAAATTTTCTGCGCTTCATTTAAGTCAAATTCTGATTTTTTAATTTTTTCCGCTGCTATTTTTTGTTCTGTAATATCTATCGATATTATTTGCACCTCAACAATCTCATTTTTTTCATTTCTGAAGGGGGAGTACACATTTAAAAACCATAATGTTTTATTTCCTGCTTTCATGCTACCTTCATGGTGCTGTGTTTCATTATTTTTTATGCACAAGTCAATTCTATCCTGAACTCGCTGTGCATCATCAGGGATTATTTCCTTGAGAGACTTCCCTACAACTTCTGACTCAAGCTTATTTATCCATCTAAGCACAACCTCGTTATAACGCAACGCAATGCCGTCTTTTGAAAAAACGGAGATTCCAATCTCTACGCTTTCGGACAAAATTCTATCCCGTTGTTCGTTCTCAAACGAATCTAATTGCGCTTTTTTAAGGGGGGTAATATCTTTTGCAAAACTAACCAGTTGATAGACTTCACCCTTTTTATCCTTTATACCATTTACAGAAAGTATGACAGTTAATTCGTTTTTATACTTATCAAGAACGCTTATCTCAACATTAGAGAAACTTTCACCCTGCCTTACCCTTTCTATTCTCGAAACCAGTTCTGGCACATCCTCTTTCCTGCAAATACTGGAGATGTTCTTACCCAGAACTTCCTCACTTGTATAGCCATAAAGCCCGACAGCGCCATTATTCCATAAAGTAATTTCACCTGCTTGATTCGTAATAATTATTGCCTCTGACGTATTATTGAGGATTGAAGAGGCAAGCTCGAAAGCGATCTCCTCATTTTCAGATGCCCCTTTGCCCTTCTTTTGATTTTGTTTGCTAGTATCCTTTTTCATAAAAATGTGATTCCCAGAAAACTAAACCGGTACACAGATAAGACTGAAGTGTACCCAATTGTTTAGACAGTGTAAAGTGTACAATATGGACAAAGTACCACTGACATCTACTTACTCAAAATAAACCCAATATAGATGAATGACTAATGCGAATCGTTTTTGACTGGAATTGATTCTAAGATCGTCAGCCTGACAATTCAATTCGATTAGGCCGTAACGCATCCCTTAACATAGTCTTTCCGTTTCCCATTTCTCGGGCCATCACTACCGCAACCAGGGTTTCCCGGTCCCAATATTGCCTGACATGTCGAAGCATACCCAGGCCATCCAGGACTGCCATATCTCCTCCGGACAATTGATGGCTTTCAACGTAGGCACCTAATTGCTCTTCACTCATCTGAAGAAAAGAAAACCCATCATCCTTCAGCATACCAAAAATTACATTTAACAGACGGGGAGTTTCATCAGCAATCACCAGAGCAAGGTGGTTTATAGAGATTGGGCTCATTAAGTTGTTGTATAAGATTAAAATCCAATTTTTAGGATCATACGGTTTCAGATTTGTTAAAAATCCTCATCGCATAACCGCTTATTCAATTTATACACCATTCATAAACCAAACAGAATGCCAATAAACCAGAGAATCAAAATTCACCCCCAAGCATCTGACTGTCAGGTATTTAAAATCCCGTTTTCTACTCGACTAAATTCCGCGGCTCAAAAAAATACTCCGAAATATCGTATATTCACGATATTTCGGAGCTATAAATGATGGGTTTTCTTTGCTTTTGAGCGCAGAATAGTTGGTCGTCCAAACGAGATTCCAAAGTAGTAGTTTTCTGCTTCCCCCTGCGCGCTGCGCTTGCTGTCCCCCACCGTCCAACGCTTTTGCCTACGC
>CAYGTH010000651.1:0-4064 GCA_964352745.1 uncultured Bacteroidia bacterium
TTCACAGCCCCATGTTACGTTTTTCAGCGGGTAAGGAACCTATCTGCGTACTGTAAACCCCTTAATTGAAAACGATCATGGGCATTTTTGATAAGCTAAAGCAAGTTGGTAGTTTTTTCACCAATGGAGGCGCAACCGTCACTATTCGTCCTGTCAATCAGGTCAGTGATGGCAATCAGCCTGTTCAACTCCTCATTACCTGTACAGTCGATGACAAAGACCTCGACGTTAAAAAGGTATATCTCCAAATACGCGCTACCGAGAAAGTAACGGTTCGCAATGTCGAAAAAGCCAAAAAAATAGGAGATCGTGTCGATACCAAGCGGGAAGACGTAAGCGCCTCCAGCCAAACCTATAAAACGGAGATTCAACTCAGTGGCCCTCAACAACTCTCCGCCAACCAATCCTACGAATGGCCTGCCGAGTTTCAGGTACCTGCCCATATCAATGGCACCTATCGCGGCCCCAATGCCTCGCATGAATGGAGCGTCTATGTAGGCCTGGATGTAGCAGGGAATGATCCAGACAGCAACTGGGTACCCATTGAAATCAAGAAATAAAGAGTTACTTCGATCTCAGTCCCTGATCTGGCGCTTATAGTAAGTAGATAGATTTTAGTATAAAGATTTTAGACCTTATCAATTTGATAATCAGCAGTTTCTCGTCTGATTACTCAATACTAAAATCTATCCATCTACTTACTTTTTATAACTGTTCCAGCTCCACCCCATGTCCTTTATGCTGTTTCAGAATTTGAATCAGATCAGCGGTCATTTCTTCCATGAGGGTAACAAACTCAGGGTCAGCCCCCAGATCAGTAGCTTCCTGAGGATCGGTTTTGAGATTGAATAATGCGTAGGGCTGCTCGAATTTCTTGCCCGTTGGTTTTTCTCTTCCGCCGGACCCATTGCCAAATATGAGTTTATAATCCCCTTTTCGGAGCGAAAACATGCCTCGAACTGAATGATGCACAATCGGTGGTCGCGAAACAGACTCACCTCGGAGCAGAGGCAGGAAACTATAACTGTCTTCTGCCTGCTTGGGATCGTGGGCTTGCCCTGCTATTTCGCAGACAGTTGCCAGCACATCTGTCAGACAAATGGGCTGAGAGGTCGTTGTTCCCGCTTGCACCTGTCCGGGATATCGGAGGATGAAAGGTACCCGATGCCCCGCTTCCCAAATATCGGCTTTGGTTCCCCGCAAGATGCCATTGGCAGTATGATGTGCTGCCAGATAGACTTGCTTAGTTGAATCATTTACATGATCTGTTTCGCCCGCCTCTCGCCGATACATATAGGAACCATTATCGCTGGTATAGATGAATAATGTGTTTTCGGCCAGGCCTGCATCCTCAAGGGCTTGCATCACCCGCCCGACCGTATGATCGACTTCCATGACCAAATCAGCATAGGGCCCCAGCCCTGATTTCCCTGCAAAAGCGGGGTTCGCCAAAGCAGGCTTATGAGGACCTGTAAGGGGCATATAGAGGAAAAAAGGCTTTTCCGTTTGCGCTTGTTGGGCGATGAATTCAGTTGCTTTGTCTCCCAAATGCTGGAGCACCTGATCAAATTTGAAACTTGCAGCTACCTGTCCGGGGCGAATGTAAGCCGGGAAACGGCCGCCGGGAAAAAGGCTGTCAGCTACCGGTTGTGCAATCGCCTGATTATTCTCCACAAAGACATAAGGTCCCATATCCAATGATCCTGGTACCAGGAAGGAATAGGCAAATCCATTTTCATGGGCACCGATCGTTAGCGGTTGGGAGAAATCAATGGCAGTTTCTTCCGGCAGAAACATCAACCTATCTACGCCAGTGGGGAGGGTATCTCCCACCCAGGGCCAACCGAGGCCGAGGTGCCATTTTCCTACTACCCCCGTTTCATATCCTGCTTGTGTCAGCAGGTGACCGAGGGTCTGTCGATCTGCTTCGATGAGGGTGGGGGAATAGCCTGAAAGCACTCCTGACTTCAATCTGCTGCGCCATGCATACCGCCCCGTCATGAGGCCGTAGCGGGTGGGCGTACACACAGAAGAAGGCGTATGCGCATCCTGAAATACCATTCCTTCTTCACTCAGGCGATTCAAATGGGGAGTGGGAATGGTCGAAGTTGGATTGTAATGCTGAATGTCTCCATAGCCCATATCATCTGCGAGGAGGATGACAATGTTAGGGGGGGAATCCGAAGATGCTGAAAATGGGGAATTACAGGCAGTTCCGATTAGAACCAGCCCCATCAGAAAAAAGGATAACAAGCGTCGGTAGTAGCGCATAGGAATTCAGGTTAGCATAGAAAAACAGGAACAAACCTTCAGATGGGCTTAATTCAATAATCGCAAAGGTGAGTATTAAAAATTGATGGCTCCGCCTCCATCTACCGGAAGCAGCACCCCCGTAATATATCGAGCGGCCTCCGAAGAAAGAAATACAGCAGCATGGCCGATGTCCTCAGGCTTTCCAAATCCCGGCATCGCAATTCGGTTCACGATTTTTTCCTTTCTGGCGGGGTCCGAATTTACCGCATTCAAGAACATTTCTGACTCGATCCAGCCCGGTGCAATGGCATTTACCCGGACATTATGCGGTGCATACTCGGTAACGAGTGCATGCATCAGTCCCGTCAGGGCGGTTTTGGCAGTGCTATACGCCACTACCCGATCGATCCCAAAAAGTGCTGCCATCGAACTGATAAAAATGATGGAGCCTTGTTTCCGCTTAAGCATACCCCGCGCGCATTCCCGCGTGAGGGAAAAAGCACTGAGCAAATTAGTTTGAATCACCCGCAGAAACTCTTCATCTGTCGTATCCTGTGCCCATTTTTTCAGGTGAATGCCGGCATTGTTCACCAATACATCGATAGCTCCGTACTTCGCTTCGAGTCCCTCCACAAGTCCGGGAATCGAATCCTGCTCATTCAGATCGTGCACCTGGTAATGTACCGATTCACCGAGAGTAGCTACGGCCTCCTGTAAGACCGCCTCTCGCCTTCCCGTAATGATCACCTGTCCTCCTGCCTCACACATAGCACGCGCAATGCCCAGGCCGATGCCCGTGCCGCCGCCAGTGATAAGGATAGTTTTATCTGTTAGCGAAAAAGGAGAAGGATTCATATTTGGAGATTAGCAGTGAGTAGAAGGGGATTTTAAGGTGCATTTGCCTTAAAATCAAGCACCGCCCCTTGAAAACCATTGCATACCTAAACACCGCAAAGATTTTCTATCTTACCTCAAACACAATCGACTCGCATGCATACCTTTCGTTTGATTTTTTTGATAGGAAGCCTTGGGCTCTGTTTGGCTTGTGGAAAAACCCCTGAGCAGCCCAGCCCTTCTCCCAATATTCTCTTCATTGCCATAGATGATCTCCGCCCTCAACTAGGCGCTTATGGCGAAACCTATATGCACACGCCCAACCTCGATGGACTTGCGGGCGAAGGTCGGTTGTTTACCCGCCACTATGTTCAGGCCCCGACATGCGGCGCTTCCCGATTTGCTTTGTTGACAGGGGTACGTCCCGCCTCTCCTGCGCATATCCGAAATGATGCCTTTGAAACGCTGCTCCCGGCGCATAGCGAGTCACAGCCAGAGTCATTCGCTCATTTGTTTCGGCAAAACGGGTATCACACCGTCGGCCTGGGGAAGATCAGCCATACACCAGACGGTAAACTGTACAGTTATGCTGGCGAAGGAGCAGGAAATCCGGAAATGCCCTTGAGCTGGAATGAAAGCTGGGGGCCGATAGCCAAATGGAAAACGAGCTGGAATGCCTTTTTTGGCTATTCGGATGGCAGTAACCGTAATATGAACAAAGGACACTATCCTCCTTTTGAACGAGCGGAAGTAGCTGACACGGCATTGCCAGATGGACTGATCGCACAGCAGGCAATCGAGAAACTCCGGGAACTCAAAGACACGACTTTTTTGATGGCAGTTGGTTTTTTCAAGCCACATCTGCCCTTTACAGCTCCGGCAAAATACTGGGATTTATATCATCCCGACAGCATTCCCCTTTCTCCTAATCCCGATGTGCCTGAGGGAATTGATCCATCAGATTTGGTCAAAAGCGG
>CAYGTH010000652.1:0-2195 GCA_964352745.1 uncultured Bacteroidia bacterium
TAGGGATGTATGTACAGTTCTCGATCTGAATTATCACCTCCTCTATTTTGATCCGGATTCGATCATGTGAGCTGAGGTTTTTGTAAATGTATATACCCAGCCCAGCGGGGTAGCAGACCAGGAGATGATTTCGGAGTTGATCCCTATTGACATTATTCCTTATCTCCTTGGCACTGGCGATGTAGGTCAAAGCCTTGTAATTCCCAACACTGGACAGGAAATTACCTTTACAGATGCCCTTGCCCTGCCTTTTATCAGCGATACCTGGCACATTTGGCTCCTGTCTTCTCATACGCACTCTCGCGGTACGGATTATGATATCTACACCCGGAATGTTGATGGCTCAAAAGGAGAACAGTTATTTGAGGGCTTTTACAATTTTGACTATTCCTTCAATCAAGGGTTTTATGACTGGGAACATCCGCCTGTACGATACTTTGACCCCTTGAAGCCCGTTCCGGTAGGTCAGTTAAATGGGGGCCTCATCCATGAAGCCAAATATGTCAATAACGGAGCCCAAACCTTGTTTTGGGGAGATAGGACGACGGATGAGATGATGCTCTTCTTCATTCAATACACGGATAATCCCCTCGCCGTTACGGCCCTCGATCCGGACTTGAGCAACCGCGTAGCATTTTCTGTCAGTCCGAATCCGTTTCGGGGCATTTCAGAGGTGAACTACACTCTGGAAGAAAGTGCCGAGGTGCAGGTTGAGGTGTTTAATCTATTAGGTAAGAAAGTGCAAACCCTGGCTTCCGGACTTCAAACTCCCGGAAGGCATGTCTATCGCTTTGAGCCCGCAGTTACGGGTTTGCCAGCGGGGATTTATATCGTGCGACTGGAAATCAATGGCGCAGTTACTTCCAAAAAAGTGGTGAGTTTGGAGTGATGAGTTTGAAGAAGGGGTCAGGAGTCAGGGAAGAGGGGCCAGCTGGGGAGAAGAAAGAGGGAATAAAATTGAGTTTGAACTTGAACTTGAATCTGGTCTTTTCCCCCCGCTTTCGTTTCGCTAATTGCGATGTTTTGTTTGAGCGTTTGAGGTGAATCTCTTCCGTCCCCTGGCTTCTAACTTCTGACCTCTCTTTCTTCTCTCTGCCCCCTTCCCCCTGTCTCCTGACTCCTCTCTATGCATTCAATACAAACTGTTGGAATCTGCTTATTCCTCCTCATGAACGCGACTATGGGGCGAGCCCAGTTTGCATTTTCGGTCAGTACGGACATACCCGTCATCGAAAATGGAATTACCCTGCCCAATGCCTGGGCCGGAGGGATGAATTTCTGCCAGTTTAATGAAATCGACCTTGACCTCGACGGCCAGCAGGATTTGGTCGTTTTTGACCGGTCCGGTGACCGCTTATTACCTTTTCTGCGGACGGGACCAGCCGGCAGCCTTGAATACATCTATTCTCCTGATTACCAAAAACGGTTCCCGGAACTCCACAATTGGGTATTGATGGTCGATTATGACGGAGATGGAAAACAAGACCTGTTCGCCCAAAGCCAACCGGGCATTGCCGTCTATCGCAATACTTCCACTACTGCTACGGGTCTTTCGTTTGAGTTGATAGAACCCTTAATTCAGCGGGTACAAAACGGAAATTCCAATACGCTCCTGACCAGCGCGCGCGACCTGCCTGCCCTCAGCGATATAGATGAAGATGGCGATCTTGATCTCCTGCAATTTGATGCAGCCGGCAGTCAGGTAGAGTATTATCAAAACCAGTCAATCGACCAATTCGGACACGCAGACAGCCTCCTATTTGAATTGACCGACCTCTGCTGGGGAGGATTTATGGAAAATGGTTTATCCAATAGCATCCTGCTACAAGTGGGCTGTAAAGGAGGTACGGGCACGGGGCCTGCACTTCCGGCAAATTCCCGACATGCAGGCTCTACCCTACTGGCCCTCGACCTGGACGGCGATCTCGACAAAGAACTCCTCATTGGAGACCTGAACGCCAATAACCTCGTCATGCTACAAAATGGAGGCACGCTTATCCATGCAGAAATGACGGCACAAGACCCCGCATTTCCAGGGATCGCAGGGGTCAACCTCTCTGTTTTCCCCGCTGGTTTTTCTATCGACCTCGATCAGGATGGCTTGAAGGACCTCATCGTGAGTCCAAATGCCGTTAATGTTTCAGAGAATTATGCCAATACCTGGTGGTACCAAAACATCGGAACAACCGATTCAG
>CAYGTH010000652.1:2205-4062 GCA_964352745.1 uncultured Bacteroidia bacterium
TTTTTTCCTTGCAAAGCAATTCCGCGATTCAAGATCAGATGGTCGATGTCGGGGAAGGAGCCATTCCCGTGTTGAACGATTTTGACCGGGATGGCTTGTTGGATTTGTTCATCGCCAATTACGGCTACTATGATAACGGAACCTACCGCACAGAACTCAGGCGATACCGCAATACAGGTACTGCCCAAGCGCCCGCTTTTACCCTCGAATCTGCCAATTGGCTGGGCTTAGCTACCCAGCGCAATCTACCGGCTTATCAGCATCCTGCATTTGGAGATTTGGATGGAGATGGGGATCAGGATCTTCTGCTGGGCGGAGAAGATGGCAAACTCACCTTCGTGGAAAATATCGCCCTGCCCGGCCATTTGCCGATATATGGAGGCACAGTCCCCAATTGGCAGAACATCGATGTAGGCCAATACGCTGCACCCTTGATTCTCGATGTAGATGGGGATGCCCGTCTGGACCTGATCATTGGCGAGAAAGATGGCAAGCTCAATTATTACCGGAATACGGGTACCCTCATGGTAGCAGACATGGAGTTGATTTCAACCTACTTTGGGGAGGTTAATATGAGTACTGCTCAGTTTAATGCAGGGTACAGCGCCCCTGCCCTGCTGGATTGGAACGGAGAAAGACACCTCATCGTAGGCGGAGAAAGTGGAAAAATCCGGCGGTATAGCGGCCTTGATGGCAGCCTCAGCTTACCTTTTGTATTGGAAGACAGCGCATTTGGTGGACAAGATCATGGCATTCGGGCTGTACCAGTGGTAGCGGACCTCAATGCCGATGGATTTACCGATCTGATCAGCGGTAATTATGCGGGCGGACTTGAATTGTTTATGGGGATTGATCCCAGTATCCTGAGCGCAACATCCGTTCCCGGACCCACTTTGCTTATTTTCCCAAATCCGACTTCAGGTATGATGTCAATCGAATATGAACATTCGCTTCCTCAAACCATTCGCCTCTACTCATTGCAGGGGAAATTACTTCGGGAAGAAATGTTTCACCACCAGTTGCAGTGGGATCTCTCCTATTTAGCAAAAGGATTGTATATCGTACAGGTGGGAACAATCGCGCAGAAAATCAGAATCGAATAACCCTGTTGCCTGTTGCAACTTTGAACTCAGCGTATTGGTCGATTCGAAACGTATATACGCTCATCTTCCCGATCAGTCTTTCGCAATTTTCCCTTCCCGAAAAAATATGCTCTTTGTCCCGATAACGGTGGTACTTTTCCTCATAACCAAACGTCTCTGAATCCGCACCTGCTACGACCTCGCCCCAATAATACACCTGATGTTGATCCTTGGCATAACTGCCTGCGAGAATTTCGAAACTAGCCAAATCAACGCCCTGCACTTCTCTTCCTCCACAATATATTTGTTGATCGACTTTCAGGTATTGTTCATCCAAAACCTCCACATCCCCTGGCGACGTATAGGGAATCGGGCGCACCTCAAATAATGCCAGTACTTCCTGGAGGGAGGAAATTAGGCTTAACAAACCATTAGGTTCGCTCTGGCTTGCGAATATGAGTAGGTCCTGATTCTTAAGGTAAAGAATATTGGGGCGAATCACACAGGAGACATCCGGGCTAAAATCCGCCAATACCTCGACAATAAAAGAGGTAAGCCAACAGGGCCGAAAATGAATCCGATGCCAGCAGTAAAGCAGCGTATTTCAGTTCCAACCTGATCCAATTAAGAACAGTGGTTATGAAGCCCGAAGGCTACCGATTTCAATCCTTGTTGTAATGGAAGTAACGGCCGAAGCTGGAACCACCCAAACAGCAACAAGACACATAAAAAGTTTCAATCCATGTATAAAATAAACAAAAGACCGAACCTACAA
>CAYGTH010000653.1:0-4057 GCA_964352745.1 uncultured Bacteroidia bacterium
GGTAAAAAAGACAAAGTTTGCGTATTTTCCGTAAATGGAAGAAAATATAGATGAGTGATGTTTTTTGTCTGTTTTTCGACAATTTCTCCTTTTATCTATCGTTGACAAGATTTCTGTAAAAGAGACCTTTCAAGCCCTTTATAATAGACTTAAGAAGGGGCGGAATCACTTAAAATCCCCGTTTTATTCGAATAATTAGCATATTCCGCTTGCTGATATTTCGACCTGGGGAAGATCAGACTTCCAAATATTTGTTAATTTTTTTTCCGTTTTCGTATATAAAAGCGACTATATTGCACGTTAAACCTAACATAAGCTTCTGTATTCATAATATTTTATTTTCATTAATTACAGGAAATTTATAAATCCCAAACCAACTAACAGTTCACCGATCGTATGAAAAGCGCAAAATCAACAGATCAGAACGCAGCAGTTGAACGGCTCGAAAAAAGCCTCTATGAATTAAATGAAGTCTATCGAAAGCATCAGGACTACATCAAGACCAAGTACAAAATCTCGGCCTTGGAAATGGAGATTATCCAACTGATTGTTTTGGATGGAAAGAAAAAGATGAAGGAGGTTGGAGAGCACTTCAACGTAAAGCTCAGCACCCTAACCAGTATCATTGACAAAATTGAACGTCAACGACTGGTCAAACGGGTCAATTCTAAAGAAGACCGCCGGGTGGTATACCTGGAGGTGACACAGAAAGGCAACAAACTCTATAAAGACTACAGTAATTACATTCAGGTGATCTCTCAACTGATGCAGCAATCTATGAAGCAGGAAAAGTTTTCTGCTTTCGTGGAGGGACTTGAGAAGATGTCTGAGTTTGTCGTATCGCAGTAAAACCTGTTAAAAACAGGTTCGCCCCTTTGCTTTTATTACTCTTGTTTTGTAATCGCACGAAGAAAATGAATCAGCTACAGCAATCCACACCGGAAAGCATGGAACGAATTTTTATCGTTCTCAATGAAATTTACCGGAAGAATCATGAATATATTCTGTCAAGATATAAGATCTCTTCATTAGAAATGGAACTTGTTCAGTATGTAGTACTGGAAGGCCCCAAAAAAATGAAGGATGTTTCTGAACACTTCCGAATAAAGCTTAGCACGCTGACCAGCATTATTGACAAGGCCGAAAAAAATAGAATTCTCAAAAGAGTGAATTCTAAAAAAGATCGCCGGGTCGTCTATCTCGATGTTACCCAAAAAGGTAAGACCGTTTATGCCGAATATGCAAAGTACCAACGGGAAATGCTCAGGCGAATGGAAACCAGCCTGGACGAAGGCCGGTTTGTGGGTTTCATGGAAGGTCTTGAAAAATTTAATGAAACGGTCAGGTAATAGAACACTGACCAGTATTGAACGCCGCTCTCTATAATAAGAGAGCGGCGTTTCGTTTCATGTGGCTGTACCTGATTCCGAGAGTTAAGTAGGCCTGTAGAATTATCCAACAGGTAATCATTTTTGTATCTCTAATTTCGTAATGGAGGGACCGGTACAGATGTGGTTTTTTCCAATATGGACATATTTTTAAATCCAAAATTGAAGAATGCGGTGCTGTTTTTTTTCAAAATGTACGATTTGAGCAACTTGGGCTAGCTTTCCTTTAGACCTAAATGTGTGCATTTTTAGGCATTTTTTTCATAAAGTTGAATATTTCCTCAAAATCCATACCTATCGTTCCGAATATTCGTTATATCCCTTGAAGCATAAAAAATGCCCATTCGGGTTATAATGTGGACTTTTTTGCTTTCCAATTACTATAATTTGCGGTATTATCCGCTGTGAGGGGTTTAGTTTTCTGGAGAACATTACATATATTAGGTAGTCCAGCCCAAGTAAATTATTTTATCTGGAAATATATTTTTTAATTTGAATTATTGTTTTAGAATAAAGATGGGGTATTAGAACTATTTTTAAAAAGTAATATTAGGTTATTGGATTAAATCTAGACATCTTATTAAATGTGCTTATCAATCTTAAAAGTATCAAATGAATACAGTCAGTAAATTGTATCAAGAACCAAAAGCTATCCACCTAGAAGACGCATTAGTAGAGTTAGTGAATGCCTACAACCACCGCCGCCAATCGATTTTGAATCGGTATCAGGTAGTGGATCTGGAAGTTGACATCATTAACTACCTGAACGAGCAAGAAATGAAGAAGATGAAAGAAGTCGGGGAATTCTTCAACATCAAGCTCAGTACGCTGACCAGTACAATCGATAAACTCGAGAAAAATAAACTGGTAAAGCGTAAGAATTCAAAGGATGATCGTCGGGTGATCTTCATCAAGCCTACGGCCAAAGGCCAGAACTTGTTGAATGAACTCGGACAGTTTACCAAAGATGCTGTGAGTAGCCAGGCTGGCTCTCTTAAGCAACATGAATTCGATACCCTCATTGGAGGATTAAAGAGTATGGTTGAAGCCTTCAAGGCAAGCTAGATATTCGCAAAAAATATGATACCCCGGGTGTTTTTATCCGGGGTATTCATACCATCTGGCTTCCTGTCTTTTTACTGCTCAAGTTGTCCCGGAGCCATCCATTTCCGGGCAAGTGGATATCCTTCCTCTCTGGTTTGTCGTACTAGACATTTAAATTCCTTCTTTGTACCTTGTTTCGATTTCTCCAAATTAAAGCTCCTTATTCGCAAAATATATAAGGGGTCTTTGGGGATCTCGGCAAATTTCCATTGGGAAAAAATTGCAACACAAACAGGCGAAAAGGCTATTAACTTTCTTATATGGTACAACCGATTTATTCTGTAATCGTGGGCACCGGGAGTTATATTCCCGAATTAAGAGTCCCTAATTCACAATTCCACACTCGCCAGTTTTTCGATGCTAAAGGGAATCCGATCGATACGCCTGGTGAAAAAACTGTAAATAAATTTCAGGAAATTACAACCATAGGGGAGCGACGATATGTCACCGATGATCTGATGTGTTCCGATATTGCCTTTATGGCTGCGGAAGAAGCTCTTACTTCTTCTGGAATTGACCGTGAGAGCTTAGACTATATCATTGTCGCCCATAACTTTGGTGATATACGGTCTGACAACCTGCGGACTGACATGGTCCCAAGCATTGCTTCACGGGTCAAGCATAAGCTCCGAATCGAAAATCCCTATTGTATTCCTTATGATCTTCCATTTGGCTGCCCCGGTTGGGTACAGGGAATGATTCAGGCGGACTATTTTATCAAATCCGGTGATGCGAAACGGGTTTTGGTCATCGGAGCAGAGACCCTGTCCCGGGTATGTGATCCCCACGATCGCGACAGCATGATCTATGCCGATGGCGCAGGAGCCACCATCGTAGAAGCACGCGCTTCTGACACCCCCGTTGGAATGATTGCTCACATCACCCGTTCAGATACCCATGAACATGCTTATATGCTCTGGCAGGGAGCGTCTTTCAATCCTGATTTACCCGGAAACGATTTGTTTTTAAAAATGCATGGCCACAGGCTGTATAAATATGCCCTGCGTCATGTTCCGGAAGTGGTCAAGATGAGTCTTGAAAAAGCAAAGGTATCCATAGGTGAAGTCCAAAAGGTCCTGATCCATCAGGCCAATGGGAAAATGGATGCTGCAATTCTCTCCAATCTCCTCCGACTATATGGTGAAGAGGCCGATTCGGAAGCCCTGATGCCCATGACGGTATCCTGGTTGGGAAATAGTTCAGTTGCAACCGTGCCGACCCTGCTCGACCTCATGTGGAAGGATAAAATCGAGGAGCATTCCCTTGATCCGGGTAGCTACACTGTATTCGCCTCGGTAGGAGCCGGGATGAATATCAATTCAATTGTATATCTGTTTCCCGAAGCCTGACAATAGGGAGGAATGGAGGGCAACTCAAAGATGTGCATGCATCTGCTGAGGCACTGCCAATTGTACGAACAAGGAACAGCTAGTGCATTGGGAACAAAGTTCTGAGCCATTTTTAATTTTACTTTCTTCCCACTTTTTTAAAAAAAGTGGGAAGAAAATCGCAATACCAGCCACACACGCCGCCCCCGCATCGAGTGCGGGGCAGGCTCCTGTTCC
>CAYGTH010000654.1:0-4047 GCA_964352745.1 uncultured Bacteroidia bacterium
TCGCTGCCTGGCTGATTGTGATTCCGGGTGCGATGTTCATGACTTCAAAAGGAAACGTATGGGCAAAGGCTTCGCAACTACTTCGGTCGGGAAACAAATATCGGATGTTGCCCGCTGCGCCAATTAGTAACCTGTCGGGAGAGAAGGGAGAGAGGTGCCTGGGCAGCATATCGGTGCAGATATGCTCTACAATTTCACTGGCCCCTGCTATTTCGACTAGTTTATTGGTCTCAAAAATATAACGCTGTATCCCTTGCACAGAGGCGCCATATAAATACTGATCGTTCATATTGATACTGTTTTCGTTGTTGTGATATCCTTTGGGGAGATTATGAAGTCTTTACTTTCTTCCGATGCCCCGCTCCGCCGGTGCCTTGGCTGAATTCGTAAGTCTGCTTTTCGACTTTGACTTGTGCCAGGCATGCCCGGATCCAGGTGGCAAAGTCTCTGTATTCCCGGATCAATTCGTGGGTAAACGTATCTGGAAGCTTGCCCCGGCCTCGCAGTCTATCATAGGTCTGGAGCTGAGTGAGCCCGTGGGGTTTACCCAGCTTTCGCAGGATCACCATGGGTTTCAGCCATCGGTTGCGCATGAGTTGGTGCCAGTCGGGTCGCGGATCAGCCCCTTTCCGGGCAGCTTCCATCCTATCTGCGAGCTGATCCAGGCGTACGCTGAATGCCATAAAAGCCTTACGGAGCTGCTGATACTCACTAAAGGTAAAATAGTGCCGTTCCCTGATCCGGCTTCGCAATCGCTCTTGTATAGCAGCTCGTTTCTCGCCATACACAGTTTCCGCTATCCGGTTGACAACCAGGTAGGGGTGGGAAAGGAGGGCGATCAGGCTTTTCATAGCGGCAGGAGTTCAGGTTGGGTAGGCTGAGACCTGCTGATCTGGCCAGATTTTGGCACGATACGCCGGGAGGGAGCAGGGACAACCATCCCATGCCCAAGGCTGACCTTGCCGCCCAGCCCGAGATAGGGGGGGAGCCATAGATTGCAGGTAAAATTCACCTGAAACCCCAGTAATTGTACGCCCTTAATGAGTAGGGGCCTCGATCGGATCGGTCCCTGTAGGGCTACCTCAACCCTTCCGTCTACCTGCCACCCGATGCCCCTGGCATACGACAGGATATTGCCAATCAGCTTCTGGGTCAGAAAATCTTTTTGTTCTTCCGCTGTTTGCAGCTGGAGGTAAGCGTCAAAGTTCTTTTGATTCAGTGCGACCCAATCGGATATGCGATACGAATGTTGAGTGGGACTCAGGGCTAAGGGGTATTGATCCAGGTTGAGATGATTGATCTTCATCTCCAGAATTTTTCCACTCTTCAGGCAAAGCGACCAGTCCTGATGGGAAAAGAAGTGATGGATTTCATCCACGCCGATATCGAGGCAGATGAGCCCGGGCTGTTCTTGAATGCGTTTATACTGAATCAGGGGGTAACCATATCGAAAACGGTCCTCCAGGTGATTATGGAACAGGAAGTGTTCACGGCCTACCTTCTCGATAAAGGCGCCGCGGAAGGCAGCGAGCTCCTGCGGCTTGATAGCTCCGCTGAAAATTACGGTGAGCACTTTGACTTGTGAGTCCATGTTGTACATTGATTTAGGTTGGATATGACACAGCGATTCTTGTCGTCCGGAAATACCGGTTTCGTGGCACCTGGTGTTAGTCGCACCTGGGCATGCAGGATCTGTTTCCGTTTTTGCGTGAAACGAAGTGTGTATGAGCAATTTTACTCGCTATACAATAGGCATATGAATCCTCTTACCCGGGATAATGGGAGATGCCTGAAAACAGTTAATTTTTCTAATGGAGCAAGGACTTGGAACAGATTAATCTAATATAAATAGTTCATGGCATTGAAGCAAATTTTTGAGTGAATAAATACGAAGTTCAAATCATACGAAAGGGAAAATGAGTTTTAGGGCCTGGGGTCTTACGGTTGAATCTTGCCAAATTTTCCGGCGTGATCTTTCAAAACATTCCAAATGGTACTTTCATGCAGTCCGTAGGCTGCAGACAATGCCCGTATCGTTTCGGTTTTATTACGGTAGGTGCCTTGTGCCGTCCACGCGTAAAACTCCTGTAAAATGCTGTAATGGTGAATTTCTGCCATAACAATCAGGTTACGTCCGAGGAGAAAATCCAGAAAGTTTGCTGTATTAGGCGTAAGCGAACGCGAAGAGCAATATTTCTGAAAATCACTGAATATGTGTGCGATAAACGCTTCTCGCATTGAGCCATTCATAAGCGATGGGTGTTTGGGGAAAAGGTGATCAGGAAACTCATACCTACTCAGCATGAGACTGTAAGGCAATTGCGCTGCAGGGAAAACAGGGGAGTGCTTACGCAACCCCCCTATCGAACTTTCCCTATCGGAAATTTATTAACTGCCTTTGGGTTTAATAGCTAAGCAACTGTACAAAAGTAGGAGGCTAGGCCAGTAAACTCAAGAGTCAAAACGAGGAAGTTATTCCGATAAAAAATACTCTTTATATACTGATACAGTAGTAATGTCAGCATTTTTTGTCTATAATTAGTAGGATTAATGAGATCAATTGTTCCGAAAATAAATACATATATAATGCATGGAAGAAGGGCCAAAAACCTGATGGAAACTATGGACTCGAAGGAGCTCCGGGCCTTCGGGACCTGGTGGCGTAACAAGCAGGGACGAAAAATTCCGTATGCTTATCGGTTGTTTGACCTTCTCAGAAGTTCACGGCACAAGGCAAAAGGGGAAGTTCAACTGTGGGAGAGAATGAAAGGGGGGGTGCCATATGACGAAGATCTGATGCGGAAATATCACCACCAAATCCTGAAAGAAATGGCAGAATTTCTCCCGCATCATGAATTGACTGAGAATGAACTCTTGCAAGGAGTGCTGCTCTTGAGCAGCTATAATAAGCGGAGGCAGCATAGCTTGTTTGCCCGTACCTATAAGTGGGTAGAGAGTTGCCTGCAGAAAAAACAGAAAGACAGTGGAGGGTATGACAGCGAAGACTATTACCTGAAGTTCTGCCTGGCAAAAGAGCAGCAACAACACCTGGTCCGGACAGATCCGCAAGTTGGGAAACGATACCTCTCTGTGATGCAACAGTCCCTGGACAGTTGGTGGATCATACAGCGCCTGATTATCGCGTGTGGGGTTCTTTCTGCCGGGCAAATGCGAACCAACGAGGAACAAGATCCATTTATGTCCCATATTTTGCACTATGTGGATACTACCTCTGAATTAAGGAATATCGATTTGCTGATGACTTATAGGATGCTGTATGCCTATTTATCCGGAGAATCTGACATTGACCGACTCCTGGAAGAGATCGATAGGCGCAAAGAGCAATTGCCACAGGCTGAATTGATGATGGTTTTTGTATTGTTGGTGAATGCATTGATCCCCTATGTGAACCAGCAAGGACAAAATCGGAAATATGTGGAGGCGGTTTCCCTGGTCTATCAATGGGGAATTGCAGAAGAGTTGTTGATAGAAGGAGGAAAAATAGCGGCACAGCATGTGAAAAACCAGGTGTCTATCCTCCTGAAGTTAGACGAGCCGGTTATGGCTCAGTCTTTCCTCAATACATATATTGGCAGGGTTCCCCAAACCCGTCAGGAGTACGCACTTGCAATCAATCAGGCAAGAATAGATTTTCATGTTGGGAATTTTGATTCGGTTCGACGGCACCTGCGTTCGCTTACCTTTCCACGCATTGAGCATGAGATATCAGCTCGAATTCTGCTCTTGCAGGCAGGATATGAGTTAGGGAAAGAAACTGAACAATGGGAGGAAGCAGCAGCCAGTCTCATTTCCCAGCTGCACAGCCTCCGAAAAATGCTCCGGCGACATGAGGAACTTAGTGTAAGGCATCGGGAGCCTTTCTTGAACCGGATTAGTTTCTTCCAGAAACTCCTGAAAGCGAATCAGTCCAGGCATCTTTTGGCCCTGATACTTGAAATCAATACCTGTCAGTCCCTTGATGACTCAAGCTGGTTACTCGCCAAAATCCAGGAGCAATTAGATAGGCTGGGGCATACTGAATAAGGT
>CAYGTH010000655.1:0-4046 GCA_964352745.1 uncultured Bacteroidia bacterium
ACGTATTAGCTTCCAGCGTAAGGCCCTTCACAGTCATTTATTAATCAATGATCGTACTGGATTCTACAGAAGATTACATTTCCCACCTCCCCCCTCAAAAACACCAGCCATCCGCCGCTATCACCTGATCGGCGACACGCCTTCTGGCCGCTTTCAGGTTGAAAGGCTCAACCTGGGTAAATCGACTCAAACCGTCAAGTAGCAATCGGGCCGTATCTCCTTCGGCAAAAGCATAAATCGCTTCCTTACCTGCACGGCTGATTCCTTCGACCGATTCGTGCATCAGGATGCGGAGCATATCTATCTGGGAAGCGCAGGCCGCTTCGCCCCTTAACTGGATCAGTTTTTCGGTTTTGAGCAGGGCAGACTCAAAGATATACAGGTACATAAGCATATCGGCTGCATTCATGAGAATTTCCTGCTCGGATTCCAGTTGTTGCATCAATTTTTGAACTGCGGCACCTGTAACCGCCAAAAATGCTTTTTTGAGCCTGCCTAAGACTGCTTTTTCTGCACCAAGGGGTCCTTCAGGAATTTTTTCCGCAACAGGTGTCGTTAATTCCTGGGCAACCGCCATTGCTGGTTGCATCATATTAATCTTACCCGACATCGCCTTTTTGAGCAACATGTCCACGGTGAGCATGCGATTGATCTCGTTTGTGCCTTCAAAAATGCGATTGATGCGCGTATCCCGATACAGGCGCGCCATCGGGGCTTCTTCGGAAAAACCCATTCCCCCAAAAATCTGTAAGCCCTGATCTACGATATAGCTTTGCGCTTCTGAGCCAAATACTTTTAAGATCGCACATTCAATCGCGTATTCTTCAACCCCTTTGGATTTAGCCTTCGTTTTATCCATTCCTTCCGCACACAGCCGCTCATAGGTCAGGTCTATGTTGTGGGCGGTGCGGAAAATGGCAGCATCTATCGCATAAATCCGCATGGCCATTTCAGCGATTTTATGCTTGATCGCCCCAAAGTTTGCAATCGCCTGCCCGAATTGATGTCGTTCATTGGCGTACTTTACCGCAAACCGCATGGCCTTTTTGCCTACTCCGATACAGTTGGCCCCCAGTTTGATTCGGCCCGTATTCAGTACGTTTAATGCAATTTTAAAGCCCTGGCCTCTCGCACCTAGGAGATTTTCGGCGGGTACTTTGACATCGTTAAAAAATACCTGCCGGGTTGAGGAGCCTTTGATTCCCATTTTTTTCTCTTCGTCCCCAAGCGTAATTCCCCCAAATGCTTTTTCGACAATAAAAGCCGAAAGCTTCGCGTCTTCTTCAATTTTTGCAAACACGATAAACATATCTGCAAAGCCTGCATTGGTGATCCACATTTTCTGGCCATTGATCAGGTAATATTTCCCGTCTTCAATGGGAGTTGCCTGCGTCTTTCCGCTATTGGCATCTGATCCGGAACCGGGTTCTGTCAGGCAATAACAACTCTTCAACTCAGCAGTGATCATTTTAGGCAGATACTTTGCCTTTTGTGCCTCATTCCCATACAGGAGAATCGGCGCAATCCCAATACTGGTCTGGACTCCGATTGTCAGCATAAAAGAATAGCCTTGCGACATGACTTCTGTTCCGGCCATCTGACTTTTGAAGTCTAATTCCATTCCCCCATAAGCTTCCGGAACTGTTAAGGATAAAAAACCTAAGGCCGCGGCCTTCTCCATCAGGCGGGGCGGCAAGCTCAGGTCTTCCTGAGAATCAATCCGGTCAATAATCGGTTCAATCTCTGCTTCAATAAAATCCAGGCCCGCTTGCTGCATCATTCGCTGCTCTTCTCCCAGTTCTTCAGAAATAAAAATAGAAGCGGCAGACGATTCCTGGATGATAAATGCGCCTCCGGGAGTAGGGAGGGATTCTGTTTCGAGGGAATTCATGCAATATTGGGTTGGGTTGTGAATGGCCCCAAATTGCTAAATATTAGTCCTTTGTGCAATGATTTCTATCAGGCTTGATTAGGAGGATTTAATAAATCTTTCTGTGCGGGATGTAATTCTAATTCTTCGCTCGTCAATATAGCAACTGGAGCAAATCGGGCCGCCGAAAGGCCCTTAACACTTTCGGGTTTTTCCTACCTGTGCATCTCTTTTTTCATCACCCATTAATGACATCCATTATGTCGTTCAGAAACCTGCATCCCGAAAAAAACAGCCCAATCAACCGAATCGTGGGCAATACCTTACTCCTCTTCAGCATCTGGCTATTCAGTATCCTGATGAGTGCATGTTCGACTCCTGTAGTTGATCTTACCGCCTCCGAAATGGAAGTACGCCTCGAAGTAGCGGATACTCCAGCGAGCCCGTATGATGGAAAAATAGAAGTGAATATGCAGTTTTTCCATGCAGGAGAACGAGTAATCCCTTCAGACACTGCGCTGATCAGCTGTAATGGGGTAATCCTGAAAGAATCAGGAAATGGCCATAAGGGTTTGGTGCCTTTTGTTCCAAAAGGAGGCACTTATGTATTCCGGCATGAAATGAAAGGACTGGTAGTCGAGGCAAGTCTTCCCTCTCATCCGGCCCTGGAAGTCATCACGAAAGTATCAGATCGCTCTCGCCTTCAAGTAGCTGATATCCACAGTGGCGGAACAGGATTTCAAGGAATCAGCAGTCAATATGCAATCAGCACTGCTTTCCCCGCTGAAAAAGCGCCTATGCGCCATGAGAATGCAAAATCACAAGAAACAGACCGGCTATTTAGCCGCAAATAATAAGGCCTTTCCCAAAAGGATTCAGGGTCTTTTCGATCAAAACCGTTCTTTTATTTTTTCGTCTCTCAACAACCGCAAGCCAGAACTCTCGAGTTCTGGCTATTTTTTTGCAGCGCCTTCTCCCTTCAACCTGAGTTGAAAAAGGCTGTCTTTTCCGATTCGCTTAGCAGGCTCCGTAAGGGTATATCGGAATATCAGGTCTTTTGCCTCTTTACTTTCCGCGACTTCCGGAGAAAGCCATAACAGCAAGGTAACCGGGCTTGAACAAACCAGGGTATCTTGCCGAACTAACTCCGCCCAGGAAACAGAAACTGCGCCACCTGCTTCCCCTATCCGATTTCCTGTATCCGAACTGAGTATCACAGATTCCCCGGCCTCGCTGAGTTCCCTGCAAATCCCGGCAATTTCTGAATTGCCCGAGTACCTGAAATCATCTGCCAGCTGCCCCATACCATACTGCATCCCATGTGCATACACTTGATACATACCATTACTCACACAAGATAAAAGAACGAAACCCAGTAAAACCCGCCGAAGCCATACCCGGCGCTCCTGAACAGCAGCGATCATCACAAATACCAATATTACCAGTATAGCCGGGACAAAATAGCGGGTCTCCATTACAAAAGTCCAGAATCCAATCTGATTCCAGCTTTCGGGGGGTTTGGTGAGCGAGAGGTAAATGAGCAAGGCACTATTTATCCCTATGATGACCGCGCCAACCCAGATACTAACTCCTTGTATGGAACGTGCTTGTCTCAGGTGATGGAATAGAGAAAGCCCAAAATATCCTAATATTCCCACCGAACATACAATCGAAATACCCGTCAGTAACCCCAACAGAAAGGGATGAATGGCTTCCAGGGCAAGCTCGTGAGGCGTACCATAAAAGAAGAAAGCCTTAACCGGAAATGGATCAAAGGAAAGAAGATGTTCTGGATACCAATTACCGGGTTGATCATAGATATAAGACGCCCGCTCAAACTGACTGTACTGGTACCATCCCCATGGAAAAAGCAGCAGACTCAGGACCCCCAAAGTGGCAACTCCCGTCCTTAGAGAACGGGCTTCCTGCCATATCCAACCGATGCCTATATGGGAAATGGGAATTGTTGCGATCATCGGAAAGTAAGCCATCCGAAAATAGGGGACGGCAGCCAACAGCAGAACCGCCAGCCATAAGGAAAATGGGCTTCCCTTGAAGTGGCTGAGAAAAGCGGCCATCGCAAGGGAGAACAATCCCATTGCCCACAAGTCTGTAGCTGGGAGATAATAGGCAGGAATCAGCGCCATTCCCATCCAAAGTGCCAAGAGCGCATGAG
>CAYGTH010000656.1:0-4027 GCA_964352745.1 uncultured Bacteroidia bacterium
GGGGGAAAGTAGGCTATTTGTACAAAAAATAACCAATTAATGAAATGTTATTTTATTGGATAAATTACAATTAATAATTTATCCTTGCTGATTTTTATCATTGCCGCCGCCCCGTCGAGTAGCTAATTTACAACCTGTTACTTTACAAACCTTTACCACATGAACAGGATATTATTTACCAAGGCGAGTGACAGTTGGGAACAACGAAATTTCAAAATCCAGCCGCTACGGAGTCTGCGATGATCGATTGCCGGAAACCTGGAAACATACGCCCGATCCGACTGACTTCGGTAGGAGAATACCGATAGACCAGGGTCGCAGTGAGTCTCGATAAATCCATTTAATAAACAGATGAAAAAACCGCTAAAAACTAAGATGAAAAATAGTATGAAACCTGTAATAAAAGATATGAAACCCATCGCTTTGAAGAATGACCTGGACTTCTGGTTGGATATTTTACAATTATGGCGCAGCCACCTTGCTTTTTTTGAAGTCCGACTGAAGGGACTTAGCCAAACAAAAGGAATCCCTTTATCTGACGCGGAGCTTGACTATTTTTTAGCAGATATCAATCGTTTGGGGGAAACTATCCTGGCGGATTACCAGGAGTCTCTTCGCACTGATTTAACGCTCTGGAAGGAACATGCCCAATTCCAGTTGGGTGCCGAGTATGAGGACGAACACGATCTGTTTGAAGGACAAATGAGGCAATTGAGAAATGAATACAACCACCTGCTTCAGCGAATTATGGCAATACTCGAACCTCAAAAACAAGTGGCGTAAATCCCGAATCAGAAGGCCCTTCACGGCCTTCCACCGGGAACCCTATGCCTGATATAAACATGCCATTCTGCGAATCCAAGGCACACCCGGGTTCGTAGAATGGCATGAGTAATTTGGTGCAAATTGTGGCAGGATCGATGGCCTTTGCGTGAGTATGAACCGTGTTTCGAGCCTTTTGCTAATCCTAATTGAAAGATAAATACCAGTAAGTAGATGGACAGATTAACGTATCCAGACAAGATAATATTGATTATCAGGCAGATACAGTCTTACATCTTTATACTAAAATCTGTTTACTTACTTATGGGGGCAAGGAAGAGAAATTGAGCCATTTTTCTCCTTTACAGATTCTTGTTTTTTGTTTTGATTTTTCCCGTATTTTCCCGCTAAGGGAGAACCCTCTTTTTTCGCTAAATTGTGGACTCAATACACAACCCATGCCTACCACCCGCCTGGCCGCCATCCTCTTCACTCCCGGTACACCGGGATCGGCTATACCGCCATGATGCAAGCCAATCAGACAACAGCCATGGCGATGGTCAAGCAATATGAGGAAGTATTACGAGATCGAATCACCCGGCACAGCGGCGAACTCCTGCAAACCTACGGCGATGGCAGTCTGAATGTCTTAGCGGGCGATTCTCCAACAATCATACCTGACAAAGAATTCCAGAATCATGCTTGAACCGCAATTTGCTTATATAAGTCAGCTTATCGATGAGGCTCGCAGCAAAGCCTTCGCGGCGATCAATCAGCAGTTGGTGCAATTGTACTGGCAAATAGGAGAATACGTAAGCAAGAGAGTTGAGGCAGAAGAATGGGGCAAACAAACCGTAGAGGCCTTGGCAGCATATCTTCAAAACCAGCATCCGGGTTTGAAAGGATTTGGGCGAAGGAGCTTGTTTCGCATGAAGCAATTTTATGAAACCTATCGGGGTGAGGAAAAAGTGTCAACACTGTTGACACAAATTAGCTGGTCTTCACATTTGGATATTTTGTCCAAAACGAAGTCAATAGAGGAAAAGGAATTCTATATCAAATTGGCTATAAAAGAAAGGTTAAGTGTCAGAGAATTACGTCGTCATCTCAACTCCGCCTACTTCGAGCGAGTCCTATTGGCTGATCAAAAACTACCTCCATCTCTGCAAGAACTGCCCCAACAAGTAAGTGGTCATCTGAAAGACACCTACGTATTTGAGTTTCTGAATCTGCCGAAAGTCCACTCAGAACAAGATCTAAAAAAAGCCCTCCTACAACATCTCAAGGATTTTTTGCTGGAACTGGGCAAAGATTACTCGTATTTGGGAGAAGAGTATCGATTGCAAGTCGGATTACATGATTATGCTATCGATTTGCTGTTCTACCATAGAGAACTTCAGTGCCTGGTCTGTGTCGAATTGAAGATTCAGGAGTTCAAACCCGAATTTTTGGGCAAGCTCAATTTCTACCTTGAGGCCTTAGATAGAGAGGTAAAAAAGGAACATGAAAATCCAAGTATAGGGATTCTGTTGTGCAAAGGGAAGGATGAGGAAGTGGTGGAATACGCTATGAGCAGGAACATCTCTCCCGCTATGATCGCTGACTATTCTACCAAATTAATCGATAAAGAACGCTTGCGCAGGAAGCTGCACGAGTTATTTGAATGGCAGGAGAATTTGGAAGATCCATCTAACGAATAATAAAACCCAAAACCGACCGTGATGAACCCCCACCTGGCCGCCATCCTATTTACTCCCGGTGCACCGGGATCGGCTATACCGCCATGATGCAAGCCAACCAGACAACAGCCATGGCGATGGTCAAGCAATACGAAACCGCTCTCCGCGAATTGATTGCTCAGCACAGCGGAGAACTCTTACAAACCTACGGCGATGGGCCGGGGCTATCCAGGCTGGCCTGAATATCAGCTCATTGAAGTCTATCAACATCTAAATCGTCCTGAGGCTATTCGGCTTATTGCTGGCAATTATTGACAATTCAATGAGCATCCGCTATAGATATTGATCCCCTATCGATCTGAGGTATTATAGGATTGATGGTAGATTCATTATTTTTCAGCTCAATTCAGTTCATTTATAGCTCATTCAATACAAAAATAGCCAATATGAGCTCATATTTTCTTATATTTTCAGTTTAAAGCTCATATTAGCTCATAATTGGCTCAAATTCTATGGAAAACAAACTCCAATTTGATCTGACAACTACTCAAAATCTTTTTACCATCGCAGGTCGTATCGATAGATTTCAGGGTAAATGGGAGTCATTGGAAAAAAAAGACAATCGTTACCTAAGAGAGTTGAGAGCAATTGCAACCATTCAGAGCATTGGTTCCTCGACCAGAATCGAAGGTGCTACTCTGACAGACGCCGAGGTTGATCAATTATTGAAGCAGGTACATGTCACCTCTTTTGAAACCCGCGAACAACAAGAAGTTGCTGGCTATTATGAAGCCCTGGAGTTGATCTTAGACCAATATCCATTCATTGAGTTTACAGAGAGTAATATCCTTACTTTACACAATCAATTATTGAAATTCAGCGATAAAGACCAGCATCACAGAGGAAAATACAAGCAGTTTTCCAATCAAGTGGTGGCTTCCTATCCCGATGGAAGTAAAAAAACTTTATTTCGTACAACAGAACCAAAGGATACCCAACAAGAAATGGATATTCTGATTGCGTGGGTACAAAAGCACCTTCAGGGAGAGACTTTTCATCCCTTGTTTGTAATCGGAACAGGCATCTATGAGTTCTTATCCATCCATCCCTTTCAGGATGGGAATGGAAGATTGTCGAGACTTCTCACGACGCTCTTATTATTACGAGCCGGATATGTTTTCGTCCAGTATATTTCCCTTGAGCATATCGTAGAAGACAGGAAATCTGCCTATTACCGGGCTTTGATGAATGCACAGCAACATAGAGGCACACAAAAGGAGTTGATACATGAATGGATGTTTTTCATCTTCCAATCATTAGAACAGTTAATTCAGAAACTCGACCAGAAATATTCAAATTATCTAAATATTGGAGGTACCTTAAATGAAAGACAAGAGAAAATACTTACCTTCATTCGGGAGAAAGGGGTGATCCAAATCGGAAATGCTATCCATCAGTTCCCAGACAGTTCTCTCAGTACGCTTAAAAGAGACCTAAAGCTACTTGTAAGCGAATCCCTCATAGAGCGTACGGGAAAAGGTAAAAGTACTGCATACCGCAAAATATAGTTTCAATTCATGCCTACC
>CAYGTH010000657.1:0-4021 GCA_964352745.1 uncultured Bacteroidia bacterium
CTTTCTTCTTGGAAATATCTGGAAACAGAAAGTGTGGGAGGTTTTGAATCACCCAATCGAGAGCGATTTGGTTGCTGTATTGGTAGCGATACGTCATGTTCAACGAGTTTCAGATTCCCATTTTGCCCAATAGGTTGCATCGGGAATGGATAAGCCCAATTTATGCAGATCGCTTTGGGTATTCAAAATTCCCGGCCTTTTTAATTCCGGTAATACCTGAACATCATAGACTTCGGCGACGCTGTTTTCATATTTCAATTCTCCTACCCAGCGCCCCGATGGAATATGAATCACTTCGATCCCTGCCTTAGGGGCCTCCTGTTCCAATTGTACATTTTTCAAAAAAGAAGCACTCTCCCGAAGTCTGGAAACCCCAATAAAGGCGTAGTCCTGATAGACTGCCAATCCGCGTACAAAGCCATCGAGTTGATAGATCAATTCTGTATTACCGGTATCAGGATCTACTCTGATGAGTTCTCCTGTGCCCGAGAGGAGGAGGTACAACTGGTCCTTATAGATGCGCGGCGAATGCGGCATCGAAAGATTTTCAAGGATTGATTTCTCGTGTTTCAGGTCAAATAACACGCCGCCGCCGGGCAGGGGTTTTCGCCAGCTTTCCCGGGAATTGCCTGTGCCTAAAGCGGAGACAAATCGGGGAATTCCTCCTTGAATGGCCATCCCATTCAAATGGCAACGGTCCTCAGAAGCGAGTTCGGTGATGGAAGGCGGCTGCCAATAGGGCTCCCAACTGTAGTCTTCGCTGATCTTTGCGATACAGGAAAAGGAAGTATTTACGGCCCACAGCGTATCTCCGCCCCATTGCAAATCATGTAAATCTACTTGCCCGGTGAAATAGGTAGCCCGAGGCATGTAAAGGGCATCATATTGATTGGACTGGCGGGGGTAGGAGGCAGCCAGCCCCGGTTCATTGGCCAGGACAATCACTTCATCCCGCGTAGCAATGGCCATTTTTCTGCCGGAAACAGCTATCCCCATTGCCCGCTGAAAAGTGCGGGGTAATTGTACAATCCGTTCCGGATCAGCAGCAGAAATTAAAATGACTTTTCCTGCCTGGTAAGTACTTACCGCCAGCGAGCAGTTTAATTGCCACAACAAACTGGAGAAGCCAGCTGAGGCCTGACAACTAAAAGGAGGTAATTCGGGCATGTTATTGCGATTAATCCTGCCCAATATAGGAATTTGTTGCCGATCAGAAAGTCATATCTCGGTAAGCGCCCGAACAATATCAGCCGGTTCTGCGCGGTTCCGGTACTCGGCATCTGTAAAATGCCATTGAATGACTCAGACTATTCGTTTGATATGCGACAATTTAGCCAAACATGATGAGGCAGGATAAGGATGCATCACATGCTTGCTATCTTCATCGAAACTCAATTATAATTCAACATGATTTCCCGTCGCACCTTCCTCCAACGTAGTGCCCTTGCATCCATGAGCCTTCCCTTTGTCTTGTCCTGTGAAGGAGAGCAAGGAGATACGGCCCGGAAAATCTCTCAAATTGGCCTGATCACCGGTTGGATGAAGCCTGCCTTTGAGGCCGACTGGGAGGGTACGATAGAGAAAGTAGCAGCAGCGGGTTACAAAGAGCTGGAATTTGGAAAAGGCTATGGCCCTTCCCTGGAAGTATTTCACCAGAAGGTGCTGGATTTAGGAATGAAGCCCATAGCAGGAGGGGCAGCCATCGCCGATCTGAGCGAAAAACTCTCTGAGCATATCGACCAGCGACTCAAACTGGAGCAGCAGTATCTGGTCTGTTACTGGCCCTGGCGGCACGGGGGAGACCATATCACCATTGATGAGGTCAAAGGTATTTGCGAAGAATTCAATCAGATCGGGGAGACCTGTAAACAGAATGGGATTCGATTCGCCTTCCACAATCACGATAAGGAGTTTTTGGAGGTGGAAGGTCAGGTTCCCTACGATATCTTCATGGATGAAACAGAACCTGATCTGGTCTGCATGGAAATTGACCTGTACTGGATTCGTAAGGGTGGGGGAGACGTATTTGAGTATTTTCGCCGCTATCCCGGCCGCTTCGAACTCTGCCATGTGAAAGACATGGATGACACAGTAGAGCGGAGTTTTGCCACTCCCGGAGAGGGAATCATCGACTTTGGGAAGATTTTTGCGCAGGCAGAGCAGGCAGGCCTCAAGCACTATTTTGTGGAACAGGACAAGGCTCCGGACCCTATAGGGAGTATGCAGTCGGCAGCGAAGTATCTGAAAGCATTACGGTTTTAGGAAAAAATGATTGTATCTTTCCCCCAATGACTCACAATTCAATCGTCATGAACCGACTGATTCTCCTATTTTCCGCTATGTGCCTGATCTGGGCAATTTCCTGTCAGTCAGACTCTTCTGAGCAGGAAGAAACCCCGGCCGCCGATCCCGATGTCATCAAAACCATCGGCGAAGTAGAACGCCTCGATGATGAAATCAATTACCTCATCCCGGAGGGAGCAGAGATTGAAGTATTGACAGAAGGGCATGATTGGACAGAAGGCCCTCTGTGGGTGGAAGAGGGGGAATACCTGTTGTATTCCGACATTCCACCGAACAGTGTCTTCAAATGGAAAGCGGGAGAAGGAAAAAGCCTCTACCTCAAGCCAGCTGGATTTACAGAACAAATAGAAAGAGAAGGGGAACCCGGCTCAAATGGCTTATTGCTGGATGCGGATGGGAACCTCGTTTTATGCCAGCACGGCGACCGGAGAATGGCCCGAATGGATGCCCCCCTCAATGAGCCGGCGTCTACGTTTACAACGCTTGCAGGAACCTGGGAAGGGAAACGATTCAATAGCCCCAACGATGCCGTTTATCACAGCAATGGCGACCTCTATTTTACGGACCCACCTTATGGGCTCGAAAAAAATGTGGATGATCCCCTCAAGGAAATCCCCTTTCAAGGCGTATATCGACTGGACTCGGAAGGAACCACCCATTTGTTGTTTCAGCATCTGACGCGGCCCAATGGAATCGCTTTTTCTCCTGATGAAAAGACGCTCTATGTCGCTAATTCTGACCCGGAACTGGCCATCTGGATGGCTTTTGATGTGCAAGCTGATGGCTCCCTTGCCAATGAGCGCGTATTCTTTGATGCTACGGCCATGCGTTCGGCGGAAAATAAAGGCTTGCCCGATGGGATGAAAGTCGATTCTGACGGATATATTTTTGCAACCGGTCCCGGTGGCGTGTATGTTTTTTCACCAGATCGTCGGCATCTGGGAACGATCCGTACCGGCGAGGCGACCTCCAACTGCGCTATTGGCAACAAAGGGAAGTATTTGTACATGACAGCAGATATGTACCTGACCCGGATTCGGCTGAAATAATTCGGCTGGAATTGATTTGGAAATCGAAGTATTTGGGCGGACTTTTGGATCATGTTCAAGCAAGATATCTTCCCCGATACTTTGCGCATTCTTTACTTAGAAGATAACCCTGTTGATTTTAGACGCTTTCGGGAATACCTACAGGATTCCCTGCCTTCCTCCATTCAGGAAACTGAAATTGTGTGGTGCGCGACCCTCGGTCAAGCCCTTGAGGTGCTCCAGTACCAACAATTCCATGTCGTGGTAACCGGCCTCAATCTGCCTGATACCTGGGGCATAGAAGCTGTGGATCATATCATGGAGTCCTATCCCGAGCAGTTTTTGATTGTACTGGCTACTACTGAAGATACGGAAACGGCTTTTGCCTGCATCCGCAAAGGCGCCCAGGAATTCCTTTCCAAACGAACCGTCAATGCGTATATGCTGAGTGCTGCTATTTTGCAGGGCTTGAAGCGGCATAAAATTCGCCTGGGCTTAATGAGTTATATCCGGGAAATGCCATTGGCCGTTGGATAAACGCATTCATCTCTCAAATTTCATTCGTATTGAGTTATTCGCTGGCCATCGCTGCTGCATTGCAGAAGATGGTCAGTTTTTTAGATACATTTTTAGTATGCGCTCACATATTTGAAGTTCTCTTTGTACAAAAAGGTTATTGTATTAAAGGT
>CAYGTH010000658.1:0-4000 GCA_964352745.1 uncultured Bacteroidia bacterium
AGGTATCAAAATCTTTTCCCTGATTTTTTGCAATTATTTCTGTACGGGAGTGAAACATTTTATTGTAGGGAAGTCCTTTTTTACAAAAATGAAGTAAATTATTCATGAGTAATAAATTAATGCTGCTGAAAGTTAATTAGGCTTTTATGGCAGAGAGTGCCCGGGAAAATACCCTTTGCATACCTTGAAACATATATAAGGTAATCATATTTGATGAACTTGCTTGTTGATCCTTACTTACCATTCCTCCAGCGTTTTATCTAAAAAAGGCGCTTCAGTAATCACTGCCTGTGGCACCAGCAATACCTCGAATGTGCCTGCTGTATTGGCTGGAATCTCACATTCAAAGCCCACCATGATCGTCCCCGGATTTTCAGCGTCGTAATTATTGGTAGGAGCAGTGCTCCAGGTTTTCATCTCTATATTGTCGGGACCGCTAACCTTGAGGTACAGGGTTTTGCCCCCATCGATCAAGGTCGCCTCCTTGTTGCCCAACTCAACTACAGAGAAGGTTACCATGTTCCACCGAATGGTAGTGGGAGTATTCAGGGTTTCAAATTCATCACGAACGATCACATATTTGCCATCTACTATGCCCACGCCCCGTTGAGCCGATTGCAGTTGTCCATTGTAAACAGATGAAATATCAGAAACGGCATACCTGAAATCAGCACTTTCGGAATGTTTGTCGATTTGTGCATAGCCATCGACCCGTTGCTGTTGGCCGTCAACGATTAATACGTTGTGCGAATAGGTACCCATTCTGAAAACCGTCCATCGCTCAGCATCCTGTTCTTTTCCAAATATTTTCATCCCCAGCGATTCCAGAGACTCATAATTCTGGCTTCCTAAATCGGTTGCCCATCTGACGCCATTTGCTTCCATCAGGAATGAGCCGATATCCATATGACCATGATTCACAGAAGGGCTCCCTGCCTTGAATCCCAGATATGCCGCCATAGAGTTCCACTCACTTCTCATCATGGCTACCGGATTCTGTCCCTGCCCCATCCAGAAGGTTTCTGAAGGCTCGGTAATGTTATTCAGGGAAATATCTTTTCCCCATACCAAGGCTGCTGGTAAATACCGAATTCCCTTATATTTTGAATCATTTTCCATAAACAACTTCTCCGACCATAAGAGGGAGGGATCGTTGGTTTTGTCAGCCATCCAAAACTGGGCGGGTTTCAGACTGGCAGTGGCACTCCCATCCCCCCAACAAAAGCTTTCCCCGCGTGGGCTGACCATGTGTTTCATAAAGTGGCCTGTTTCCAGAAACCCAGGCGTATTGGCAAGCCCGCGATCATCGCCAAAAGCTTTGTCCATCGCACTTAGAAACAGGATATTGAAGGAGGTTCCATATCCCCAGTAATTATATCCTTCGGGATAAGCCCCGTCCGGACCATAGGCTTCCATAGGAATTTCGATGGATTCAAAAGCCCGATCAATGATTTCTGTTGCTAATTCCGGATAATCTTCCTGAATCGCCAATGCGCCGTATGCCATGCCGGCATTACACACCTGATTCCAGTTGTTGTCACTCGTGAGCCACCAGGTACCGCTGCTCGATTTGGAGGGATTAATTCCCTTGGTCAGGATGGCACTGCGCGCCTCATTTCGGGCCTCCTCAGAAAGATCTTCAAAAAGCCAGTCATACCCGATCGCTACTCCCATGGTCATTTCAGCCACATCGAGGAAGTGAGCAGGATTCCAGTCCGAAAATCGGGAAACCGCAAGGATTTCTTCCTCGGCTTTTTCCAGATAACGCGTATCGCTTGTCATCCGGTAAGCGTATGAGAGAAAAAATACCCGCTTCAGCAATTCCCGTGAAGTGCTCAGTAAGCGCCTGCCAACCATTTTTCGTTGAAGCGGGGCTTTCCCTAAAAAGGAATTGCATTCTTCGAGGATGGTGAAGTGCATTTCTTTCCAGACATCATCAGAATCAATCAGGTTCCTTATTTGTTGCTCTTCGCCTTCGAGCAAAAGAATTCTGGGATGCCCTGCCGCCGACAAGTCAATGTCCGGTACATCGTCTTTTTTGCATGAAAATGATGCGAGGAGAAGAATCAGAAGGAGGATAGGGGAGATGGGTTTCATGTTTCTGCTGCGTAGCATCAGTTTTCATACTACTCTTTGATTAGTCTTTTTATCCAAATCTGATTTCCAGAATTGACTTTAACGAAATATAATCCATTCGCTAAATCAGAAATATCCAATTCTGAGCCTTTATAATTGGTTTGTAAAATAGTTCTTCCAAAATGATCCATAATCACTATTTCTCCTTCCTCTATTCCTCCAATTTTAATTTTGTCATTTGCTGGATTTGGATAAAATTGCAATTCTCTTTCTTTTGAAAAATTAACTGCAATCACCTTTGAATATTCAAATGCTCCATCAAAATCAATTTGTTTGAGGCGATAATAATTGATTCCTGAAAATGGGGCTCTATCAATATATTCATATTCATTAGTCTCTATTGTAGCTCCTCGCCCTTCAGTAAAACTAATTATTTCCCAATTGGCTCCGTTTTCTGACTTTTGAATCTCAAATCCTGAATTATTTAATTCACTTGCAGTTATCCAATTCAATTTAATTCTTTCACTTAATAGTTTTGCCCCAAAACTAATTAATTCAACTGGGAGAAATGCATTTGAAGCAACCCAATTTGATGTTGACCCAATCAATGCAAAATCAGTTAATGTACCATCATTTCCATTTGATGTACCGTCATTTAAGGTTGTTACCCCGGCATTATTTCCTTCTGCTATTCCTTGATTAAAGTTATAGTATGCTATTAAGCCACTCTCATTTCCAACAAGTTCTTGATTCATAGTTGATTGAATTGCTGTTTGAGTTCTGGATATATTCCATATTCTAACTTCATCTATATTTCCATTAAAATGACCTGAATTTGTCGATATCCTTTCACCAATTGTGGAATTGGAATTAACATAGGGTAAAATATCGACACCTGTTCCATCTTGGACACCATCAATATATAATGTTACATTTCCTGAACCATCTTTCGTAGCAGCAACATGATGCCATTGATTGTCAGTTATTGATGCAGATGACAATATTGAAATACTCGTCGATGCATAGCCTTTCCACCAATTTAATTTATTGGTTCTAATTTCAAATTGAAATCTATTATCCCCAGGGAATGTATATTGACAAACAATACAATTATCTCCTTGTGAAGGGGCCTTTATCCAAGCCTCGATTGTATAGGCTTGACTTCCATTTGTTGTGGAAAACAAAGCGGTGTTCAAGTCTATTCCGTCACCAGTTCCGTCAAAATTTAGAGCATTTCCCAATTGTGAATAAGCACTAACTGTTAACAATCCGAGCAATAAGATTAAGATTAATTTTTTCATGTTTTTTTGTTAGAACTTTAACCTATCATTATTTATAGTGGACAGATTATAGTAGTGAGTAGTAAGACTTGAGATTGATGATTATCAAATAGAGATAGTCTACAATCTTATATACTAAAATCTGTCTTCTTACTTATTTTTATCTAATCGATGCTAACATCTATATGTGGGTTCCCTATTATCCAGCCGTCCCCCACGTCCCAAGCTATTTCCCCCCAATAACCCGCTACGAACAAGTCTTAGAAAATATAAGCAGACGAGAAAACGCGCTGAGCGGTTCACGTTATAAACTTGTGTTTAAATATCCAAAAAATAGAGCGGAATGCCAATATTTTGTCCTACTTGTTTTCCCGCCGCTATTCGGGATTTGCAATCCCGAACCTCTTGTCTCCCGCCGCCGCTTTTTTGAACGCTTGTTGCGGGATTGTAAATCCCGTTAAGCTATTTCTTTTTTTGCCGCTCATCGGGATTTGTAATCCCGTCCTGCACCACGCGCATGGGCGAGGAGGCTTTGTCCGGGGATGCGAGGAATTGCGCGCTCGCGACTTCGTTCGCGGGGGCGGGGTGGCTTATGATCGTTTTACCCAGTTCTCTATCTGGATATTCTGGATACGTTTGAATTC
>CAYGTH010000659.1:0-3998 GCA_964352745.1 uncultured Bacteroidia bacterium
ATTCGACAATATGCCCGGAATCATATCCACATGCGAGCTTGAGTCCATCTGCGCTATAGGCAATTGCTGTTTCTTTTGCCATCGCGGGCAACCCCTGACCAGGGGTAATGCGAGCAGCTTCCAATATTCCGGGCCAAAGCTCCCATCCAAATTCCCGAATCCGTCCTTTGTTTATGCACAAAATCCGATCACGCCCCAAATGATGTGCTAACAATGCCTCTTCCTCCACCCAATGCCAATGGTTAGCAGCAAGAAAATCACCCGTTTCGGCATCCCAATATTCCAGTTTTCCAGCGTCTCTATGCGTAAAAAACCGCCTCCCTGAATCATCTTTACCTGGATAAACAGCCGTGACTGGCGCTCCCGATGTAGCCAAAATAAGCGGCTGTTTTTTTGACAAATCCCAACTCATCAAACTACCATCCCTGCCTGCTGAAATCAAAATCTCTCCATTTCGGGCAAATGAAAGCGCAGTTACCCCCGCTATCTTACCTCCACCATTATGAGTTCGTCGCCCATTGACAAACTTACCCATTCGATCCCAGGTAATGATATCTCCCGATTCTGTTCCGATAAATATTTTTTTCTCATCAGGATGATAGGCGACTGCACAAATGGGTTCCTGCGGTTCTAATTCTACAGATTGCATACACCCTCCGGTACGGATGTTATATTCTTTCAACTCCATTCCCTCGTTTTCTCCTTCCAGCAAGGCCATAAAATGATTTTTGGGAGGATCTGGAATAATTCGCTTACACCTCAACCCATGTGTATCAAACGAGAAAATCTTAGGTAAATCCTGGGCATATTCTTTGTTCAAAGACAAAACCTTTTCATACAAATGAATCTCTCCAGATGTTCCAATTCCCAGAAATGAAAGATCAACAGCCTCCCTGGCCTCCTCTATGGGGGGCGTAATAGCGGCCCGCAACAGGGCAAAATCGGTAATAGCTTTCTCGAGCTTAAACAAGCTGATCACTTTCCAGCTATTTTCTTTTTCATCAAGCGAAAACAGGATCAACCAATTTTGATTTCCCAAAAGAGCTATGACCGATCCGCAATCGCTATATGCGCCTTTCCCAAATGAAAGAACCGTATTCGCTTCAGCCTCATAATTCGGCAACATTTTACTTTTCCTCTGGGTATGCTCCAATAGCCTTCTTCTCTTTTTAATAATCGGTATGGAGGGACCAGTGGTTTGCTTCAATACTTTCGAGGTTCTTTCAGCCTCCCAAATACTCCCGGCAAAGGGATAAGCAAGTTTGGCTATTTTGGGGTGGAATGCTGCAACAGGACGTGAGTATTTTTCAATTTTCCTCACCTGTTCTGCTTTTTTACCCGTTTCCAGGCTCCAAACGGCATAGGACCCATTTTCACTATAGGCCATGATTAATTTGGAATTCGATTCTATCCGGATCGAGAGAATTCTCCCAAAATCCTGTTCATAAATCTGTCGTACAGGTCTGCGTGCCCCCTTTTCCCACACAACAATCAGTCCTGTATCCGTGCCCGCAACCAACAACTTTTCACTACAAACCAAGCATACAAATGAGGAATTTCCACCTTCTGCATTCGCAAAATCAGGAATACTAAATGCACGTTGCCGCTCTGCCGTCTCTGTGGACCAGGATTCGATTGTACCGCTGTCTGTAGCGACATAAATAAGGGAATCATCCACATCATAGACAGCGGCCTCAGTTTTCATCCCATCCAGGAGATACGTATATCTACAGATCCGGCTTTTGAGGTCCCATTCTTTGATGACATAGCGAGAGGGATCGTCATCGGAAACGGAAACAAATCGCTGCCCATCCCGACTTAAGGCCAGGGCTTTAATTTCCAGGTCTATCCCCGGAAACACCAGGAAAACCTCCCCCGATTCAACCGACCATTCTTTAATCGTGCCATGTGCCTCAGCAGTGATGAAACGGCTCCCATCCGGATGATACGCCAATGCTGTGATTCCATTCAGCTTGACATCCAGTTTTTCTCCCAGACAAGGACCGTTTTGTTCTTCCTGAGCATACCGAAACATACTGCCATCAGCAAGGGTAGCTAAAAAGCTGTCCCCCCCAAACTGCTGAGCTACTTGCATTGCACCTTTTAGTTGAGGACTCGGCAACGTCTTTACCCGGGCAAGCTCCTCTGAGTTGTATTCAAATTGATATAAGGTTTGATTGTTAGAAATAGCAATGAGGGATTCGGCATCTGGATTACAGGCAATTGGCCCTTCAAAATTATCTTCGCATGGCAGTTTTACGGTTGTATGATCCCCCAAAACTGCAGACCAGATTTTGACCCCTTCTTTTTCGGAAACGGATACAAATTGCTTCCCGTTTTCATAATACACCAATTCAGCAACCGGGTCTTCGTGGGCCGCAAATGTATGCAATTGAACCCAGGTCCCAGAGGACCAAATAGTCTGATAGGCCCAGACCGTGACCGTACCATCTGCTGCTCCGGACAAAAAGACATTACCATCCGGGTGGTAGGCAATCGTGGTAACCTCGGGGCCTCTTATCTCAAGCGTATGCAAACAAATCCCCCATTCTCCTGACCAAACTTTAATCGTCCTATCCCGCGAAGCGGAGATGAAATGGAGGCCATCTGCCCTGTAAGCGATTGCTGTAACGGCATTCGAATGGCCTTCCGGAAAAAAAGAGCTTGCCCGAATGCGGCTCTCCTCGAATTCTGTGTTTAAATACCCAGAGCAACTACCTGGGGACAAATAACTCTTCCGAATCTCATTCAGATTAATGGTATAATATGCCATGTTAATTTGAGAAAGATTGAGGCCGCTCAAATCTCCCCGAACCTGCCGCCATATTGAAATCAGGTTCCACAAAATAAAGCCCATCTCCTCCCCTTCCATCTTGCCTCTGCAATTTTCCAGCACCTGACTCAGGAGGGTCGGACGGTGATGATCTATCGACCATTGGCGGGTAGTTGGCATAAAATGGGGGACTTGCCGATGCTCTCCCAATACTTCTCCCAGCATCTGACGCATGTACCGCCGCAATGGTCGTTTGCTCAAAATCACAGGAGGCTTTTCTTCCTCCAGGGATAGCGTCAGCTCGTTCATAATATGCCGGGCTGCAAAGAAATTGCGAAAATTCTGGTGAGGAAATGTAAAGCGTTGTCCTTCTCTTCTAAAAATCCCAATATCTTCGCACAAAGAGGTAATGAGTTTCGAGAACCCCAGCCCCAGGGAATCAGTTGCGACTTCGGGGTCTTCCAGCGCCTTCCAAATGGCATCACATTCCGGAAAAGCCTCGGAATACAGATAAAGTCGCTCCCTTACTTCTTCCAAATAGCGATCGGTCGCCTCTTTGACCTGGGACCGCCGAAATTCAAATAGTTTGCCTTGCTCCATCTGGTAGCAGATTGCAGAAAGTAAATGTTCCAACAGCCACTTTCGAAAAGCTTTATTATCGTCCTCTTTATCGACGAATGATCCTACATAACTATTCAGGAGTTCTCCGGGCGTGCTGATATCCCCTTGTCTTTCATTCGGCTTGGTAGTCGCAAACAGGGAAAGCATCATAGGGATCCGAAGCAGGGTACCCATTCTGCTGGTACTTTGTGATTCCTGCCCCAGGGTTTTCAGGAACTGATTCACCTGCGACATTTCAAGGTGTTCCAATCTAAAAACTTTGAAGGTTCGCGCCCATCCAAAGTCAGGTCCTATTTGAGACGTAATGAGCAACTGAATCCCTTTTGCCGGATCATTTCCAGCCTCATTATTTGTCCAGTCTTTTTTGAGTGCCGTCAGGAGGGGGGTTTTATCCACTGTGATTTCATTGAAGCCATCCAGCAACAAAATCAACTTGGGGTAGGATTCTTTCCAGGGTCGTCTCAACCATTCCCATATTTGCCTTTCGGTATCCGGCGAGAGACTTTTTTCCCGGAGGTAATGTCGGGCAATGTATCGGGTAAGAAAATTGTCCCGCTTATTTTCTGGCTGCTGGTTAAATTCGTGAAGCGCAACATAAATAGGC
>CAYGTH010000660.1:0-3995 GCA_964352745.1 uncultured Bacteroidia bacterium
GGGTAGGGCGGGCTGAGCAATAATTCGCGGATAGACTCCCATTGTGGATTCCCTGCCCGAATCAAATAGGTAGGGGGAATGACTACTCCTTCCTCGATCAGGCGCGTTGCATCCGGAGGCATAGAACCCGGTCGTTTTCCGCCCAGTTCTGCATGGTGGGCACGATTGGCGACATAGGCGACAAGTTTTCCTGCGACAAAAATGGGGCTGATCAGAGTGATATCCGGTAAGTGCGAGCCCCCGTAGCCCGGATGGTTGGTGATGGCCATATCTCCCTCGGCAAGTGGGAGGACTTTACATACTTCTCGCACACATACGCCCATGCTGCCGAGATGAACCGGGATATGTGGAGCATTTACAATTAGTTCTCCCTCCGGATCCAGCAGCGCGCAGGAAAAATCCAATCGCTCCTTTACGTTCACCGAAAAACTCGTCCGCTCCAATATTGCGCCCATTTCTTCTGCAATGGCCCGAAACCGCTGGGTGAATAACTCCAGTTGAATAGCGGCTGCTTCTGGTGAAGATGCTTGAGAAGCCGACTGACCTTCTGAAGAAGCCTGACGGGAAAGCAGACCATGGTTGTGTATATCTAATTCGAACTCCCAACCTGCTTCGAGGCTGGTAGTGCTGGTCTTGCTGACGATGAGGGCAGGCCCTTCAATATGAGCACCAGCTTGTAGTTCCTCCCATTGGTAAACGGGTTTACCTGAAAGTATTCGATCTGGTTTGGGTGAATAAGGTGTTGGCGTCGTAAGCAGATTGGGGCGTATTGGATCTGGAGTTCCTGCAATGACTTTGATGGATTCGAGCTCAATTTTCCGGTCTGCGATCCAATGCCCAAAAATGTGTTCGTATTGTGTCCGGAAGGCTGAGTGCAGGTCGATTCCTGCTGAGTAGGGAATCTCGAGGGTATGGTCTTGCCCGACAAATCGCATGTGCAACAAAATAGCGCGAATTTCTCCGGTTCCTGTTGGCGAAAGTTCTGCTGCGAGTTTGTTGAGTGCTGCCTGAGAGATTTCGTCGATTAATGCTGGGAGCTGATGCTGAATGCCTGCCAAGGGAGACAGTACTTGCCGGGCAGCAAACCGTTCTACAATGGCTTCCCCCATTCCAAAAGCACTCAGCAAGCCCGCGTCATAGGGAATCAAAATGCGGGTGATACCCAACAATTCTGCTACGGCGCAGGCATGTTGGCCACCAGCTCCTCCAAATGCAAGGAGTGAATAGGTCTCTGGTGCATAGCCTCGTCGGATGGAAATGCTTCGAATGGCTTCTGCCATTTTTTCATTCGCGATTTGCAAAAAACCGGCGAGCAGATCTGATGTCGATATGCCCGAACTGGTAGAAAGCTCGGCGATGGCACGTTGAGCAGCATCGATATTAAGGGGAATGCCAAATCCTTCCGGATCAATTCGACCTGACAACAGATTGACATCTGTCAGGGTCAATGGCCCTCCTGCTCCATAACAAGCGGGGCCCGGATCTGCCCCTGCGCTTTCGGGGCCGGTGGTGAGTTTGTGTCCGTCAAATCCACAGATAGACCCCCCGCCCGCCGCAACGGTTTCGATGGCCAGACTGGGACTAATGAGGTGGGCATCTCCGACTCTCGATTCAAATTGATATTCGTATTGACCATCGTATCGGGCAACGTCAGAACTGGTGCCGCCCATATCGAGAGTGAGAATGTTGGGAATTCCCGAAAGCTTAGCCACGGCCGCCGCTCCCACCACGCCCCCTGCGGGGCCGCTTAACAGACTGTCCTTGGGCTGAAAAAAAGATTCGCCTACCATCCCGCCTGCACTGGTCATGATGTGGAGAGAGCTATCGGCAGAAAGACTGCGATTAACCGCATCACGATAATTGCGAATAACAGGGGCTAAATAGGCATTGACGACGCTTGTTTGTGCACGGGGCAATAATTTGATAGAAGGGGCCAGCTCTGAAGAGAGGGAAACATCGATTCCTGCTTTTCTAAAAACTGCTGCCAGTTGTTGTTCATGGATCGGATTGAGGTAGCTGTGCATCAGGGCGATGGCAAGCGTCTCGCAACCCGAAGCCTTAAAAGCAAGCAGTGCAGTTTGAATCTCATCTGCTGACAAGGGCGTCAAAACTTCGCCTTGAGCGGAGATACGCTCCCGAATGGGGATAACGACGCTATATAATTGTCGGGCTTTCTGGATGTCAAGAGCAAAGAGATCAGGCCTTTGCTGGGTGCCAATAGCAAGTAGATCTAAAAATCCTTCTGTAATCAAGAGCGCCAGTCTGGCCCCCTTGTGTTCCAGGAGGGCATTGGTTCCCTTGGTAGAGCCAAGCCGCATCCGGAGCGGTGGTAATGCCTGATTCAAAGGCGTTCCGGTGACAATGCGTGCTGCCAGTATGGGTGCTTCTTCCCCGGCACTGATTTCAAACTCAGCATCTGCCAACAGCAGGTTGCCGGGATTTGAATCGAGCGTTAATATGCCTGTTTCCAGATTGATATGCGCTACCCGAAGGGGTGGATGGTCTTGCTGTAACAGGATAAAAGAATACCCGGAGAAAATGTTTTCCCGGGTATTCCAAGTGGAAGTAATATGTAGCTGTGTGTCAGATAGCCGCCTGACGATCTTGCCACGAAGGGCGCTCTTGCTGAGTACTTTGGTGCGGTGTACCATACCGGCTGGATCGTGTGCCAGGCAATCGGTAAAAGTCCCGCCAGTATCAATATAGATGCGCCACTTTGGAGCCTCATTCATAGGGAGTTGAGTTAACTCCCAAAGATATGTGGATAGATGGAATAAACCAGACCTGCTGCCATTACGAGGAAGAAGCCTAATACCATTGCCATTCCCAGACCGCGGTCTCCCCCTTCCTGCTTGTTTTTGCGACGCAGTTTTTTAGGGATGAAGCTTTTGCGGGGAACGGCCCAGTTCAGGATGTCGAGATGATCTTCCAGGACATACAATCCCCAGGGAAGCGGGCTGTACTTTTTGAGCTGCTTTTTCCCTTCCCAGCTCAATTCATCTGATTCGAGATCATAATCTACGAGGTAGCATTTCGGGCTACTGCCGTAGTTGAAAGTCAATTGATCAAATGATTCGCGAATTGACAGACCTTTGGCTAAGCTTCTGTAAAAGCGTTTGGTCAGTGGAGAGGCAGGTGCTTCGACATGATTGGCTTCTACCGTAATAATCGCTGGAATGTCGAGTCGGAAGAGCTGGTCCAGCAACTCCATAGAGGCATATCCACTCAGGAATACCAACTTCAGGTTGGGCAAATAATTCACCAAACGAGAAAGTTTGTGCAGGTTGATTACCTCGTCCATTACATCAGTTGAAAAGCTAATCTGCTGATCTTGAGTCTGATGCGCCTGGAGATGGAGAATGGATACTTTTTCCCGCTGCTTTTTGTCTGTAAAAAAAGATTTACTGAGACAATCACTAAACAGCGGCTTTACCGATTCTGCAGGTCTTCGTTTCTGCTTGAGTAAATCGGTAATTCCTTGCCATTCCTGAACCAGGTAATCGAGGCGGGATCCGTGACGGTAATGCTGGATCTGAGCAAAATAGATTGTAGGAGATGATGAGGCGAATAACATCACACTTGGGATTAAGGATTACATTTCGAGCTATACAATGTTAGGGCTTATTTGGGAAAGCCGGAATATCTTATGCCCGAATGGTTGGGTTTTTAGGTTGAATGATCTGAAATCAAGGCTGAACACAATTTTTGTGTTGCGACTGGGCTTGTCCATTTAGGAGGTGAGCCACTTCGCATGGTGTTTGCAGGATCAGATGAAAGAACGATTTGCCTTTTAGGATGAGATAATCAGGCCGTAGAATGGAAAAATCATGTGTTTTGCTTGGGTTCTGACGGCTTGCTTGTATCTTTCCTGAAAAGGAACCAGTTTGTTTGCGCTGGTAAATTAGAGACGAACGTTATTGAATTTTTCCATTTTGCATGAAGCGAATCTTTTCATTTTTTATCCTCTTGCTCAAAATCGTCCTCTATTCTTTTGT
>CAYGTH010000661.1:0-3988 GCA_964352745.1 uncultured Bacteroidia bacterium
CCGTATCTACACTGTAGGCGAGCATTTCATGATTGGTGCTGATTTTAGAGCTTCCGACTTTGAAGTAGCTGTGATCCTTTGCCAGGATATTCACATCCAGCATCACTTCTTCTTCCCCTTCCAGGGAACCCGCTTTGCGACAATAAAAAGGGTATTCCTGCTCTCCGGCATACCGGGTGTAATAATAATAATCCCCCATCCGATACGGCACACTGCTATCATCCTTTTTGATTCGCCCTACCATTTCTTCAAACAGCTCCGCTTGCAAGGATTCTGTATGCTTCAATTTTGCCTTTGTATAACTGTTTTCTGCTTCCAGGTAGTCGATCACTTCCTGATCTTCGCGATCGCGCAGCCAATAATAATTATCTATCCGGGTATGTCCGTGCTTTTCTAAGCTTTGAGGAACAACTTTGGCAATGGGGGGCGTTTGGTTCATATGTTGAGAATCAGATTGGCAATATGTAAAAGTAGCAAGGATCAAGAGACCGATTGCTGCCGAAAAAAAGAATGAACATTTCATAAGCAAGGGATTATCCAATAACCGGGGGGCAAATATAGCAAAAAGGTTGCCCACGAACATGGACAACCTTTTTGTATGAGACCAGGCCAAACGGGTTCTTAATCCCGGCTGCCAAAGAATCGAAGTAAGAATAAAAACAGGTTGATAAAATCGAGGTAAAGTGCCAGGGCACCCATCACGACCATTTTCTGGGTACTCTCCGTCCCCAAATCTGCCTGCGCCCCGATTTGAAGCAGGCGCTGCGTATCATAGGCCGTCAAGGCACAAAACAGCACGACTCCGATAATCGAGATGATAAAATCCATCGGCCCGGAATTCAAAAACATATTGACAACCGATGCGATAATCAGTCCAATAAGCGCCATCATCAGGATCGATCGAAATTTGCTCAGGTCAATATTCGTAGTGAGTCCTACTACCGTCATGGCCAGGAAGGTGCCTGAAGTAATAAAAAAGGTCTTAGCAATTGATGCGCCTGTATATATCAATACAATCGGCGCGAGCCCAATTCCCATTACCAAGGCAAACACCCCAAACACAACACTCGCTGTGGATGCGCTCATCTTTTCAAGCCCAAAATTAAGGGCCAATACAAATATCAGAGGAGTAAAAGCGATGGCTGTATGCCATTCCATGATAAAGAGCCACTCACCCGCTACTAGCTTTTGAGAAACAAACCATGCAGCCAGTGCAGTCAAGCCCAGGCCAATAGACATGACCATGTACACTTGTCGCAAAAACGCATTAGAGGCACCTGTCGCTATATATTCCTGCTTCCGTGTCTCTGTCCAGGTATCACTGAAGTATTCTTTCATTTTGTTCTTCGTCTTGTTTTTATTTCTTGAGATAAAGATACGAAATCTCCTTGCATTATACGAGAAAATTGGAAGTCGGATACACAGGAGAAGATGGAGTCTCAAAATTGTGCAATCGATACCCCAACAAGAGAGATACTTGTAATTATTCTAATAATGCGAATCGCTAGTTGGCCGAAAATGATTCCAAGATCGTCAGCCTGAGTCCCGATCGAATCGGGAAAGGCCTAGCGATCGTTCCAAGCGGCAAATTTCGCCTAATTACTTCCGTTTTGTTGTGCTTCGTACCTCGACTTCGCTCGGTATGACGAGCTCAGCATGACAAAATAGACTATTTTTTCAACTAGCGATTCGCATTAATAATATACATATTCGCTGATACACTTCATCTACTACTCATGAAACACACTTATTTCTCTGCGATCTTTTTTGTCAGCATACTGATGCTACCCTCATTGATTTCATGTACGGGATCACAAGGTCAAAATGCCTTGGAACAGCCTGTATTGGGCTATCGCGCTGCTTCCCTGCTGGAAACCGATGGTTTTCAGTTCAAAGACCTGAATGGAAATGGTCAATTAGATGGCTATGAAGATTGGCGATTGACATATGCGGAAAGAAGCCAAGATCTGGTAGGCAGAATGTCTTTGGAACAAAAAGCAGGATTCATGCTCATCAGTTCCACCCGACTGGAAAATGACTGGTCTTTTGACAGGCCCCAAACCACGGATCCTATTAACAGCGGATTTAATGAAACCGATCTGGTGAGGGGGCTCAATATGTTTACCCGTGATTCCCTGGATTATCCGATGATGTTCTCAGCAGGCACAACCAAAGATGTAACTCAATTCCATAAACGTCATTTTATTTTACGCGCCAACCCCTCCCCTACTATCCTCGCAGAATGGGCGAATAATTTACAGGCACTTTGTGAAAAAGACGGATTGGGCATACCCGCAATTATCACCTCTAATCCCCGCAATCACATAACCACCGATGCGGCTATTGGCTTGAGTATTGGGAAGACGGCCTTCTCCACCTGGCCCGGGGAATTGGGACTGGCAGCTATGCGTGACCCGGAATTGGTACGAGAATTTGGGAATATCGCCCGCCAGGAATGGCTGGCGGCTGGTATTCGCAAAGGATATATGTATATGGCCGATCTCGCTACCGAACCTCGGTGGCAGCGGGTAGAAGGCACATTTGGAGAAGATGCTACCTTAGCTGCAGACATGATCAGGGAAGTGGTCCTTGGATTTCAAGGAGAGCAACTGGGCCCGCATTCTATCGCATTGACTACCAAACATTTTCCAGGTGGTGGTGCTACCGAAGGCGGTCAAGACCCTCATTTTAAATGGGGAAAAAGAGAAGTATTTCCCGGCGGCATGTTTAAAAACAACCTAATCCCCTTCAAAGCGGCGATTGAAGCAGGAACGTCCTCTATCATGCCCTATTACTCCTTCCCGGTTAATACAGATTATGAGGAAGTTGCCTATGCCTATAACAAAGCGATTTTACAGGATTTATTGAGAGGAGAATTGGGATTTAAAGGAATTATCAATTCCGATACCGGCCCGATTGAAATGATGCCATGGGGGGTAGAAAACCTCACCATCATAGAGAGATATCGAAAAGCAATAGATGCAGGTGTCAATATTTTTTCAGGAACAGCTGATCCTACGCAGCTTATTGAAACCTTGCAAAAATACCCTGAGTTGCAGGACAAAGTGGACGAATCTGTTCATTTACTCTTGATGGAGAAGTTCCAGCTAGGGCTGTTTGAAAATCCCTATGTAGAAGCAGAAGCTGCCAGCAGCATTATTGGTCAGGCTTCCTTTCAGAAAAAGGCAGACCTCGCCATGCGCAAATCCATTGTGTTGCTTCGCAATGAAACCAAAGCGCTTCCGATCAAGCCCACTACGAAGGTATATTTTGAAACCTATTTACAAAAACGAAAAGGAGCCGCATCAACTGTTTTTGAAGCAACAGCACATAACCGGGGCGTGGAATTTGTCTCAACCCCCGAACAGGCAGATGTTATTTTGCTATGGTTGTTTCCAAAGGGGAAGTCTTTGTTTCAATCGGATGGAAGCCCCTTACATGTCAACTTATCTGAGAATGGGATAGATGTTGATCATGTAAATGCTTTGACTGCCAAAAAACCGACTATTCTGGCGATAAATTATTCAAATCCCTGGGCGATTGATGAGGTGTATAATGACACCCAGCAAACCATAAAGGGGATTATCGCTACTTTTGGAACGACACGGGAAGCCCTATTGGATATCGTAACCGGTGCATACGCACCGAGTGGTAAAATGCCTTTTTCTACTCCGATATCTGATCAGGCAGCCCAAACTCAACAATCAGATGTACCCGGCTATCAGGAAGGAGAAGGCTATCAGCTCTTTAAGTTTGATGAAGGAATCAGTTACTGAGTTGGCGGATTGGTAATTCTATAGATGTACATACAAGAAACTCCACACGCGACACTTCAGTCACGTGCGGAGTTGTTTATTTCATCGCCAGCATTCCAGCTGTGTGTCTTAGACCATGTTTGGGACAGGAAATTTGTTAGCGAAACTGGTGGATTTCGGGTTCTGACAAGTCATTTTGCGCAGAAATAGCGAGCTATTTCGAGTAGAAATGG
>CAYGTH010000662.1:0-3987 GCA_964352745.1 uncultured Bacteroidia bacterium
AATTGCTCATTGCCATCGGTAGAGGAAGGCAGGGTTTCATTGAAGATAAATTTGTAGGCTGTGACGGTACTGTCTAATACAAATTGATCGATGTCTTCGCCGGTAACCACCTCACAGGACATGCGTTCTGCGGTAGAAGTCGCCTTATTAACAAAATCTACGATGGCATAGCGTTGTTGTCCTTTGTAGACAAACTCACGCTTTTTCTTTTTTACCAGGTGCACCAGGATATCTATCAAGGCTTCTGGCGGCCAGCCAAAAGGATCCTTCTCAAAATGTTGAATGAGGTCGTGAAGGGTAATCTGGTTATTATTTTGAGAAATGAAATCATTTACCAGGGTCTCTGCAGGAGAAAGATTCGGCAACAGCATCTGGCTGTCAGCAGCTGATGTTTTCAATTCAGCCGTATTGCGGGCATAATCCAAACAGAGCTTATGGTTTTTGTAGATACCCGAAAGGTGTTTGTCGATCAGGTTGTTTAGGCGGTCTGTAGCCGTGCTGCCATGAATTTGATCGCTGTCAACAATCGATTGCTGAGAAATAAAACGCGTTTCCGGGAACTTGATTTTGATGCGTTGGTCTATGCGGTCTTTTAGTTGGCTGTTGCGAATTTTGAAATTTTCATTGGTTTTGCCTCTTTCGCCAGCGGTCCCGCTGCTGTTATTAATGAAGTATTTGTTGGTTTTGCAGTACCATTCAAAATCTTTGCGGAGCGATTCATCCTCATTGAACCATTCATTGACACAAATCACCAAATCCTTTCTATTGGTATTCAAGGCTTTTTGACCGGTATCGGTTTTGTCCGTGAGTAATACGATTAAGTCAAAATCGCCATTTCTAAAAATTTCTTTTTGCTCGACTTTGTAGCCGATTCTGAAATCATTTTGGCCGTAGGTTACTTTAGGTTTTAACCGTACCAAGGGGCGGAAAAAATCACTGTCGAAGGTGCTCCATCTGTCATCCAAACCAATGGTTTGGCTTTTGATTACGTTCTGCACGTCCATTTCATCTTCGTTGAAGAAGAAATAACTGCCTTTCTCTTCCCGAATGATGCTTTCTTCAACGAGCTTGTCCAATACTTCCACGATCTCCTTTTGGAGTTGCATCTTGTTCTGATCCAACTTGTCCATCAGGAGGACGGTCAAATTATCTACATTAGAGGGAAAGGTTTGGCGCTGGTTTTCCAGCAGGTTGGAGATCATAAACAGGACTTTCACCACCCGTTGGGCAAAAGGGTTGTTTTTCACATAGTTTAGCTCCAATCCGTTTTGAATCGCTTTGGACCCTCGGTTGGTTAGGTTGGTATGGAACTGCTGGTTGTAAAAGGCATCAAAAGGAATGAATCCGCCCACCTCTTTTTCCGCATTTTGCTTAGCAGTAAAGTGGGTAATGCCCAATACCGAACGCTCATTGTCCTTGACTTCCTTGATGACAAAGCGCAGTTGTTGGAAGGCTTCAAATACATGGGCGATCAGCTTAAACTGATAGGGAATAAACGGATAGCCAATAATGAATTCATCTTCATTTTGGTAGCCTTTGAACAATTCATGGCTGATTTTAAACTGGTTCTCGATGTAGTCTTTGTTTGTAAAGTACATCTCACTGAGCGCCTTCATCCCTGTACTGTTTTTATCCAATACCCTGCGCTGGGTGATATAAGAAGCATCGTTACTTTGAAGCGAAATACGGGTATCAAAGCGGCCGAGGATTTTCCCAAACTCATCTTGCACGTCAGCCACTCCATCGGCGCCGAAAGAAACTTCATCCAGGGTTTGCTGGGCGGTGCACGCAATCCAAACCTGATTGTTGCAGTCTTCGCTGACGCGCTCAATGATGTTCTGGAAGTTGAGCAGAATTTCTTTGTTGGAGCCTACGTATTGGGACACCTCATCCACCAGAAAAAGCAGGCGATAACCTTTGTCCTTGTCTTTTAGGTGAAGCTGTAGTTCCGGAATCAATACCGATTTAATCCCCACATGAAAGGAGTCTGGATTAGATAGCTTTGCATGCAGGGATACAATATCCAGACTTGGGTATACACGTTTCGCAATGTCAAGGACATCCTGCAATTGAAAAGAAGCCACCTGGGCAGCATCTGTATCCCAGTTGAAGCCAATTTCAGATTCTATTTTTTGCTTAAATTCATCAAGGAGCCCTTGTTGATCTAACGGCTTCTCTAACAATATCGCCAGGGGAATGTCATTGGGATTGTATCCTCTAAACTTGTTGAACATGTTTAAAAAAATACGGGTCAATCGCTCCTGGCTACCATCATCTGTCTCATCTTCCACATTGAACATGATGTCATCACAATGCGAAGAAGTGACTCTGTTTTGCAGTAGTCTTAAATTTCCAACCGTAATTTCAGATTTGCCACCGGGCTTCATGTTGTCATACCCTTTTACCCCTTTTTCTAAAGCAGCAAAAGCTAAGGTAGAGGTGTCTTTGTGAAGCAGGAAATGGACATATTTTATAAAGTGCGATTTACCAGAGCCATAATACCCATTGATCCAGATGCCGGTCTTGCCTCGTTTTTTGTTGAGCACTGTCTCTAACATGAGGAACAGTTTTTCAATCAGTTCGTCGGTAAATACATATTCCTGAATTTCTGCCTCAACGGTTGCTTGATTGCTATCGCTTACTACTACGGCTGGGTTAATCTCGCGGAAAATGTCACGGTCGTATATCTCTTGTAAGATCATCTTATGCGTTTATTAGTTTTATGGCTCTGTATAGGTTCTCGTCTTTCAGTAGGCCGAATAGGCTGTAGTAGGCTTTTGCCTCTCCGGGATAAAACATGATGAGTTTATATCCATGAATATATTTTTCGAAGTTGTTCATGAAGCGGCTGGCGCGGATATAAGGGTAGGCATTGCCAAACCCCTTGACAAAAACATAGGCTACTTCATACTCTGTAGCACTAGCCAGCGTTTTGGTTATTTTTTCATTGAGGAAATTTAAAAAGCGTGCATCATAGGCATCCTGTCTAAGGGCCTTGTCCACCGCTTCACTTTTGTTTTCCTCGTGCTTACTGTAGAAATCAAATTTGGTGTCTTTGCCGAATTTTTCTTGCTTGAGATAGTTGACAAATTCCTCAAAGATGTCAATCACCATGACATCTAAATAGTTAGTGGGACGATGTAACCGATGCTTAATGGATAAAATTTCGGCATCAATTTCGTATTCTTTTTCAGGATCGTAGGTGTACATATAAGCAGGAAAAAACAGGTTGCCCGTTTGGTGATCCTGAAAATCTTTATCCGCGAGTTGGTGGTATAATTCGGTTATGGTCATGGTCCTTCTTTATACGATAAAACAGGCCTCTAAAAACCAGTTTTTGTTATTTTCCTTGAAATAATCCCAATAGGATTCCGAAATACCCTGTGGTTTTTGAAAGCGATCGCCTTGTAATAGACCAGCATCCTGTAGTGCTCTTCTGTATCGGGTATTTATCTTCTCAATGGTAGAAGAGGACCAGGTGGCAACATACTCATCCTTACTCGCAATTTCATCCAGGAACATGGAAACAGCATATTCATCCAGGGTGTTGCCAGTTTTATATTTGATAATTGTTACTTCCCAATGGATGTCAAAGACAATTTTGTAGGTTTCGAGGCATACAAAAAGAAGCCCCAATTTTTGTTCCTTTTCGTTCCATTGGTAAAACTGATCCCAGAATTCTTTTGGGCTGTGGGCCACTCTTCTCTTAACTTCTCTTAAAATTCTAATGCGTGCGCCAATGGTATCAATTCCTATATATTGATTGAGCGATTCTTCTGCTTTCAACTCTTTTTCCGTGTGATCCCCCGAAATAATTTTTTCAAGTGCCAAAAATTCATCGTAAAGCAATCCCCCTGCTGTGAAATTAGCGTCGTATTTAAGGTTATTTAGTTCATTCATTACTCGACACGATTAGCTCCCTAACATCTCTATTCAAGATGCTTGCAATATTATTCAGTACTTCCAAGCGGGGTTAGTGCCTGTTCT
>CAYGTH010000663.1:0-3978 GCA_964352745.1 uncultured Bacteroidia bacterium
CAACTGGCAAGGTTCCAAACGACTCCCATTTACGGGCAGCAACCCGGTAGCCTATCAATTGCCGGAGCGTTCACCGGATTTTATTCTGGTAAATGCCCAGGCCAGCAAAACCTGGCGGGAGAAATTTGATGTGTATGTGGGGGTAGAAAATGTGTTGAATTTCCGCCAACCCAACCCGATCCTTTCCAGCGATCAGCCTTTTGGGCCTTACTTTGACAGCACTCTGGTTTGGGGGCCTATCTTTGGGCGGAATACGTATGTGGGGCTGCGGTATAAGTTGAAGTAGGGGAAAGTTGATAATGATGGCGAACTCATATATCAAAGTCCCTAACAGTCAAATCCTAAAATAATGACGTAAGAACCCTCAAAACGAAACAAGATCATGGAAGACATTATCGAGGAGTGGCGCCAATTCGCTCAACAAAGAGAAGAAGAAAACTTCTTCTACGTCCGATCCCTCAAATTCAAGGATTCGAATAAGGTAGATTCGCTTGCCCGCCGCATGCATCAGGAGGCATTTGACAAAATTGATTGCCTCCAATGTGGCAACTGCTGTAAAGTAAGTAAACCCATTCTGAAAAAATCCGATGTAAAGCGGATCGCAGATTTTCTGGAGATTTCCAGTGAGCAGGTCATTGACGATTACCTGGAAAAAGACGGGGATGAAAGCTGGAAACCCAATGCGCTGCCGTGCCCTTTTCTGGGAAAGGAGGACAATGTATGCAGCATATACGCAGCGAGACCGATGGACTGCCAGGAATTTCCGCATACAAACAAAAAAAGATTTGCGTCGAGATCTTATGGACTCAGTGCCAATACAACCATTTGTCCGGCAGCGTATTATATCGTTGAAAATATGAAAAGGCGGATTCGGTAAGCAGTATGTACAGAAAATGAAAACATCGTAAAATGTCTTTTTGAGCTGAAGAAAAACGCTATTCGGCTCATTTTAGAGTATTTTTTGAGTTGAATAATCATTATATTCGACTCATGCAGTACAATTGGCAACTCGAAGATTGGCCTGATTTTCAATATAATCTCTCCAAGCTGGAAGGGCTGCTATTTCAATTCGCAGAAAGACAAGGTCGATTAGCCGGGCTGCTTCAAGGCCTGTCTGAGGAGTTGCAGGAACAGTCCATCATTGATGTCATGGTACTGGAAGCTTTAAAATCATCTGCAATAGAAGGAGAATACATCAGTCGGGAAGATGTGCTCTCTTCTATCCGAAACCGTTTGGGGCTTAACCGTTATCCGGAAAGTATCAAAGATAAGCGAGCAGAAGGAGTGGCCCGTTTGATGGTTACCGTACGAGAAGATTTTGAGGAAGCCCTCACCGAAACCATGCTTTTTTCATGGCATCAGATGATGATGGAGCCTTATGCAAATATTCGTACAGGGCAATGGAGGTCTGGACATGAACCCATGCAAATAATTTCTGGCTCAGTAAGAAGAGAAGTTATTCATTTTGAGGCCCCGCCGTCAGATCGAATTCCAGCAGAAATGAACCGGTTTATTAAATGGTTTACCGAAACGGGCCCCAATCAACCCCGCTTTATTTTCCATGCTCCCGTCCGGTCTGCGATTGCTCATGTGTATTTTGAAAGCATCCATCCCTTTGAAGATGGAAATGGACGTATGGGCAGAGCTTTATCTGAAAAAGCCCTTTCTCAAGGTGTTGGGAGGCCTGTCTTAATCAGCCTTTCACATGCAATTGAGTCCAAACGTCAGGCATATTATGATGCCTTAAAAGCAGCGCAGCGATCCAATGAAATCACCCCCTGGATTACGTATTTTATCCATACGATCCTGGAAGCCCAGGAACTGGTCATTCAGCAAATAAGCTATTCAATCAAAAAGATCCACTTTTTTGACAAATATGTGGATCAGCTAACCGTTCGCCAGGAAAAAATACTCAATCGAATGTTTGAGGCGGGTCCTGGGGGATTCGAGGGAGGGATGAGCGCAAAAAAATATGTGTCCATTGCCAAGACCTCCAAAGCAACCGCCACACGGGATTTGCAGGAGCTTGTGAACATGGGGGCACTGGTGGCTACAGGTGGGGGACGGAGTACGCGGTATGAACTAAGTCTGTGAGGGAATGAGATTTTTGCTACGACATGCTTGTGAATGGTGCAGCGATCAGGTAGGATAATAGGAAAAGAAATATCCAGGCTACCATGACGGGTACTTTTCTGACGATTCGATACCCTGATAGCTCGTCAATCCATAGCATATATATCGAGTCCTCCTTTGGTATTGATCTTTCCGCCGTAGGTACAGGAAAATTGATTTGTACTCAAATCGTAAGTATTACCGAAAATAATACGGTCCCGTAGGGGAAATAAATCAGAGCCGGAATCGGGCCATTTGAAGCTGTTTTCCTCAATTACGCCCTTTTGGAGCTTCACGAGGAGGCCCGACCAACTGTGTCCGGGTAGCTCCCGGCGGTTTAAGATGCGTATCCATCCAGGCGTACATCAGCTGGCGGGATTCGTGTCCGACCGAATGACCGCGACCGTGAACATAGAACCCAAAGTTTTCCGGCTTTTCTTCCCATTCATAGACCTCCATGATTTTCATCAGCATCAGCAATCGTTGCCTTTGGGTCGGCGTGTGACCATCATTCAGGGCCGAAAGGTCCAGAAATGCGCGGGGGGCAATCAGGGCGATGATCTCATGAAAATCTATGGGGGGCATTTTGCCCCCGAGGAGGCCTTCGCGGAGGGGCTTGAAATAGATATACCAGTGGTCGCGCGACCAGGCCTCTACCTTCGGATTATGACGGAAGAAGGCCGCGGCACAATTGGCGGCCGATGCCTTGATCCGGCTGTCATACGCCGCCAGGAAAAAGGTTCCGTGGCCGCCCAGGGAATGCCCCAGCGCCCCGATTCGGGTGCTGTCCACCTGATCAAGGGTCTGCAGCACATCGATGGCGATAGAATGCTCATACGTAAACTTTCCTACTGCTGTCCAATTGGGATGCTTTTCATAGAATCGGTCGGTTTCGTAGGGGCCCTCGGCTGGAATTCGGTGGCCTGAAACAAAATGTTCGGGTGCTATGACGATATATCCCCTCCTACACAAATGATCCAGATAGGCCTTGTCAGGATTGTCAATGAGTCCGGCAGCCCGCTGTTTGCCATAGGGATAGGTTCCGTGCAAGGCTACGATCGCAGGGGCAGATTCTTCCAGATTCAGCGGAATCCCCAGGTAGGCATGAGCTCTTTCACCGGTTTCGACCGCATAGCTGATCAGCTGCCGTTGATAGGTCCCATCTACTTCTACCGTTTCATGAATCTGCAGGTCCAGTGGCGGTTTTTCCGGTTTGTGCTGATCACAAAGCAGGTCGAGATACCGCTGTCTGAGGACCGCTTTTCGCTTTTGCCAGTCTTCCTTTGACCGAATTCCTGTTGTGAGATCGTCCCAGGATGAATGTATTTCAGGAACCTCGAACAACTCCGGGCGGTTTCTGTCCTGAGCAGGCGAAGAGTGCCATAGCAAGACCATAAGAAAGAGAGCGATAAGTGAACGATTCGGTAAAAATCGCATAAGCCATCGGTGTATTAGGGGGAGTAATAGGTAGGGTGCCATCGGATTCTGCCAGGATTTTCTACGCCGGTCGCAGAGATATCAATTTACGAAAAAAACGAACGGTCTGTGAGTAGGAGAATTAGAGCTCGCTTTTTGAGCGCTGACTCCCCTAGTAGTAAGGATTGAGTTCTTGAATACTTTGCAAAAGTAAGCAGCGAAGGCTTATATGATAAAATGTAATAGCAGGAATATCCTGGAAGGTGGATGCAGAGAATACAACAACCCCCAAGCTTTCACTTGAGGGTTTTCTGCTCTTAGCACCTCGAAGGAGATTTGAAACCGTCCCACTCTTCAGCAATAGTCAGGCTTTATGGGTCTGGGTTCTCTCAACCGCTTTTTCAATTTGCCAGTAGGCAGCCACAACGCTTATGTACTCCGCTGCGAGGA
>CAYGTH010000664.1:0-3960 GCA_964352745.1 uncultured Bacteroidia bacterium
TCATAATCACATCTGGATCCAGCAAATTGATCACCTGAGATACGGCTTTACCAAAGAAACTAATGAGTCTTTCAATGGTCTTAACTGCCAGGGCATCGGTGCCGTCTTTATACAGGCTATAGATATCGGGCAGTCGAATGCCTTCCTTGCCTCCAATAGACCGGTAGTATTTCTCCAAATGCGGGCCTGCCAATACCGTTTCCGTACAGCCGATCAAGCCACAGTAACACTTCCCACCGGACTCATCGAGGAAATTATGCCCCCACTCTCCGCCGATCCCATGACGACCATTGATGATTTTTCCATTGACGACTACTCCCCCACCGACGCCCGTGCCCATAATGATCCCGAATACCACTTCTGCGGAGGGCATTACATCCCGCACAATCCCCATTTGATATTCCGCCAGCGCGAAGCAATTCGCATCATTTGCAAATACCGTTGGGATGCCCAGGACAGCTTCCAGGTCTCTTTTAAAGGGCCTTCCGATCAGACAAACTGTATTGCTGTTTTTGATCGTCTGGGCTTGTGGGTCCAAAGCTCCTGGTGTACCGACCCCTATCTTCTCAGGCTTGATACCCGTATCCGCTGATACTTTATCAACCAGTTTTTTGATTTGGCTAATGATATGTTCGTACCCCTGATCAGCCTCAGTGGGCACCCGTTGCCGATTGATAATCTTTGGCGTATCTGCGGGTTCCAATACAACTGCTTCTATCTTGGTGCCTCCCAGGTCGATTCCCCATCTGGTATTCATGTGATATTTTTTTAGATGAATGATAAAATTTCGAATTTCTTCAAATGGCGGTCAGTAGATAGTCGATCGATTTCGTAAACGATAGATTTCGTAAATCATAAATCGTAAATTCTAACGCTCTGGTTATTTTTGTTTCACTTGTGGTTGATATACTACTCGTCCCCCTTGTATAACCATGCTGATTTTCCGAATATCAGCAATATCTTTCCAGGGCTCTCCCTCCACCAGTATCAGATTTGCGCGCTTACCCGCCTCAATTGAGCCCAGATAATGATCGACTTTCAGAAAGGTAGCGGCCTGACTCGTCGCCCCTTTCAAAACCCATTCCGGAGAGATTCCTGCTGCAACCAATTGCTCCATCTCTTCATGCAGGCTATTGGCATACCCTCTTTTTTCGGTTTGAATATGGGTTCCGGATCCAATAGGGATCCCTTTTTCAGCCGAATGAACCGCAAAGGCCTTCATAGCGGTATATTCGAGAGAGTCCCGGTATGCTCCGAGGGTAGGAATCAGCATAAATGCCTGTTCCGGTACCGTGAGAGAATCGATGGACAAAAAACTTCCTCGCTCAACGGTAGTCGCCCCCGCGGCAATCGCCTCTTCAACTTCTGCTGCATTCCCGGTACTTACAGCCGTCCATAGGCCTTCCGTTTTCGCCTGATCAACCAATGCCTGCAATACTGCTTCCGGCAATCGGGAAAACTTTCCTGCCCAATCGTGATATTCTATATGGATGCCATCTACCCCTTCCCGGGCCAATGCAGCTACCGCCCTGCGGGCAGCTTCGACCTCTGCTACCTCTCTGGTCGCTTCCAGGCGCAAGGCTTCATCAGCGCCAAAGGTAGTAGATGCGGGATGTCCCCCCGGAGTTGTAAATACCGGCCCGGCACAAAAGACGTCCGGCCCTTCCATTTCTCCTATTTCAACCAAATTGCGAAGTCGAAGGATATTCGCAGGCACATCGCCCACAGACCGAATCGCAGTAACCCCTGCCTGGTGCAAATGCTGTCGCACGAGCGGTCGGTGCTTGAGGTAACCAAACAGTAAGTCAAATTTTGAGGCATTCGCATTTTCGAGGCTGGGGGCATAGAAGTGAAAATGCATATCAATCAAACCGGGAAGCAAGCTTTTCCCCTTTGCATCTATCACATCCGCACCAGCAGGAACCGGACACCCGACACATACAATTTCGCCGGATTCGATCACGACATCGAGGCCTTTCAATACTGAATCAGATACTCCGTCCCAAATCTGCACATTGCGAATCACCCAGGCTTTTTCTGGCATTTCTATGCCTTCATATAAACCGCTCCGTAAAGTCGTAAACAACAGGGCTCCACTAATCGAAACCAACAAGACCACCAGGATTAATCCGGTTCGCAGGCAGCCGCCTTTTTTCCGCTGGTTTACTTCTCCCATAAGCCTTTTTTCCAATTTAACCGCATGTTACGCTTTCCCTAAATATGATACAAGTTTACGGTATAGAAAGCAAAAAGCCCCGAAAATCGGGGCTTTTTACATATATCATTTTCAGGGATTCAATCCCCCATTTAATGAGTTCTTAGTTTTTCTTTAAACTTTAAGAGTTGCGTCTTCAACTTATCCGTACACAAATCTGCAGCTTGCTCAAAACTCGAACCTTGCTCCTTGGCAATCAGGGTTTCGCCAGGAACTCTCACTTTTATTTCTACAAATTTATTCTCTCCCTTTACCTCGTCGCGAACTTTTAGAAATACATCACCATCGATAATCCGGTCAAAAAATTGATCCAGCTTATCACATCTTTTTTGGAGGTGAGCTTTTAGTTTGTCTGCGGCGGTAAAGTGGATAGATTGAATGGTGATTCTCATGATTCATCAATGTTAGGAGTGAATGCTCTCGGATGAGCTTGTTTATGAACCGATTTCAGTTTACTAATCGTGTTATGGGTATATACCTGCGTCGAGGCCAGGCTCGCATGTCCCAGCAATTCTTTGATCGCATTGAGGTCTGCGCCCCGGTCCAACAAGTGAGTTGCAAAGGTATGTCGCAACACGTGTGGGCTTTGTCGGGTCAAAGAACTGGCCTGTGAGAGGTATTTTTGAACGATTCTATACACTAGTTTAGGATACGCGGGTTTACCCTTACGAGTTAAGAAAAAGGAGTAGCGAAGCGATTGACTTTCCGCATTTGCCCGGTTGATATAAGCATCCAGGGCCTGCGTAACATGTTTTCCAAATGGCAGTACCCGGTCTTTATTTCCTTTTCCGCTGACGCGGAGGCTTCTTTCATACAAATCAATATCTTCCAGCCGCAGGGAAAGCAACTCAGACCGACGCAATCCACAGCCATACAAGAGTTCGAGCATACACTTATCGCGAAGTCCTTCAAAAGTATCGGCAAACTCCAGTTCGTCCAGCAAATGGGTAACTTCCGACTCCTTCAAAAATGCGGGTAGTTTCTTCTCAAACTGTGGAAGTTTGACCCGGAGTGCTGGATTCTGTTCGATCCGTCCGGCTTTCTGCAAAAAGGAGAAATAGGTTTTGGCGGCTGATAGTTTCCGGGCAATGCTACGCGGCGAAAGGCCATTTTCTCTCAATTCTCCCATCCATGCGCGCAAATCCCGATGAACCAGTTTTCCAATACCTGATTCCTCAAATATATCGATCTCTTTTTGGCGTACCAGATAGGCGCCCAATTCATTCAAATCCTGCCAATAAGCACGAAGCGTATGCGTCGAGCACTGCTTCTCCACCCGGAGATATGTAAGGAAGTTTTCTTTGAACATGTAGCTAGCAAATCGTTATCGCCTTATGATGAACTTACGGAATCCCCCTCAGCGAAACAAGTATTTTTTGCCTTACAACTAACTTAATGACTCGATGGGCTGGATCTGCGTGGAGCCAATATAGTAGACAAATCCGCTAACCTGCTCATAGCCAATTTTTTGCAGGGATTCACAATATATCCGAACCTGATCCTGATGATTTTTATGAAAACGCCCCGTTTTATAATCCACAACAACGGCCTCGCCTTCTCTAATCATAACCCGATCGGGCCGCAGTAAGGTTCCGTTTTCGCCAATAATATCGGCTTCATTCCGCACCTCCCATTCTCCGTTGTACCAGCCATACTCAACAGCCTCTTCCAGCACCTTTGTCAATTGATGGTGAAGGGTAGACCGTTCTGATTCAGTGGTATATCCTTTGAGTACCATTCTATCC
>CAYGTH010000665.1:0-3957 GCA_964352745.1 uncultured Bacteroidia bacterium
ACCGACCCCTTTCGAAAACCCTGTAGTAGCGGAAATTATCAAAACACCGGAACTGGAACCCGCTCCCATTTTGCAAGAGGAATCCGAGAGTGAACCTGTTGCAATTGAGTCTCCAGCGCCCGAATTAGAACCCCTCAGACTGGAGCCTGAACCTCCGCAACCTGAATTGCTTCCATTGCTGATCGAAGCCCCTGAGCAGGATATCGAGCAAGTAGCACCTGTTCCACAAGCACCCGCCGCACCCCGTAAGCCTTCTCAACTCAAAATACTCCTGGGCGAAATGTTATTCGCTCCCATTGCGCAGGTGAAGGAATATGGAATGGAAGTATTTCTCCATTACAAATCCCAAAACAAGCTGCCTGTTTTCTTCATGACCATAGCAGGCATGGTAGCCCTCCTGTTTGGATTTGGTTACCTGATGCAATTCGCTACGAATGAAGTATTTAAATATATCAAGATCGGATCAAGCTTTGCCGCTATTACCTGGATCATCCTCTGGGGGGCTAATCTGGTCCGCAAGCATGAAAAATACCGGGAATTTGGCTCAGCACTGATGGGGCTGGGAATTTCCCTGAATTATTTGGTCTTATACTTCCTGTCCGATGGGACTGAATTTCCAATACTCGCCACGCATGGGATAAGCCTTGCACTCATTGTCGCCAATTCTATACTGGCGAGTTGGTTGGCATTGCGATACGAAACGAAAGTAGTAGCCGTGATCAGTTTATTAGGAGGGGCTTTTGCGCCGTTCTACCTGCACACCGACATGATTTCCGGATTTTACTTTGCCTATTTGTGGTTGCTGTGTGCCTCGTCCATTTATGTGGCACATCGCATCAACTGGAAACCCCTCGCAAATCTTGCCTTTTTGGTAACTGCAGGGGTAACAGAGTGGGTAGTGTTTCTGGAGCCTGGAAGTATTCCGATTCCGATCTTTACGGTGCTGCTACATGCCTTTGCAGGCTTGTTTCTGTACTACACTTTGTTCGAGCGGAGTAACCCTAAGTTCATGCTGGCTCGCGAAGATGTAGCCATGATGGTTGCGACCCTGAGTTTGTTCCTCTTGAATCTCTTTGTTTTATTCAAGGGGCATGACTCTTCTGTCGGCCTGGGAATGGTGTATCTCATTGACGGCGCAATATTTATTGCAGGATTTTTTGTCTTGCGCAATCGCCTGCATCGCCGCATGCAAGCCCTGAGTTTCGGCTTGGCAGCAACCTTTGCAGGGTTTGCCATTCCTGCCTTATTCGGTCAACACCTGATGGGCGCCTTCTGGGCCGTAGAGGGGATGGCCCTTGTGTTCTGTGGATTTACCTTTGCCTTGCCGAGTGTTAGAAAAGAAGGGTATGTACTATTAATGGTGGCCTTGGCTCGTATTTTCTGGAGTTTTGGAAGTATTTCTGTGGAATGGGGGGAAACCCTCCTGACAGGAGGATTCTGGAATTTGCTGGTGATCGGTCCCCTTGCGTTTGGATTGATGTACCTCCTGAATCAACACAAAAGGAGCCGGAAAGAATTTGAATCCCGAATTGCCTATGGCTTGTTCGAGGGGCTTTCTTTTTGGGCGACTGCCGCTTTATTGTTGGTTGGATTTTTCTACCTGGAAAATTATGCAATGAATCTGGCCCTTCCCTTGATCCTTGGGCTGATCTATTGGGGAAACCAAAACAAACTACGCATCACAGAATGGCTCGGAATAGCCCTCATTGGCTTGTTTGCAGGAGCGTATCTATTGTCGGCAGAAATAGTAGATTCTTTCCGATTTGCCCAGCAAACCATATCCGGCAAGTTGGCACTCATTGAGATATTTGGTCTGATGTGGGGATTGCAGCTGTATTATGAAAAACTGATGCCGGAGAATCCGCGACTTTTGTTGATGCGTTTTTCTCGTGAGGTGTTCTATATTCTGCTGCCTCTGGTTTGGTTACCTTCTGTAAATCGGCATTTCCCTGAATTCTTCCCGCTCGCACTTTTGTTTTCTGCGGCAATGAGTTTTGTGATGTCAGAAGTGTTGCGTGAGCAGTTGAAATTAGTAGCCTTACCTTTCTTGCGTAATCAGGGATATATTGCTTTGGCCATCTTGGGCGCTCTGGGGGCTGTTGCTTCGGTGGGCATGCTGGAAGCTTGGGGCGAATCAATCTGGAAACTGGAATATGTAAGTATTCTCTTGATAGGTCCTGCTGCCTGGTTGCTGCGATTGTTCCTGAACCGACATCGAACAAAAGCTTCGAACTGGGAAAAAGGTAATTTGTCTTATGCTTTATCAGAAGGAATCCCGATCTGGTTGGGAATGAGCCTGATGACCATAGGAGCTTACTACCTGGGCTGGTGGGTCTGCACCCTTGTGCCCCTTGTAATGATGCCGTATATCTGGTGGGGAAACCGGCAAAAGCTGACCTTGACAGAAAGTTTTGGTCTCCTGCATTATGTGCTGTTATTGATCGGGATAGGAGCTTCTATGGTCATGAGTTATTCAGGATATTTCTCAGATCAATTCCTTTGGGGTCAAATACTTATGGTGGAAGGCTTGATTTCTCTATGGATGTTGCAAGCATATTATGAGCAAATCGCACCGGAAAGTACCCGCTTGCCCGCCATGAGACAATTGCGACAACTCTTTTTCCTCCTGGTGCCCATTGTGGCCTTGCCTTCCGTCTGGCACCATGCCGAATCGTATTTTGCCATAGGGATATGGGGAGCAGCTGCAATGAGTTTTGTGCTGGCTGAATTCACCGGACATAAATCACTCCGGATGGAGCTGCGCTTATTGGTAATTGCTGGAACGGTGATGGCAATTGCACAAGCCAGCTTTCTGTCTGTGGGCATGGGTTTGGTAGTCCTCTTTGGGATCTGGGCCCGGAAACAAGGATACCGCAAGCAGGTGTGCAAAACCTCCCTGTACAAAGGCTTATTCAATTATGCATTTTATTACCTCGGCCTCAGCCTGTTTCTCCTGGTATTGAAAATCAATGAATTCGATACCATTGTGAGTGCATTGGCTTTTCCAGCTTTCTACTTCGGAGCGCTGGCTTATTTCCGTCGCCATATCCCGGCTATCAGAAGGAGTTATCGCTTTGCCTATCGGGTAGGATTCCTGCTCATGATGTTGAGCTTGTTTGTGTTTCTGATGGATACCACGGAGGGCCTCAATCTGTATCATACGCGATTTGAATGGGTGAATATCCTGTTTCTCGTAGCAGTGATGGCAATTTTCCACCTCAATCTTTATCGGAAAATCTGGCTCTATCCAAGAAAGCCAGAAGCCTTTGTATGGCGATTTGATCAGATTATGCTCCACCTGTGTAACATCATGGCCTATATGGGGATCCTGAGCTTCCTGACGCATGACTGGAATGGAATTGGGTTAACCATCGCGCTGATTATCCACGGCATCTTTTTGCTCTTCAATTCCGCCCAGCCCCGTTTCGCCTTTTTGATGCGCTTTGCATTGGGAATCATTGCTGCGGCCTTTGCCAAGCTGTTTCTGTTTGACTTCGCGCATTTCACTCCGGCTCACAAGGTGATCGTGTGTATGGTGGTGGGATTGCTGTTGTTGGTCGGTTCGCGTCTGTTTCTCAAGTATCGGGATAGTATCGCTACGCGCTAAGCTATTCAGCGTATATTCTCAGTCCTCGCAGGTTATAGTGAATCTGCGAGGACTGTTTTTTGGGGAGTCAGCCTTCGATTGGAAGCTGTTTCCCCCTGCGCGCTGCGCTTGCTGTCCCCCACGGCCCAACGCACTTCCCTACGCGTGGGGGACGAGGCTTTGGAAATCTTCGATTTATGTTGTTGCAGACCATGATTGTTTGATCTTCGATTGAGGTGGATTTAATCCAAGGATTCCCATCCAGGCGGGCTGGAGAAGAAGCACTGCTTCAACGGGCCCGCGCAGCCTGCCTCGGCCTTGATCCGGGGGACGGCAAGTGGGTTGCCTTGGTTAGCCCGTTTGGATTGTTG
>CAYGTH010000666.1:0-3934 GCA_964352745.1 uncultured Bacteroidia bacterium
TAGAAAAATACTTCGGTAAAACGCTGTCAGAATTGACTGACGAAGACTTCCGCCAGGCACATAAGCAACTGAGACAAAAATACCATCCCGATAACTTTGCGCAGTTTGAAGATGACACGATTTTGGAAATGGCAAAGGACCGTTTTCAGACCATCGAGACCCTTGCCGAAAAAATCAAATTCTACCTCGGGAATGCAGCCACAGGGGGTGATCAGATCGACGGCGAAACCCGACGACCGGCGCAGTATGCTTTCGATGAAATGAAAATCGAAATTCGCACCCGGAATAAGGATTTGAAATTCCATTTGTTTGGCACCCGATATCGCTGGCTGGTACGGGGCGACAAATTTAAAGTGCCCAATTCTGCTGCCTGGATCATCATCGACGATAGCCATGCGGGAACCAGTATCGGATTTGGGGAAACCATCCGCATGTTTCTCTCCTTTGGCGTCAATGACAATTTGGATGAAATTGTTGGCTGGTTATTTAGCCGAATCAAAGGTCAGGCCAGTTCACTCATCATTGCAGGCGAGGTAGTGCCGGTCGAACTCAACGAGATGCTTCGCCTCATGCGTCGTAAGTCTTTGCTGGAATTGGGCTCAGGCTCAGATTGAGTACATAACCGACTCCCGACCCCTCTCTCTTGCCTCCTCTTCCCTCTTTCTCCCTTTTTCCGTATCTTTGCGGCAGGATTCGCGGTCATTGAATCTTCCGCTCCCCGGAGCACGTAAAGGACTACTAACTATCAATATTTTATGAGTTTCAAAGAAGTATATATCGTATCCGCCGTCCGAACGCCCATTGGCAGCTTTGGTGGCGTTTTTGCCAATGTTGCTGCCACCCAGTTAGGGGCTACCGCGATTAAAGGTGCGCTTGAAAAAGCAGGTGTGGAGGCAAGTGAAGTGGATGAAGTGTTTATGGGAAATGTCTGCTCTGCCAATCTCGGGCAGGCGCCTGCCCGCCAGGCATCTTTAGGTGCTGGAATCAGCTACGATGTGCCTTGTACCACTGTTAATAAGGTCTGCTCTTCCGGTGCGAAGGCGATCATGTTTGCTGCTCAGAGTATTATGCTCGGCAATGGCGATCTGATGGTGGCAGGAGGAATGGAAAACATGTCTCAGATCCCTTTTTACCTCCCCAAAGCGCGTTATGGCTATGGCTATGGACACGGACAGGTCGTAGATGGATTGTTGCAGGATGGCCTGACAGATGTATATAGCCAGCAAGCGATGGGGATTTGTGCAGATAATACAGCGACGAAATACAACATCAGTCGGGAAGAGCAAGATGCATATGCCATCAGCTCCTATGAGCGATCTGCTGCTGCAACTGCCGCCGGTAAATTTGCCGATGAGATCGTGGCAGTGAGTGTACCACAGCGACGGGGAGACGATGTGGTGATTTCCGAGGATGAAGAATATAAAAAGGTGAAATTTGATAAAATACCTAACCTCCGTCCCGTGTTTACCAAAGACGGAACTGTAACCGCTGCAAATGCCTCTACCATCAACGATGGCGCGAGTGCCCTGATTTTGGCGAGCAAAGAGAAAGTGGATGAGCTGGGACTGAAACCCATCGCAAAAATTATTGCGTTTGCAGACGCTGCGCGGGAGCCGGAATGGTTCACTGTCGCCCCCGTATTAGCAGCGCCCAAAGTGCTGAAAAAGGCCGGTATGGAATTGTCTGATGTGGACTTCTTTGAGGTCAATGAAGCCTTTTCAGTTGTCAGTCTCGCTTTTCTCAAGGAATTGGGACTGGATCGGAATATCGCCAATGTCAATGGCGGCGCGGTATCTCTGGGCCACCCACTGGGAACTTCCGGCGCACGGATCGTTACGACCCTTGCCCATGTATTGCAGCAGAATGATGCAAACGTAGGACTGGCAACGCTTTGTAATGGAGGCGGCGGCGCTTCCGCCATTGTGATTGAGCGGGTATAGGTAAGGTGGATTTTAGTAGGGAGTAATGAGATTGGATACGAGGTCGGTATAGTCTAACGTCTATAATCTACATACTTAAATCTACCTGCTTATTTTTTTCGTTTCCCCAACTTGATTGCCACGTAAATCCGCTCTTCTTTGATTTGGAGAAGCACATCATCCAGATGCTTGAGTGTGCTGTCCACACGGTTGGCAAATGCAGGATCGTGCAGCATGCGACCGGCAAAGGTTTCTTCCTGTTCCAACGCTTCAAAAATCGTACTCACGGAGCCGAGTAATTCCTCACTGCCAGATAGCATATCCAAAGATCGCTGCATAAGAGTATCCAGATGGGGCAGGGTAGTGGCCTCGGCAGTTGCAGCAATGCCCTCAAACCTGCTGATGGCCTGATTGGCGGACTGGAGGAGGCTGTCTGCTCGCGAAAGACTCTGGGCGCTCTTTCCAATTAATTCATTTCGCTCAACGGAAGTGAGCAACTGCTCAACGCGGCCCAGGGTGGAGGACAGCTGGCGTGGAAGCGCCAATAGGGATTCCGTATCGACCTGCCCACTCATGGCGGTAAGCGATCGTGTGAAGGTATCCAGGGTGCTTACGAGCAGGCGAATATGTTCCGGGTTTAACTCATCCATGAATTCCCCCATCCGAGAGAATGCACTGGTAAAATCCAAAGAAGTACGCCCTGGCAGGGGAGAAGAACCGTCAAAGGGAAGTGCGCTTTGGCCGGGAATCAGCGCAAGCTGTTTGCCACCCATCAGCTCTTTGAGTTGAATTTCCGCATACGCATCCTGACGCAATTCGATGTTGTCATCTACTGCAATCCGAACCTGAACAAATGTCGTTGCTGGTTGGATTTCGAGCACTCTGCCAGAGATATAGCCTCTTACAGAGACAGGATCCCCCTCCAATAATCCGCTAACATTGTCAAATACGATGTCGTAATTTCGCTCTGCAGGTGCAAAAAAATGCATGCGATTGGCCCAGGCTATGATCCCATATAGGAGGAAAATACCGCCAATTACCGTAAATCCGACTCGCAGCTCGTGTTTCATTACTTGCTAAGATACAAGTCTGAAAGAAGATTGAAAAGGCTTATCGCTTTAGCGTTGGTTTAAAACGCTTTAGGCCCTTAGGGCTGGTACGATTTTCGCTGATCTCTAACATTCAGGCCGCAACATATAAGAGTCCTGCAATCGAAACGTTCATATTAATGTCATATTCGCTCATTATTTTAGTTTTTAATTAGAAAATTTCCAGTTTCATTTGTTTTATATACTGTTGTAATGTTGCGGCAAGTACTTGTGAAATCTCTTTAATTATGCCTGTTAAGACTTACGCAAAAACCCTACTTCTAATTGGTTTGATGTCTTTTGGAATGGCTGCCTTCGCGCAGGATTCTATGATTGTAACCCGTAACCTAAGCTATTCCCGCTTTGGCGTTCCGGTAATTACAGAAGAGACCGGTGACGGCTTGTTGATGATTTATTATGTTGTAGAGCCAGGAAACACGCTTTACAGTATCTCCAGGCAATTTGACCTCTCAGTGCCCGACATTCGGGAAATGAATGAGTTAAACTCGAATGTGATTTACACACGACAGAAGTTACTCGTGCGGAAAGAAGAACTGCCACAAGGTGGATTTGCTACTGAAGAAAAGATGCCGAGGCAACTGGAATTCGTCCCTCAACCTGCTCCGATTCGCGAAAATACGCCTCCGAAGCAGGAAGTAGAGAAACCCTCGAAACCTATTCCAAAGAATGATGAACTGATCATTATTGACAACTTTGATGAAACTCCCAAAAAAGAAAAGGAGGTCCAATTCGGTCAATAAATACGAAACTATTTCGAGTTATCCTGAACAAGAAATCCCGGTTTGCTATTCAAGTACTAGTTCGAATAGCAAACCGGGATTACACTTTTACAGCTAGCACTATTTAACCAAGCAAGTGTCCTGTTCGGTAAATTGAATCCCAAGTGTTTCGAGCTCTTCCAGCACT
>CAYGTH010000667.1:0-3922 GCA_964352745.1 uncultured Bacteroidia bacterium
CCATACGGGAATCGCTGGCCTATGCAGAAAAATTGGGGATAGAGGTGAATGTATATCTCGAAGATTGGTCCAATGGTATGCGTAATTCCCCTGCCTATGTGAATCGATTGCTGGAAGCACTTCAGGATGAGAAGATTCGGCGTTTTATGTTGCCCGATACATTGGGGATTCTAAATCCTATGGAGATGTTGACCTTTTTCCAGAAGATGACAGGCCATTTTCCCAATTTACATTTCGACTGCCATACCCATAATGACTATGATTTATCGGTAGCAAATGTACTCGCAGCAGTTCAAGCGGGCGCAAAAGGAGCGCATACGACCGTAAATGGGCTAGGGGAGCGCGCTGGAAATGCGCCATTGGCCAGTGTTGTGGCTGCTTTGCATGATCAATTAGGCAAAAAAACTTCCGTTGTAGAATCGCAACTCAATAAGATTTCCCGACTGGTAGAAGTATTTGCAGGAGAACGTGTCCCAGCAAATAAACCCATTGTAGGAGAATATGTATTTACCCAAACCTGTGGCGTGCACGCAGACGGGGACTCCAAAGGGGACCTGTATTCGAGCGTGCTGAGTCCGGAGCGGTTTGGCCGCTCTCGTAAGTATGCCCTGGGTAAGACTTCTGGCAAGGCCAGTATTCAAAAAAACCTGGAAGAGTTGGGCATCTCTTTGCCTCAGGCGGTGATGGCCAAGGTTACGGAGCGGGTTGTAGAATTGGGCGACAAAAAAGAAACCATTACGACAGAGGATTTACCCTTTATCATCGCAGATGTTTTAGGCAGTGAGGTAGTCAAGGAGCGAATCCTAATCCGCAATTACCATGTATCCCATGTACATAGAATGCGGCCAACTGCAACCCTTTGCCTGGAAATAGAGGGTAAGGTCTATGAGAAGACAGCTTCAGGAGATGGGCAGTATCATGCCTTCATGCGTGCCTTGCGCTCCATTTATGAACAAGTAGGAAAAACAGTTCCTGAGTTACTGAACTACCACGTGACCATCCCACCTGGCGGAAGTACAGACGCATTGGTCGAGGCAGTGATTACCTGGTATACGGACAAGGAATTCAAGACCCGTGGATTGGACTCAGACCAGACAGCAGCTGCGATTAAGGCGACTTTGAAAATGCTCAACCTCATCGAATTGGAAAACGAGGAGGGAGATACGGTGTATAATTTCTCCGAAGAGCTGGCGCAGTTGGTGAAGAAGGGGGCGTAGGGCATACCTTGCATCATTGATATCTAGACAGGGAGCGCGTATTGAATGAATCATTCTGTAAAAATCTGCTCCTCCTCAATCAACTTCCGCAGCTTTTTCAGCGGCGGATTTCGATTTTGTTTATGCCAGGTCATGTACAAAATAGCTTGTTGGGGAATGTCCGCCAGTTCGATGAATTTCACGCGCAAGTTATAGCCCAATTGCAGGGAAGTAGGTACGATTGAAACCCCAAAGCCGTTTTCTACCAACCGGAAAATCGTATTCGCGTGGACCGTACTATGTGATACGGTTGGAACAAATCCGCTATCCTCAAAAATACTCATGACCCGGGCATAATAAACCGGGCTATAGGCTTGTTCAAACAAGATGAAAGATTCTGCATGTAATTGGGAAATATCTCGAAAAGTGCTCGTTTCTAGTGGGTGATCAATGGGGAGCACAATGCAAAAATTCTCTTTTTTGACGGGGCGTATTTCCAATTCGCGGGGAACTTGATTGAGTCGTACAAATCCTACATCTATTTGTTGTCGAACCAGCGCTTCAATCTGCTGGGCATTGTCTAGCTCCTGCAAATTAAATCGAATGTGGGGATAGTCTCGATTAAATCGAATCAGTAATTCTGGAATTACCTGCTGCATGGCAGAACCCACATAGCCCATCTTTATGGACCCATCGACTCCTTCGTGTACTGATTGGGTATGTGCGATAATGGTATCCAGGCGTTTTGTCAGGAGTTGAATTTCCTGTTTGAGGTATTTTCCCGCAGGGGTGAGAGATACCCGTCGATTGTTGCGCTCAAACAATTCGACCCCGAGCCCTTCTTCCATCTGACGGATTTGCCGACTGAGTCCGGGTTGTGAAATGTAGAGGCGTTCAGCCGCTTTTCGGAAATGCAATTCTTCTGCAACTGCCAGAAAATAGCGATAATGACGAAGTTCTGGTTGATAACTCATAGGCATTATTTTCAGGTAATAATGGTCTTGTTAGGCATCAAACTTACAGATAGATTTGGGTTTGCGCGATACAAATCAGGGAGAAAATCAGATCATGCCTATGTTTAGTTATGGAAAAGACCACCTGAGCGCTGGAAAAGCCCTTGCACTCATGCGAGGTGATTTATCAGGCGAAATCAAAGAAGATACGCGAGAGCGAATCCGGCAATGTCATGCGGATGTGTTGACCATTTCCGAAGGAGAGAATGCGGTGTACGGGATCAATACCGGATTTGGCCCGCTGTGCAATACCATTATTTCTAAATCCAATACCCGGGAATTGCAGCGACGTCTCCTGATTAGCCACAGTGTTGGAGTAGGGGGGCCGGTTGTGAAAGACGTTGCCCGTCTGATGCTGATTTTGAAAGTGCATGCCCTTTCGCAAGGCTTTTCGGGAATAGCTGAAGAAGTATTGGATCGAATTCTTTGGCACATAGAAACAGATGTGATTCCCATAGTGCCGATTCAGGGTTCGGTAGGGGCTTCGGGAGATCTGGCCCCGCTTTCTCACCTGTTTTTGCCCCTGATAGGAGAAGGCGAGGTATTATACAAGGGAGAAGTTCAGCCTGCAGCAAGCGTATTGCAGGCCCATGATCTTGCACCGCTGGATTTGGGTCCTAAAGCTGGCCTTGCTTTAATCAATGGCACTCAGTTTATCGCTGCGCACGCCGTACTGGTTGTCGATCAGTTGCATAATTGCCTGGCGCATGCAGATGTAATTGCTGCCCTGATGATAGAAGCGATGCTGGGCTCCCGGGCACCATTCGAAGACCGACTGCATCAAACCCGGCCCTTTAAGGGAAACCTGCATGTGGCGCATCGAATGAGTCGGATGCTGGCCGATTCGGAGATCATGGCTTCCCATCAAGATTGCGATAAAGTACAGGACCCTTATTCTTTGCGCTGTGTGCCGCAAGTTCATGGGGCTTCCCGCAATGCATGGCTGCACCTCAAAGAGGCAGTTGAGATTGAAATCAATTCGGTAACCGATAATCCAATTGTATTTTCTGCTGAGGAGACCATCAGTGGGGGGAATTTTCACGGGCAACCCCTGGCCCTTCCGCTTGATTATGCGTGTTTGGCAGCCGCAGAATTGGGGAATATCTCGGACAGGCGATCTTACCTCTCCCTGGAAGGGAAGCGCGAAGGCGTGCCCAAATTGCTGATGAAACATACGGGCCTCAACTCGGGATTTATGATTGTGCAATATACCGCAGCAGCATTAGTCAGTGAAAACAAAGGACTATGCTTTCCTGCAAGTGCGGATAGTATCCCGACTTCATTGGGACAGGAGGATCATGTAAGCATGGGCTCGATTGGTGGCAGAAAGGCCTTGCGGGTGTGTGGGAATTTGGTGAATATTCTGGCAGTTGAGTTGTTGTGTGCAGCGCAAGCATTTGATTTTCGGAGGCCCTTGAAATCAGGCGAAATGCTGGAACAAGTACACGCTTGTATTCGGTCAAAGATTGACCATGCTACAGAAGATCGAATTTTTTCCCTCGATATTCAGGCAGCAGCACAACTCATTGATAGCCGGGAAATCCTGACGGCCCTGAAGCAAATGCCCGGAAGTACTTATGATGAGCTATTTGAGGAGTATTAAGTAAGTAAGCAGACAGATTGTAGAAAATATGACAAACGCAGATCGCGATTTTGCTCAGCAAATAATAGCAGGAATTCCAGCAGTATTGCCCCCGGTTCGGGAGTACCCGG
>CAYGTH010000668.1:0-3913 GCA_964352745.1 uncultured Bacteroidia bacterium
ATTCCATCCTGAGTCATTTGAGTCTTCAGATGTTCGAGATAGAATTCGGTAAAGTCAGTAGCAAAATTTGAATAATAGATTTCCCATGCGATGACGTAAATAACGCCAGCAACCAGGGTGATGTAAAGCCCTACCAGGAAGGCCTTTCCAAAAGAAATACTACCCCCCAGATAGGTGTCCCGATACTGTTTTACCGCGAAAAAAATACTGGATAAAGAGATAATCATGGTTGCATAGCCAATCAATTGACCATTTTCCATTTGCTTCATAGCTGCTTCAGCATCGGCAGGCATGTTGAGGAAAAACATACCTCCGCAGATCAGTCCTGCAATACTTCCGAAGATCAATACGAGTTTTGTCATGATGAATAGAGATGAGTAAATGATGCCGGTAATTAGCACCAAACGGCACAAAATGGACTCATACTTTCGGGTGATTGTATGTGAGAAGGTAGAAATCATGCTTTCGGGTGAGAGGACTCAAGGAAGGAGTTGGAGCTCTTTTGCACGCTGCACGGCCTGGGTTCGACGTTTTACCTCTAGTTTGGAAAATAAATTGGAAGAATGGGTTTTGACAGTATTCAAAGAAATGAACAATTGGTTGGCAATTTCCTGATTGGATAAGCCCTGTGCCATCAGTTCCAGTACATCATATTCCCGCTTGCTAATGCCTAGTTGGCCGAGGGTTTGTGCGTCCAGACTAAATTCCCCGACTGCTTCTGCTTGTACAATGACCTTGGGACGTGTCAGTTTCAGTCCCATCCAGATACCGAGGCCAGTACAAATTATAGCGATAATCCCCAGGTAGATTTCGATGGAGAGATCCCGCACCAGAAAACGATAATCCAGGTATTTGAGCAACCACAACAAGGCTGCCATCGAGAGGCCATAGAGGAGGATCATTTTTTTCATAAGCGAATCGAGTCTTCCCAATATACGGGATTTCACTTAATCCTGTACCTCTTATAGGATTACGGATTACTCGCTTTAGGCTGATTTTGAGCAGAATTCTTACAAGAAATGAATGAAGAGAGAAATCGGGTGAAGTTGATTCACGCATCATCAGCTGTATAGCTATTTTGGAATCTTTGAACGCAGCATTAAACTTTTGTGAAAATATCTACAATCCATATCTTGCTTTTCCTGTATTTGTGGGGTTTTGGAAATCGGGTGACAGGCCAAAATTCCGATTTTCGGTTTGATCGAATAGGGGCGCATGAAGGCCTCAATGCATCGATGATTTATCAGGTCCTTCAGGACCAGCAAGGTTTCATCTGGATTGCTTCGGCAAGAGGGCTCTATCGATATGATGCTGGCAACTTTGTCCTGTTTCAGCATGATCCAAAGGACTCTCTCAGCCTTAGCAAGAATGTCGTAAAATGTATGCTTGAGGATCAGGGTGGCAACTTGTGGGTAGGCACTCAGGGAGGGGGATTAAATCGATATGATCCGGTTTTAGGGAGATTTCAACGGTTTGTCCATAGCGAATCGGACATTCATTCGCTAAGTAGTAATGATATCCTCTGTCTCTATCAAGATAGAAAGGGCAGCATCTGGATTGGGACTGAAAATGGCCTGAATCGATTTGACTTGGCAACAGAATCCTTCACGCGGTTTGTACATGACAGGAATGACCCGGGCAGCTTGAGTGAAATCGCTGTTCTTTCTGTGGTAGAAGATCGGAAGGGCCGCCTTTGGGTAGGAACCTGGGACGGTGGCCTGAATTTGTTATTGCCGAATACCACAGGCAAAAATGGCGAAAAATCTTCCTTTCGTCATTTTAAGCACCAGCCTGATGATTCCAGTAGCCTAAGTAGTAACCATATCTGGAGTCTGCTTGAAGATGCTGAAGGTCGACTTTGGGTGGGGACATTCGATGGGGGATTGAATGTGATGATGAATACAGGATGCGAAACGTGTTTGGGCGATTCTCCCTTTTTTCAGCCAAAATTCCGTGCCTTCCAACATCGTGAAGAAGATCGGGAATCCCTTGTTGGCAATTCAGTACTCTCTCTTAAGAGTGACAGCGAAAGTAATTTGTGGATAGGCACTTCGCAGGGCTTGAGTATCCTGGAAGCCGATCAGTTATTGGAAATAGAAACTCAAACAGAAACTACGCCCCGGTTTTTGAGGTTTCACTACGCCTATTCAAACCGGGAAAGTCTGAGCCATAACCACATTCGATCCATTCAAAGCGATCGAACCGGAACGATGTGGTTGAGCACCTTTAATGGAATTACAGTCTATGACCCCAACGCCCGGAAATTTACCCGGACGCTGAGTGCATCAGAGGAGCAAGCTGCCACAAATGTGCAGGCGATTCTGGAAGATCGTTATGGGAATGTATGGATCGGGACAGATGGAGATGGACTGCTAAAGTATCATCCCGAAAAAGGATTGTTGGAACGATTTAAGACAAATACAGAACTGAGCTCAGGTCTCAATGATAATTATATTTGGTCGCTGTACGAGGATGAAGCAGGCCTGATTTGGATTGGTACCTATAATGGCCTGAGTAGATGTGATCCCCGATCGGGAACTTTTACGCATTACCCTTTTCCGAATGAGCAAGCCGAAGTGCTTGAAGGGACTGACGTATGGGATATTTGCAAGGGGGAGGCAGGGAAGCTCTGGCTGGGAACAGACCGCGGGCTGGCAGCCTTTGATCCCGTACTGGGAGCGTTTACTTTCTATCGGCATGACCCTGCAAATGTCACGAGCCTGAGCCATAATCACGTTACAGAACTCGTCTTGGATGAAGAAGGAAGCCTCTGGGTGGGAACAAAGGGAAATGGGATCAATCTGCTGCGTCAAACTCCGCGGGGAGAGATTACCTTTCATCGAATTACGAAGGAAGATAATCAGAAAAATGGGCTGAGTAATAATGCGATCAGTTCGATGTATCCGGTAGATTCTGGTTTGTGGATCGGTACAGGAAATGGATTTGATTTTTGGAACCGTACAACCGGGAAGATTCAGAACTATACCTCCGAAATCGGGATTGCCAATGTGCAAATTGCAGGAATCGTGGGAGATGAATCTGGACATGTTTGGCTGAGCACTCGATTGGGAATTACTCGATTTGATCCCGCGGGTGGAGGAGTCAATAATTTTGATATCAGTGATGGCTTGCCCGGAAACTTGTATAACGATCATGCCTGTTTTCAGTCAAGCGATGGGACAATATATATGGGAGGGACGAATGGCTATACGGCCTTTGACCCGGCACATATTCAGCAAAATAGCCGGATGCCGGAAGTGAAAATAACCGGACTTTCCATTCATAATCAGCCAGCACGAATTAAAAAAGACGGGGATACCGATTTCTATGCGGTGCTGGACCAGGAAATCAGTTCCCTGAAGTCATTGACCCTTTCGCATGAACATTCGGTCATCACTTTTGATTTTGCGGCCCTCAACTATACGCTCCCCTTCAAAAATCAATTTGCTTACCAACTCGTGGGGTTTGATCGCGATTGGAATTATGCGGGCAACCAACAGCAGGCAACCTACACCAACCTGGATCCGGGAACTTACATTTTACAGGTAAAAGCTGCGAATAACGATGGCGCTTGGAATGAAGTCGGAACCTCTCTCATTCTGAATATTACGCCTCCTTTCTGGGCTACCTGGTGGTTCAATTGCCTGATGATTTGTGCCATATTTTGCCTTATTGTTCTGATTTATAAACTCAGGGTCAAGAAGATTGAGTCAGATCGGAATCATCTTCAGGTATTGGTCAAAGCCCGAACACTGGAACTTGAAAAAGCGAGTCGGGCCAAAAGTGAGTTTTTGGCAAATATGAGCCATGAGATCCGTACACCCATGAACGGCGTGATAGGAATGGCAGAATTGCTGCATGATACGCAGCTCAGTTCTGAACAGAGGGACTATGTAGGGACCATCAGGAGTAG
>CAYGTH010000669.1:0-3910 GCA_964352745.1 uncultured Bacteroidia bacterium
TATCTTCTTTGTCCCTTTTTTAGAAAAAGGGACCCAAAAAGCGCAGAAGCCAATGCAACGCGCAGGCCCCCCCTTTTCCCGATGGCTTCTGCATCGCCGACCCGCCTCGGTGGGATCTTCGATTGGAATTTTTGTTTTTACGTTGTCAGCAGCCCCTGATATGATGGCTTCCCGAATTCCCAATCTCCCCTACTCCCGAATTCTCCCCTACAGCAACAACCATCCAAACATCAAGGCGGCAATCACCGGCAAAATGAGGACAGTACCGCGCCATAGAGAGACTTGTTCCAATGTGCCATCTTCCCGCATAACCGGGGCAAATGGGATTAGGTCATAAATCTGTGCATAAGCCGGGTCGCCCGGTGCATAAAGAATCCGCTCAACTGCTTCTCCTTCTACCAGATATCCCCGGTGCGTATTTCCATGTGCTTCATGCGACTGGCCATCATCTCCTTCAAATCGAAAGGTATATCGATAAACCGGTTGCTTATTGATCCGGGTATTCGTCATCGTTTTATTGACAAAAGTCCCCACTGCCATGTTTCCATTGAGAATGAGTTCCATAGACTTCAGGTTATTGCGCATCCCCACATAAATGAACCCCAGGCCTGTCAGCGGAAACACCAGAATCAATAGTACCACCAAACTAAACCGGGCATCATTTGATTCTTTTCGGCGGGCAAAGTCGGGGCGATCGGGCTGGTACAAAAGCGGGAATGGCTGATTTTCAACAAACAATTCGCCATAAACCGCAACAGTCGTTTGATAGTTCTCTCCCGCTACTTCATAGGCAACCGTCAACTCCTGAGCGTCTTCATCTGTCCATCGAACTTCTGTAATTTCTCCCTGCACCTCTTCCCAACTGAGGTTCATCAGATAAGACAGCCCTCCACTTCCAGCCAAAAACACGCCGAAAAACATAGCTCCAAATGTGAAAAAGAGCCAACCGAATTGCGTATAAAAACCCCCGAACAGAATCACTATTCGAGAGAATGGAGAAAGGTAACGGGGAGGCATGGCACCCGGATGATTCATAAGCACAATAATTATCAGTTTTCTAAAAATAACACAATCCAATATTTCTTCCTAATGAAGGGCTCTTAAGATAATTTTGAAGGGAGTGGCTGAAAACAGGACATTTTTTATAGATTTGCAGGGGGTAATTTCCTGCTCTATGCGAAGTGTACTGTACGTAGTCTTCTTTTTTCTTATCATGGAGATGGTCCTTTCGGCCTGTCTGCCAACAGGAAATGGTCCTCAAACCCTTGAAGCAGTAGAGTCGGGTTCCGGGAGTGGTATGACTACCTCAGAACGGATCGCCCAATACACCCCCCTTCGCCTGCAGTATCCGGTAAGCAGGTTGCAGGACAGCCAGCAACAAATGGTCTTTCTGTTGATGGAAGCCGCCCAATTGATGGATGAGGTCTTCTGGAAGCAGGCGTATGGAGATCGGGATTCGCTCCTCTCTCTGACATCCGAGGCCTCACTCAGGCAGTTATTAGCGATTAATTACGGTCCTTATGATCGATTGAACGGGAATGAGCCGTTTATCAAACGGGTTCCCCAAAAATCAGCCGGAGCTAATTTTTATCCGGCCGATATGAGTCGGGAAGAATTTGTCAGTTCTTCTCTGGTTCACAAAAAAGATATGTTTACCCTGCTGGTTCGGCAGGCAAATGGACGATTAGCCACCGCTTTTTATCACGAGGCCTATGCAGAAGAGCACAAGCGAGTTGCGGAACTCCTGCGTGAAGCGGCGACCTATGCAGATTCGGAAGCCTTCAGGGAATACCTGGAACTACGTGCTGAAGATTTTCTGGGAGGGGATTACCTGGCCAGTAATTTTGCCTGGTTGAAAGCCAGAGACTCCCAGATTGAATTAATCATCGGCCCCATGGAATCCTATGAAGACAAGCTTTTTGGATATAAAGCGGCTCATCAGGCGCTCCTACTGGTCAAGGATACAGCTATGAGTCGGGAACTGAGTCGATTCGCTCAATTTCTCCCCATGTTACAAGCCAAACTCCCGATTGATGGGAGTTACCAGTTGGGCAGATCTTTTGATAAGGATGCGGAGTTTAATGCCTACGATGCCCTCTATGCAGGGGGATTGTTCAATGCAGGTTCTAAAACCATGGCCTTGAATGTGCCACATGCCAGCCAACGATTGCCGGGTCAAGCCGCCCGACGCATGCTGCTCAAGAACATTATTCGCGCTAAATTCGATCACATTTTACAACCCATTGGCAATATTCTGGTGGACGCTTCTCAAGTCTCTTATGTTTCTTATGAAGCATTTTTCACCAATACCCTCTTTCACGAAATGGCGCAAGACCTGGGGGTACAGTCCCTCAGAAGTGGCCCTGGAAGTGTCTATGATGCCTTGCAGGAATATGCCTCTACCATTGATGAGGGCAAGGCTGATATCCTGGGCCTGTATATGGCAGCCATTCTCATAGATGAAGGAGAATTGCCCCGCACTTCGTTGGAAGAATTGTACACTACCTACCTGGCCAGCCTCTTTCGCTCCATGCGCTTTGGGCGTTCAGATGCACACGGAAAAGCCAATATGCTCGCTTTTCAACACCTAAAGGCAGAAAAGGCGCTGATCCGTACCGCCGAAACGGGAACGTATCGGGTAGATTTTCCTCAAATGCGTATCGCTATTGAAAGCCTGAGTCGGAAGTACTTAACCCTCCAGGGAGATGGTAACTACAATGAAGTTTCACGCTGGGTGGAAGAAGAAGCGAAGATCACGCCCGAACTAGCTGCAGACCTCGCCCGCCTTCAAATTGCCGGCGTACCCGTCGATCTGGTATTTGAGCAGGGGCCGGAAGTGATTGGGGAATAGCGGAGAGAGGGGTCGGGAGTCAGCGGAGAGGGAAGAATTTAGAAGGAAGAAGAAAGAGGGGCGGGAAATTCAAACTCAAGTGCAAAGATCAAATTCAATTCTCAGACTGCTTGAACCTCAAACGGTCAAACAAAACTGAGGGGAGAAGTCAGATAACAGATGTCAGACTAAAGAATTCAGGCGCAATAAGACCTGGTCCCCATTCCGCAGGTATTGAGAGCGGGCCATGGGAGAGGAATTCAGCATGAATTCCGGGGAAAAGAAGGGGTCGTAGACAGGAATCCTCCTTACCTGCGAACTACTTTTATTTTGCCTGTTACCGTGTGATTTTCATATCCTCCTGTAAGACGAGGGAGTTGAATCTCCGCTGCATAGGAAAGCCAACCTGCTGATTCTCCCTCCTTAAGAACAGCATCTGTCGAATACCTTAATATGACATGTTGCTGCCCTGGTAATTGGGAAATAACATCTGCCTGCGACCGGATTTTTGGCCGCCTTCTTATATTCAGATCATAAGGAATTTGTACCCAAATATTGGCCGTATCACCCGAAAACACCTGATTACCCATTGGAATTCCGGCAACCTCTATCCTGGGGGAAAAATCACTCGTTGTGCCAAGTCTGTTATTAAAAACCCCTAACAGATCCCATTGTCGCAGCAATATTTCGGCCTTCACTTCCGCTGAACTGAGTTGATTCAAGGAGTCTATCGAAATAACCGTCATTCGCAAGCTATTATTATGCGGCAGTAATTGCGCATCGTGTGCCGCTTTCATCCAGGAAATGATTCTCCAGCCTTCTTCTGCTGAAATGGGTTCCTTGTCAAACAAGGCCTCAAGCTCTGCCTCCAGATATGAAAGCGTATCGATCATTCCTTTATTGTCAAATCTTCCTTGATGGTAAATCTCCTCTTCGACTTCTAAACGCTGCTCATCCAGGAAGTCCTGATTAGAAAACTGCACCTTAATATTCTGAGCAGCAAGCCTAGCTTCCAGCCTTTCTATCTTAGCAAGATGCTGCTGATTCATCACATACATCCCTCCCATTCCCAGACAAAGG
>CAYGTH010000670.1:0-2284 GCA_964352745.1 uncultured Bacteroidia bacterium
ATGATACGCAGCTCAGTTCTGAACAGAGGGACTATGTAGGGACCATCAGGAGTAGTAGCGAAAATCTGCTCCATATCATCAATGATATCCTGGATTTCTCTAAAATAGAATCGGGTAAAATGGAAATCGAGCAGCATCCGATTCCCTTACGTAAATGTATCGAGGAAGTCCTCGATATTTTTGCCGCTCGTGCAGCTGTCAAACAGATCGAGCTGGTATATTTGATTGAATATCAGGTGCCGGCTTTTGTCCTGGGGGATCAGATTCGAATTCGTCAGGTATTGATCAATTTGATTAATAATGCACTGAAATTTACAGCCAAAGGCGAAATTTTATTGCGGGTATTTGTCGTTTCGGGAGAATCATCAGAGGGAGAATCTTTTCAATTAGGATTTACGGTACAGGATTCCGGCATTGGGATTCCTGCGGAAAAACTGGGAACCCTATTCGATGCCTTTACGCAGGTGGATGCGTCAACGACCCGAAAATATGGCGGTACTGGACTGGGTCTGGCCATTTCTTCGCGGCTTACCAAACTGATGGGAGGGCAGATTCGGGTAGAAAGTGAGCTGGGAAAAGGAACCGCGTTTACCTTTACGATCACGACCCGAATGCCGAAAGATGAGGCGCCTAAAGTCAATTTCTTCCTGCACAAGGAGCTGGTGGGTAAGAAAATCCTGGTTGTGGATGACAATGGCGTCAATCGCCAAATCCTGGAGCAGCAGCTGGAAAAATGGGGCATGGAACCTGTTTTGACAGATTCCGCAGCCGGTGCGCTTGAGATTCTTACGGAAAAAAATGATTTTGACCTGATCCTGACTGACATGCAAATGCCGGAAATGGACGGGCTACAGCTTACGGAGCAAATTCATCAGCTGATTTCTTCTCCGATTCCCCCTGTTGTACTACTTACCTCCATCGACGAACTGGCGAGGTTGAAGAAAAGTGGCCTTTTTTCCTCCGTAATCTCCAAGCCTGCGAAGCAGCAGGTGCTGTATGATACTATTCTCAAAGACCTCAATCTTTCTCCTGTCGAAAAAGTAGTACCTGTGCCGAAGCCAGTGCCTGTTGAAGCAAAACTCGCGATTGAGTACCCCCTTCGCATCCTGATTGCAGAAGATAACCTGGTCAATCAAAAACTGATCATAAGAATCCTGCAAAAAATGGGCTATGAACCGGATTTAGTGGAACATGGTCTGCTGGCTTATGAGGCAATTTCTTCCCAGCAATATGACCTCGTATTTATGGATGTTCAAATGCCTGTCATGGATGGCCTGACAGCAACCCGTAAAATCAGAGGAGAATCTGCAATTGACATTCAACCTGTCATCGTAGCGATGACAGCAAATGCGATGACCGGCGACCGGGAAATGTGCATTGAAGCAGGCATGGACGATTATGTCAGCAAGCCCTTTCAGCAGGCCGAAGTTCGGAAAATGCTCACAAAGTATGGAGAACGGGTACAGAATCGGGTGTGATTAGCGTATCCGGAGGTTCCGATCTGCGGACCCTCCATTCAATTTCTTCTCTCCTTTTCCCGACCTCCCGTTCTCCCAAACTCCCGATCTCACTCAATCGTGAAAGCATCAGCATCTTTCCAGATAGGAAATTTTTCCCGCCAGACGAGCATTTCATCAGGATCGAGTAGTGCAGTAAGGATCGCCTCTTTCCCAACTTCATAAGCCAGGTCCTGCCCCACATAATCACAGATAAGCGAGTTGCCAGAATAGGGGATGCCTGTGCCATCAGTTCCGACCCGATTCAGCGCGGCTACAAATGCCTGGTTTTCGATAGCGCGTGCACGAGCGAGGGTTTCCCAATGTGTCGCGCGCTTGGCAGGCCAGTTGGCTACATAAAGAAGCAGATCATAATCAAGTTCGCCATGAGTTTCCGTATTGCGGGCAAAAACGGGAAAACGAAGGTCATAGCAGATTTGCGGACAAATTTTCCAGCCCCGCCATTGCAGAATCACACGATCTGTACCTGCCGTATAATGGTCGTGTTCATCCGCCATCCGAAAGAGGTGGCGCTTGTCATATTTGGCAATCAGCCCATTGGGCCCCATCGCCAATAATCGATTGAAATACTGACCCTGATCTTCCATGACCATACTACCAATAACGAGGGCATTATACTGAGCTGCGATCTGCCGCATCCAAAGGCTGGTTGGCCCATCCATGGGTTCCGCATTTTTGGCGGAATCCATCGTGAATCCCGTCGTAAACATTTCGGGTAGGAGGATCAGGTCTGTAGCCGGTTCGGCTTCTTTCAGCAGGTCAAGTAT
>CAYGTH010000670.1:2294-3907 GCA_964352745.1 uncultured Bacteroidia bacterium
AAATATTACAAAATGTTAGAACTAATATAAAGATACGAATAAATTATGATGAGCCGGATACGATTTCGAGAGAATATGTGTACATTCGCCCCCTGAATCAACCAACGGAAAAGATTATGAGTTTTATCGAAGCTATTCAAGCCAGAGAGATCCTTGATTCGCGAGGAAATCCTACGGTGGAAGTTGAAGTATTGGCTGCAGGCGGTGCCCTGGGGCGCGCTGCTGTTCCTTCTGGAGCAAGTACAGGTATGCACGAAGCTGTCGAATTACGCGACGGTGACGCAGGACGATACGTCGGAAAAGGCGTTTTGCAAGCTGTCAACAATGTAAACGATATCATCGCTCCCGAAATCGAGGGCATGGTCGTTTTTGATCAGGCTGAAATCGATCAGGTTTTGATTGACCTGGACGGAACTGGAAATAAAGGCAACCTGGGTGCAAATGCTATTTTGGGTGTTTCCCTGGCAGTTGCACGCGCTGCGGCTATGCTGTGTGGCTTACCACTCTACCGCTATATCGGTGGCGTAAACGCACGAACCTTGCCGCTTCCCCTCATGAATATTTTGAATGGTGGTAGCCATGCAGACAACTCTGTGGATATTCAGGAGTTTATGATTATGCCTGCCAAGGCGGAAACATTCGCTGAAGCCCTTCGCATGGGGGCAGAGACCTTTCACGCACTGAAAGGTGTCCTCAAAAAGAGAGGACTGAGTACCAATGTTGGAGATGAAGGTGGATTTGCTCCCAACTTCAAATCTAACGAGGAAGCTCTCCAAACCATTACGGAAGCGATCGAAAAAGCGGGGTATCGCCCGGGAGAAGATATTTTCTTTGCCCTGGACTGCGCTGCTTCTGAATTCTACGATAAAGAAAAGAACAAATACGTATTCCATCACTCTACTGGCGATGAACTGACCTCTTCCGAGATGGTGAGCTTTTACAAGGATTGGGCCAGTCGCTATCCGATTCTTTCTATTGAGGATGGATTGGACGAAAATGACTGGGATGGCTGGAAAGAATTGACTGTTGCCCTCGGTGATCGCATCCAGTTGGTAGGAGATGATCTCTTCGTAACCAATGTCGATTTCCTCGGAAAAGGCATCAACACAGGAGTTGCAAACTCTATTCTCGTAAAAGTAAATCAGATCGGTTCTTTGACTGAGACCATCGAAGCCGTACAGCTAGCTACGCGCAACAGCTATACAAATATCATCAGCCACCGGAGTGGAGAAACAGAAGATACCACCATCGCAGATATCGCGGTAGCGCTTAATTCCGGACAGATCAAAACAGGTTCTGCTTCACGTAGCGACCGGATTGCTAAGTACAACCAACTCCTTCGTATCGAAGAAGAATTGGGAGATGCAGCAGTTTATGGAGGCCCTGCTTTCAAGTATCTGTAAGGCATCTGAAAAAGAGTATTTAATAGAACGAGCTATCCGCAAGGGTGGCTCGTTTTGGTTTGTGGAGAAACGCGTAAAGACCTGAAAGAAGAAAAGATGCTGATGTCTGTTTTTGATAAAATGGGGCAGTTCAGGTTCCGGAAGCTGATTTTTTCCTCACTACCGTACACTTTTTAAAGCCAATCTATTTTTGCTAAAAAAGTGCGGCTG
>CAYGTH010000671.1:0-3901 GCA_964352745.1 uncultured Bacteroidia bacterium
TTAAGAACCCAAAGATAATATTTCCGCTTTAGAATGGGGAGTAGTATGCAAAAAGAGAGCAGAATTGCTTCTGCTCTCTTTTTGTCAGCGGTGTTTCGGTTACCCGAATTCCTATTTCTTTTCGACTTTCAAACTGGCCGTTTTGCCATTGAGGTTCAATCGAAGAAAGTAAAGGCCCGGTGCCTGATCTGCCAGCGAGAAAGATAATTGCTGCGTTCCGGCTGGTACCTGCTCGTCTGTAGCGAGTGTGCTGAGGTGTTGCCCCATCACATTATACAACTCCACTTGCAGGTTTGTGATTTCCTGGAGATCGATGTCGAGGCTTACCCGATCCGTAGTGGGGTTGGGCCACAGGCGAATACTGCCTTCAGCAAGTTCGAGGTTTTCTTCGATACCGGTTGGCAGGTTTCGCACGCCAAAGGAATAATACACCGGCCAGGTAGCGCCTGCAATCAATTCAGCCGGGGTAGAACTGGCGTTTATTTTATCGGCCTGCAGGGAAACCTCAGAGATGGAGGGGGTACCATTGATCATTTCAGTAATCAACACCTTACTATCGTCTCCAAAGAATGTCGGAATGCCTAATACTCCATTATCAGCTGAGAGCACACCCACGTCTCCGGTTTCAATATTTGCAGCCCGCACGTCGATTTGATTCTCATTTTCATCAATCACATCAAAGGCAATGATAAACGGCGAGTTTTTAGCGAATACGGCTTCGGCTACATTGATCCCGGCGGGCAGACTGGAAAATAATTTACTGATATTTCCATCTCCAAAATCGTCGCTGCTGAAATTCCAGGCCCTGAGAAAGCCTACATCCCAGTAGGAAAGCGTGTCAGTGGAACCTGGTCCCGGTAAAATCTGGTTTTGCGCATCATACATGAGGTATTCTCCGCCATAATCCCATTCTACTGCATCTGCAAAAAGAACTCCCCCTGAAGTGAGGCCTCCCTGAGCTGTTGTAGGATTGTAGAGAATATACTGGGTGAAAGGAGAAGGGTCCTGACTGTAGTCAAAGATATAAATGGAAGTGTCTATAAACTGGGTAACGGCTGCCAGTCGGTTTCCATCTTTGGAAACAGCTACATTGTCCCAGATATCTCCTAATCCCTGGTAGAGAATTTCTTCCGACGGATTGTTGGGATCCATATTGACCACGCGCATGAAGCCATCCATTCCTACAAAAAATCCTTTGGTACCGTCATCGGTTACACTGATTTTGTTCCGGTGCTCGGTATTGGAAAGGGGCTGAAAGACAGTCGCGCCCGGATCTGTGATGTACAGTTGAGTCGGGTCGGTACTGACCTGGTCGGTAAAGACCAGCAGCGGCGTGCCGGGATTGGTCTGGATATCTCCCTGGGTATTGGTGGCGTTTCCGTTCAAAATACCGACCTGGTCAAAGGCAGCTTTTGCCGCATTTACCTCCGGGGAATTCGCTCCAAATAAGTCAGTAGCCGCTGCCACAACTGCAAGGCGGCAATCGATGAATTGCGAAGAACGGGTCAGGTATTGCGTCATCGCACGATAGTAAGTACTTTCCGCTTCTGAGCGTGATACGCTGCTGTTCGATGCAAAGAGATAATAGGCATAATTAGGAATGCCACTATTGATGTGAACACCGCCGTTGTCCTGAGAACCGGTAAAAATTTCTGACATGTCCCGAGGCTGATACCCATTGGTTGACAATGGGTTGCTGCCTGCGGGTTTTCCATTATGAGGATCCTGCAAACTCCGGAGAAATCCCGAGGAGAAAATGCTGGTATTGACGATGTCTTCCCCGAGTCCCCAGTCATTGTTATCTCCTTCATCGCTAAACTCGATGGCAACCGCAAAAATATCTGCAAAGGACTCATTCAGCGCGCCGGATTGTCCCTGGTATTCGAGGTTGGCAGTATTGGAAATTACACCGTGGGTCATCTCATGCCCCCCTACGTCCAGCGAACGTGCCAATGGAGAGGTGAAAGCCTGGTCTCCGTTTCCATAAAACATAAACTGCCCATTCCAGAAGGCATTGTCCATGTCGCCGCCATTGTCTTCCGCTACATTGATAAATGCGATGATGTCTCCGCCCTGCCCATTGATGGAAGATCGTCCATGCACAGATTCATAATAATCATAAGAAACAGAGGAATTGTAATGGGCCGATACCTCGTTAGGACTCCAGGTATTATTGGTCGAAGTAACTTCGTTGTATTGGGGGTTATTCAGGCCGGTATTGTTCATATCTGCGGTCAGAATCCATCCGTCACCCTCAGCAGGTACTGTACCGGAGGCGGGGTTGTTGCTATACATCCCTTTGTTGACATCCATCATATAGAAAGGCCCTGAACTCGGCTCAAATACATTGATAGACCGGCTCACGCCATTGAGGTCAGTAGCATTGATTTGAATATGCCCAATGGAGCAGGTATGATCGTATTGGTGAAGAATCGCCCCGGTATGGGCATCCACGAAATATTCCCACCGCTGCACAAAGTTGGGACGGAGCGTGATGTGCCAGGCGAGATGATGGGAGAAAGCAGCTCCTTCCGGCTTATACAAGACCAATTCGGTGGGAGGAGCCATATAGTCCAACATGGCTTTGTGTTCCTCACTCAGATCAACATAAGTAGTGCGGGTGCTCACATCCTGAATAGCCGTTTGCAAGGCTTGTTCAGCGGTTTGAGCTGGTGTCAGGTTGGGTGATTGGGGACTGGCATGGTATCGACCGGTAAATCGGGTCGATCCATCGGGCGAAAAGTGGAGAATTACCTCCGCGCCATATATGGGAATGCCTTCATAGGCCTGTTCCATCCGTACATGGGTGATGTTTAATTCATCTGTCTGGATAGTGGTTGGAACAAATTCTTCTGCCGGATTTTCTACCCTCAGCAGGCTACTCCATTCTGTCAACAGGGAAAGGGCTTGCTGTTCTGCGCCTGCCTGATCTGTGGGGAAATTCTCTTTGCCTGTTTGGCTCTGGAAATGGATAGGAAGTCCGGTTTCTGATGCAAAGCTAAGATCAGTAGGCTGATGATCGGCGGAGGCAGCGTGCCCCTGGTATTGAATTGCCTGGTACGCATCTCCTGCATGGGGACTTTGTGTATGCTGGGCACCACGGATCACCTGTTTGTGGGGAGACTGAACAGGAGCCGGGGCTGCTTGAGATTTATCCTTGGAACGTAGCGGATCTGATTGCTGTGCCATCAATTGCCACGTGGGCACACACAGGAATGCCATCCAAATAAATAGGTTCAATTTTTTCATGATACAAAAATGGTTGGGGAATAAGGTTACTCGGCGGCGCGTGTCAGTTCTATCAGGCCTTTGTACATAGCATCCAGGCGGGGATCTTTCGGAGTAGGATTGTCGCCCCAGGATACTTCGTGGTGGGCACCGGACTCTACTACATCAATAAAGTAAGTCATGTTGCCGGGCTCTTTATAATTCATGTCGCGAATGCCTGCTGAGTCTGCCTGGGCAAATAAGGCCTTCCGAACTTTGGCAGGCACCTTGCTGAGCCATACAGTTTCTTTTTTGGGGTCTTTTTGCATAAATAAGCGTCCATCGTCAAGGAGCATATAAGTTGTATAAAAACCTGTAATCCCACCTCCCGATCCAAATCGGATCATAGATTTTGCATCGGCATCCTCAGGAAATTCGCGGGATTTGCAGGCAAATAGCATAAGGCCTATTAATAGAAGTGTAAACATTCGCATGGTAAGGTGTTTGGAGTATAATCAGAAAACTGTTCCCGATAATAGGGAATATATTTTTAGATGGATAAAATGGAAAAATGTAACGAACTAGCTCCGAATGATTCGGGCTAATATAGCCATTAGCCACTAAAAAAGCAGACGGAAAAAGGGAGAGAATGTCCAGCGGATTACTAATGAGAATCTTCCTCCTTCACATTTGC
>CAYGTH010000672.1:0-3888 GCA_964352745.1 uncultured Bacteroidia bacterium
GGGCTCATAAAGGTTCCCGTGGCGTTGTTGGGTTGGGAATTGGTGTGGGAGGGGTATGTGATGCTTGAATAAAATCGACTTTCCGGTAGGAGAATTTGGCGTATGATTTTCGGGTGTGGTGAGGATTTTTTTTACCAAAAAGATATTTTTAATGTATTCATGATCAATGATCCTATGAAATCATTCACATTAAACTTTAGCAGGAGCACAATTATATTATGCTTCGCTCTCCTTATTCTTCCCATGATTGCATACACTCAAAGAAATTTAGATGATGTCCCACTAGCTAAAAAGCATGCCGATCAATCCCTATTCTCATCTTCGCCTAAACTTCAAATTCAGCCTTCTTTTTCTCTGCTAGGCGATTCAATTTATTTCCATCCCAAGGGAGCATATATAATCACAGGTTCTGTATTATGGGATATTCCAAGCGCTACAGCTATCTCATATTTAGCTAATTTCTGCTGTTTTCGATTTGATACCAGTGGTATTTTCTTGGTGGGGCTAGACACAACCAAGAACATAAGCATTGCTTGGAGCTTGGAGACAGGCGAAGTTTGCGCCTATCAGACAATTGAAAATAATCAATTTCCTACCTTCACAAATATTACTTATACTTCTTCTGCCGTTCTGTTAACAAACGAAGCAGAAATAGACCGTACACCAGAAGAGATTATTAAGCAATACCCATTACGAAAGATTTATTCCAAAGACCGCTCTTTGGTGGCTAAAACTTCTATTCCTACTTCTCTCATTATGAACTCGAATCTTGCGAATCACTCTAGTGATTCTCTTTTAGAGTCATTGGGGAAAGTTTCAATTTTTGATGCAACAACTGATCAATTATTAGCCAATTTAGATGGGTTAGGAGCATTCTCCTCAATTGCTTTCAGTCCTAATAATCAATTTCTCATCACCAAAGCGGCTATGAATGATTTATCTTTCATAAACTCTGATCGTCTTTTGGTTCCTAATATTAGCATTTGGAATATTCAAGAAGAAAAAAGAGTTGTTAAGATCGAATTATACAATAGGCCTATTAATAAGATCAAATGGGAGGAGGCGGGAGTTCTAATCGTCAATGAAAGCATTGTCCTTGATCTTGCTCAAAGAAATGCCGGATATTCAGACTTTCTTGCCATGAGAAGGGTAGGAAAAACCTTTAGTGAATCTTCAGTAGTTTTTCAAAAGAAGAATATTGCTCCGCTATTTTCCCCCGATTCTATGTCTGAGGATAACATCACTGCGTATTATGAAAATGAACTCAATGTGCTCACCCAAACTTTTGAGCGCTTGTCGGCAACCTATAAAGGACAAGGTGATAAGATTCAAAATATTCTGGAATGGTACGAAATACAACTAGGGAAATTGCAAGGGGAGGCTCAATCTCAGTTTATGATGTCAAGCCTTTCAAATGATATGGATGCTGAACTTGCTGCCATGATGCAGTACTTAGGAGACTTGGCTCATAAGACCTATTCCTCTCCCAATGAAACGGTTTTAGGCAAAGAAACAAAGTCTCAAGCTAGCGATGTATTCTTCTTCTCAGATGATTTGTACTTTTCTTATGCAGGTAGTGATATTCATACTTGGCAAAAAAATGGTGTTAACTACCAACTGACCAACAGATTACAAGATCATGCCTACAATATTGATGCACTCTTGATACACAAGCCAAGTAGAAAAATTATTTCTCTAGCAACGGCTCCAGGTGAGCTAATTAATCCCTACGATACTTTAGGGGCCGGGTTGGTAAGATTTGATTCCCTCTTAACTGAACAGTATAAAACCTTCTATTCCCCTTCCAACAAAAGTGAACTGATGGTGTGGGAGGAAGCGGAAAAAGCAGACAGTGAAGCTCCACGACTATTGTCACAACACCATTATCAAGCAGATGAGCTGCTAGATGCTCATTTTCTTGACGAAAATCATGTCCTCCTATTGGTTCAGATACAAGAAACTCCAACGGTAAGCATGATCCAACTTTCCACCGGAGAGTTGAAAAAGTCTTTTCCCTTCAGAGGAGCTGATTACCAACAGATGTTGTATGTACCAGAATCTGATCAGCTAATACTATGGGGTGAGGATAACCTATATCTATCTGAAAAGAGTAAATGGGGCAGTGGCAGGCTTCATCGAACTCCGAGTCCAATCATCTCCGTATTTCATCCCCAAAAGAATCAAATGTCTATCACTCATAAAGATGGAATGCTTAGGGTTTACCAAATGGATGATTTTTCCATACTCCATGAGGTCCAATTAGATAAATATGGAATTCTGGCTAGTTCTTTTCAGAACGAAAGAGGTATACTGGCTAGCGTAAACCTACTAGGAGAAATCTCCTTTTTTAATATCGGAGAAAATAAGAGACTATTTAAGTTGTTGCTAGGAACTGACAACAGTAACCATTGGCTGATGTTTTCCGAGGAAGGCTATTATATGAGTTCACAAAACAAAGGGCCTAAGAATGTAAAACTGATTCTAGGAAACAAAGGGTATGACTATAACCAGTTTGACATGATTTTTAATCGACCAGATAAAGCATACGAGGCCAATCCCTTTTTGGAGGATGCATTCATTGAGCCGCTTTATGCGGCCTACCAAAAGCGATTGAAATTACTAGATCAAAACGTAGAAGTGTCTACCCCGTCATCTTGGAATACTACTCCTATTCCAGAGCTTGTCATCACCAATGCAGGCAGCTTAATCTTATCATCCATCAATAAGCATATTGAGATACAGCTAGAAATCCTCCATAAAGAAGAGGATTCATTGCTGATTGAGGGGTTTGAAAATCACATCAGAATCTATAAAAAAATGCAATCCGTGAATGCGAACAATCCTCATCTTTTTAAGATTCCCATTGAACTGACTATCGGGCGCAATAAAATAGAGTTTTCTGCAATAACTTCTCAGGGAATCGAATCCCTCAAAGCAACCACGTACATCACCTACGACGCGCCCGAGCGCAAGCCCGATCTCTACCTCATCACCATCGGCGTAGCCGACTACCAAGCCGCAGACAAGGACCTCAAATACGCCGCCAAGGATGCCCAGGACATCGCTGCTTTGTACCAGGATCAGGAAGCCTTCGCCCAGGTTCACACCCGTACCCTCACCGATGCGCAGGCGACCAAAGAGAATATCCTCGCCCTCAAAGATTGGCTGAACGAGAGCCAGGTAGATGATCAGGTATTGATCTTTGTTTCTGGCCACGGCATGCTCGACCAGAACTACGACTTCTATTACGGCACCCAAGATATCGACTTTGCTAATCCGAGCGATCGCGGCATCCTTTACGACGACATCGAAGGCCTGCTCGATGGCATCCCGGCTCGCAAAAAGCTCCTGCTCATGGACGCCTGCCATTCGGGAGAATATGACGCTGATACCCAAGCCCTTACCCAGGCCCAACAAGACAGTCTCAAAGCCAAGGGTATTGCCTACAAAGGCTTCAGCAAAACTGGGGATGAAACGCCTCCAGTCCTCGGCCTGCAAAACAGTTTTGAAATGATGAAACAGCTCTTCGCCGATCTACGGCGGGGTTCCGGCGCGACCGTGATCTCTTCCAGTAGCGGGATGCAATTTAGCTATGAGGATTCAGAATGGCAGAACGGGGCTTTTACCTATGTGTTTTTGCGGGGCTTGAAGACCATGGAGGCAGATGCGAATGGTGATGGAGCGGTAACTGCATCAGAGATACAGGCCTATGTTGCGGAGTTTGTGCCGAGGGTGACGGAGGGTTTGCAGGTGCCGACCTTTCGGAGGGAGAATTTGGAGTATGATTTTCGGGTGTGGTAAAACTTGTCAAGTGCCGCTCCTTAGGATAAAAGGGTGAAGCGAGATATTTCCACATAATGCTAACTGATCGCCCTCAAGAGAGAGATG
>CAYGTH010000673.1:0-3863 GCA_964352745.1 uncultured Bacteroidia bacterium
GATAAGAGCGATTCGTACGAAAAAACGTATATCGTTAGAGAGGTGACTTTACTCCTTTATTTACGTGCGTTTGAGGCACTCGGCAGCGTCCAGCCTACAGGTTGAGTCCAGGCCATTTCGTAAGGGGCTTCCTCAATGGGGTTGTGAGCAGGCTTGTCTGAGATAATACGTGCCCGCACATAGAGTTCCTCTCCCGTAAATCGATAGGTGGCGGCAGTGCCCTTTACTTCCTGCAAGACTTTCCCTACTTCCTTTCCAACGGTTCCGATAAATTGAATGGTATAATTGACACCCGGCTTTGGCGCGATCTCAAGGGATAGTTTTTTGCGATTGGACTTGAGTGCGGCCAATTCTACGCCCGAGGAAGCATAAAAATTTCCGGCCTCCATTGCTTCAATAAGAGATTCGGGCGAGAGGTCTTTAGCCCGCACGTGAATCCAGCCACGACCCGTATTGCTGCGAGAGGCATCTTTTTCATGATAGTGGTGGCTGTCATCCGTAGCAAGGCCATACATCGGATGTTTTCCCGTTTGCAAATAGCTGCTGTTGACAATATCCCAAATTTTGCTGGTACTGTTGTGGGTGGCATCTCCACTGTTGTGCACCATCGGGTGACCATTGAAGACTTCAAAGAATCGCTCCCCTGTGAGTGCGATCAAATCTTCAGCCGTAACAGCCCAACCGAAATTAGGATGATTCAAGTGAATCAACATGGGTTGCCCTGTGAGCCAACGTTGTTGCTGAACAGCATCGATATTATTCTGCATCACTTCGACCAGGCTATTCCCCCCTTGGGGTTTAATTAATTCTGCCAGGTTGGTGGCATTCATATGGATGGGTTTGCCCTCAAATGCGTCCGTGATTTCTTCTGCCTGTAAAATGAGGAAGGATTCCTTTTCTTCAAACAAATGCCGATAGGCCTCCAGGGTTTTGAGTTGTACCCAGAGCGTGTCAGCCTCTTCCCGATAGTTAACCCAATCTTCACCATATCTGGCCAGGTAGGCATGAAAGGCTTTTTTTGCCTTGCCATTACCTGTTATATCAAGCCATTTTTCCCCTTCTGCAAGGGTATTGTGGTCGGATAAAGCAACAAAGTCATATCCGGATGTTTTGTACCATTCCATGATCATTTCCGGATAATCATCTCCATCACTCCAGAGGGAGTGCGTGTGGAGGTTACCTTTATACCACTTGGTTTTTTGCGAAAAACCAGACAGGAGAATTCCTGTAAAGAGTAGAGTGAGGAGTAGTTGTTTAATTTTCATACATGATTTATTGCTTATAAAACTACACAAATCATTTTGATCTCCTTTTCGTAGATAAAGGAAATATGTATTAAAGCAATCCATCCTATGTCAAGCCCAGAAAAAAGCCCCCATTTTGAAGATCCTTTTCAGGAAGCCCCCATCGAATTGAGTAGCCTCAATATTGAGGTGAATTCCGTGAGTGCCGGAGAGGAGGAGTGGCAATGGGCGATGTTTACGCATCTGGCAGGATTTGCGGGATATGTGATTCCCTTTGGGAGTTTGATTGGTCCGGTTGTCATCTGGTCCCTGAAAAAGGACACCATGCCCCTGGTAGATACGCATGGAAAAAGGGCAATCAATTTTCACTTGACGCTCGCCATCCTGACCTTGATCTCAATTCCGTTGATTTTTGTAGTCATTGGGATATTCATGCTTTTTGCCGTGCTGGCGATCCAGTTTATCTTTACCCTGTTGGCCACAATTGCGGTATCTCAGCGGAAAGATTATACGTATCCCTTCTCCTTCAAATTCCTGAAGTAGGTCTCACTGGCCCTGCAACTGTGAATGTGTAGTGTGCCTGTTGTTACCATTCAACGGTCTTCCTCACCGGGTCTTCCCAGGCTTGGGATAACTGTTTGGAAAATGGTACAAGGTGCCAAAATAAGGATAGGATTTTCCCGGCAATACTGCATTACAGGCAAGGACCAGGTCATTATACGCAGCTATGAGGGCAGGAACAGATCCCTTAACCATCCAGCCATTAAAGCTCTCCAGTCTATGGGATTCCGTATCCGTAAAGGGGACGCCCTCTCGTTGTCGCCGGAAAACAGCTTGCGCCACTTTTGTATACGTATCTGCAGCTGACAGGAAACGAGCAGTATGCGGAGACGATTTAGGGTTTGAGAGTTGAATTTTGTTCAAAGCAGCCTCCTGTGCCATAAATGCATCAAGCAAAGGGGTCCAGCGACTCATGTCTGATGCGCCCGACTGATAAGTTGATGCCTGTGTGAGAATAGCTGACCCTGCCTGAATCAGTCGATAACCGATAATTGCCTGAGAATCGGGACTTTGGGTAGACAGGGTATCAAAGTGAGTCCAAAACCGATCCTGAATCTCATTCAGAGATTTCCCCAATTCATGTGCAGCCACATAATAGGCATCAAAAGCAGCGACTAATGGCCGATGCTGTGTTTTGCCCACTCTCATCTTGTCATCGAGATATTCCTCATGATCATAGTAGCGATAGAGGGGATGACTGATCTCCTGTGCTTGTTGCAAGGCATTTCTATACGCTTGTACTTGCGGAAAAAGCTGGGCATCCTTCTCGAAGGCTGTGGCACTTTTTTCGAGACAATCTGCGGGATCATATAACTGATAAATCCCATACACGATTCGTTCTTTTCCGGACGGCCCTTTGGAGGGATTTACCCAGGAGAGGTAGCGTTGATAACTGTCAAATACACGCCGGGAATGCCGATTGAGGCAGTCGCGACAGGCATTGAAATTACGAATTTCATCTGAGGGGATTAGGGAGAAACGTGTGTAGGACGGTACAGGCGTAACTGAGGTGGAATCGGCTTCTGCTGTCAGCCATTGGTTCCACCACGTACTACCCTTACGGGAATTAACATAAAAAGAGGCGATTGTAATAAAGAAGGCAAGGAATGCAATGTTTTTCCAATAATTGGATGTGAAGGCCGCCATGTACAACTAGTTTCGCTTATAGGATTCGGGTTGAAGAGCCGCGGGGCTCCAGTGGAGGAGAAATTCTTTAATTCTACGATTGCTGTATCCGCCTTCGGATTCCAGCAATCCGGAATTTTGGGTATGAATGCGCTTGCCGGAAGCGTCAAGAATCACAAAAACGGGGAAGCCAAACCGCTGGGGGAATTCTAAGCCGGCCAGGACTTCGTCATTGGTATTCTCTCGGCTGTAATTCACCTTACGGACTACGTAATTTGCCTGCTGGAGGGAATCCAATTCAGCATCCGCTTCTATATATCTATGAAATTTTATGCACCAGGAACACCAGTTTCCGCCAACCTGAAGGAATACGTGTTTGCCAGTTTTGTGTGCCAGTTCAGTTGCTTCCTGAATTACAGTTGCGGCATCTGCTTCGGGATCATAGAGTTGCGGACCGGATGATTGAGCACTAACAGATAAAGAAATGAACAAAAAATGAAGGGCAATGAGATAAAATTTGTTCATGAATAAATTGACTGGGACGAAATATAACTGTGGAAAAATAACTGTGTTCCAGCAATTTAAAATAAAATATGTTACGTTTGACCCTCCAATGAGTCAAAATTGGCGAGGGGATGCCATTTTTTTGAAATGGAGACACAACCTCCTGATTGTGAGATGTTCAGAATTTGGTAGGTCCACTTAAAAAAATTGAAAGGAATTTTATTTTTCCCTTGAAATCATGCACGGTCGGATCAAAAAAAACGTTATAACATTTCAAAAGCCAGGCAAAGCAATTAATTTTGGCAAAAGGCTTTTGAGATTGGCGGGATGATTCGGCTGGAAGAACAGATTTTAAGAACTCTACAGGCATATGCAACAACCATACTCCTCTTCTCCTTATTGCCCTTTTTTCGTTTCTGCCGTCTTCCC
>CAYGTH010000674.1:0-3839 GCA_964352745.1 uncultured Bacteroidia bacterium
GCTATGATAGCCGGGCTGATTAACTGTTTATAAGTCGTCTGAATTACGACTTACTTGTTTTCTTTGATGAACTCTTTCACCATGTCACTAGGTACAATTTCTTCTTTATAAGAATACGAACCTGTTTCGGGGTTTTTTACTGCACGGATTACTTTTGTGAATGCCTTACTTTGGCTCTTATCACGGTATCCGGCTACGGTTTTCTTTGCCATATCTCTTAAATTATGTACAATCCTGCATGTCTGCTATCAGACAGCCGTATTGCAGTTGATTATTTGATCTCTTTGTGAACGGTATACTTTTTCAGAATAGAATTGTACTTTTTTAGCTCCATTCTGGCAGGCGTATTCTTCCGATTTTTGGTGGTAATGTAGCGAGAAGTTCCGGGCTGTCCGGACTCTTTGTGCTCAGTACATTCTAGGATTACCTGTACCCTGTTTGCTTTTGATTTCTTTGCCATCTCTATGTTCTGTTTTTCAATTCGCAGCGCAAATGTAATGAATAATCGTAAAATCCGAAAGTATATTTGCTAATATCTAGATCATATTTCTTCTTTCCTGATCTTTTTGGGATAAAATGGCTGAAAAACAGGTCTCGAATTCCATTAATGTTGGAGAGATATTTTGGAAGCGGAAAATTTCAAAATATGTATAAAGCTAAGGTGTCGAGCTATTGGATATGATTTTGGCGTCTGGTAATCTTGCCCTGAAAAAGATTAAATAAATGTTTGTTATTTGGTTAAGGATTTAATACATTCGTACAGATAATTCGATACAGCCAAGAATTAACGCCCGTTCTTCCTATCTATCTTTCCCCTTGCCTTTTGTAGCCGGTTTCCGGTTGTCCTGCACATGTGTGTAAAGGCTATCTATTGTAATTTCTGGCCTCTTTTTCGGATTAGAATCGGTATCTCGAATCAATTGTAACTAATGATTCGGACAGGATTTTTTGTGTCTATTTATAGTCAGTACAAACGCAACCTAAATGATTTCCAAAGCCCTGAGCCTGCTGCGAGATCAGCTGAATTTCTATATAGAATCTCTGGCAGAAACGAACCCTAATAATTTTATTCCTCCAGTAATACTAGGGAATATCGGACAGGCTGATGCTGGTAATCTCAGTGATAGTTTGGATGAAATGATTGTGTTGACACTTGTCAAAATAGAAGAAGAGACAACGCTGAAAAACGGCCGGCACTTTGTAGATAGGGGAAATGGAGTCGAATACAGAAACCGTCCTATTAATCTCAACTTATATATTCTGTTTTCTGCGAATTATCAATCCTATGAAGCGGCCTTGAGTCGGCTTTCAAAGGTGATTGCCTTCTTTCAGGGAAAGCGGGCCTTTTCTTATCTCAACTCTCCCGGCGCAGCAAGCCCTGAGCCAGAATTTGAAAATCTTAAGATGGTGTTGGATTTGCATTCCCTGAGTTTTCAGGAAACCAGTTTTCTATGGGGATCATTGGGGGGAAAACAAATGCCTAGTGTTATGTATAAAGTCAGGCTGGTGAGTATTGAGCGGGATCAACTTCAGGAATCCGGACCCTACATCGAGCAAGTGGACATTTCAGAAACACTCCTTTAATTCCTATGGCATCATCTATCACATATAAACGCCTTTTTGAATTAGAGTGCTGGCATGGGTATTATCTAAATACTGCTGACCAGGAATTTGGAGCACTTGATGCTGTCAGTCGGGCGGAATTAATCAAACAAAAAGGTGCTGATCTGCAGCAGGATTTTGCTATTACGCCTTCGCCCGATACGTTAAAACGATTATCCGGAGAAGGCTTATTATTCAAAACGCTACCCACAGGTTTTTTTGTAGCAATTCGTGCCGAAAAAACAGATGACGGAAATTTTGCTCCCGTAAGCATGCCTGCTGAGGGTTTGACTCTTACATTTTACCTCAGGATCCGGAACCCCCTTTTCTATAACTACACCAACCTACCAATGGATAATGCGGGGCGGGGGCTTTATTATCTGAGTAACCGGGCAGAGAATAGTAATGTTTTGCCGGAAGATCCGACATTGTATGTGGCGCAGGAGATTCCTGCTTACGAAAACCGCGTCTATAAAAGCGGGGATCTGGTGATGGCTAATGGGCAGCGATATGAAGCCCTGATGGATCAGGAAAATCCGGTTGCACCTCCTGCCGATTTAGCATGGAAACGGCTTGCTGCTGCAGGGTACCTCAATGGGGGAGATGCTGTACAAAGAATGGGGCCACTTTCTTCTTATTCATTCCAGTCCAATCCTGCCAAACGGGCAACTTTTACCTTGCATAATCTTGATCAGCAGGAATTTACGGTCCGCCTAACTCAGGAAGCAGGCAATACTTACCCTACACAAACAACCGATTCGCGTGGAAATTCATTTCCCGTTACAGAAGTTTTGGCACCTGAAAATGAACCCTTCACACAGGTGAAACTGGATTTGAGAACAGTGCCTGCTGGGCGATATACACTCACCGTTGCAGGCGAATTCGCATCAGGCGACAGCTTTACGGAGGAAGTTCCTGTTTATTTAATGCATGATCCTCAAAAAGTATGGGCTGTAGTGGAAGTATTCCATAAGGCAGGAGATGTTTTGGGGGCCTATAAAATGATTGACGAAGAAGCGGGAAATAGGCTGATGGCACCCCGTTATATTTTACATGTTCAAAATCGATCGACTTACTGGCGGTATCATTTCGGGAAACCACCGGAAAAGAAGCCTAAGAATTCTGAGCTGGTTCAATCCGGGGACTCATTTGTTACCCTTAAACCTCAGCCCCTTACGACCAGCTATACAGAAGTTACCTATAACAGTTCCCCTTTGCCGAATCCATCAGTAAAGATGATAAAGCCGGAACAGTCCAAAATATATTCAGATGTCTATCTCTAATAGTATAACCTACATAATCAACCATCATGGCCGGACCCTATAAAACTCCAGGTGTATATGTCGAAGAGATTTCCAAATTTCCACCCTCAGTTGCGCAGGTTGAAACTGCAATCCCTGCATTTATCGGTTATACCGAAAAAGTGGAGATTAATGGAATACTCCAGACTCCCGATACGATCACCCCTGTTCGCATTTCTTCGATGGTCGAGTATGAAGAAATATTTGGAGGCGCTTTTACCGAAACCTTTACTGTCAGTATTGAGAATAAACATGAAGGTGACGCTTCTCAAGAAGCGGAATGGGTCATCAGCACTGGCCCTCAGGAACCCACGCTGACTTATCGAATGTACTATGCCCTTCAACTGTATTTTGCAAATGGAGGAGGGCCTTGTTACATCGTAAGCGTGGACACATATGATGCGGATACGCCTACGATTGATCCTAAAAGACTTATATCTGGAGATCCGGCAGCTGCGAAGCCCTTTCCAGGAGGCTTGTCAGCCTTGGAGAAAGAAGATGAACCCACGATTATCCTATTTCCAGATGCCTTGGCCATTCCTGCTGTAGATGACTATTATGGTGTGTATCAACAGGCATTGAAGCAGGCGAAGAAGCTAGGCGACCGTGTGGCTGTTTGCGATCTGTTTGACGAAGATGTCGATGTGTTTCGGGATAAAATAGGAACGGATGCCTTACAATATGCGGCAGCCTATCATCCTCACCTTAAGACTATCCTTACTTTTGCACATACTGAATCAGAGGTGGTCATAACGGTTAATGGAACGGATACCTTATTCGTTGATGCTTTAGGGGCACCAGTTGATAGCGCCACAGCAAGGTCGTTAAAGAATGATCAGGATACATCGGTTTCCCTATACCACATGAATAACAGCCTGTATCATTCGGTTAAAGCAGCCATTAATAAATTCAAGATTGTATTGGGGCCTTCTGTTG
>CAYGTH010000675.1:0-3831 GCA_964352745.1 uncultured Bacteroidia bacterium
AGCATATCCAGCTCGCCGATCAATTGGGCATTGTGCTGGATCACATGGAGAAAATGCTGCATCAGGGCAATAAACTGCTGATACAATTCTGCCTCGATGGTTTGAATGCGCTCCTCTGCGCCGAGTAATTTTTCTTCGTAGATTTTCAGTTCCTCGGTGATGTAACGCTCGGCATTAGTGAGGGTTTGCTTTCGGATCCAATCCTCAGGAGCCTTGTCTTTATGGACATTGGTTACCTCCAAATAGTACCCAAATACCCGGTTGAAGCCGATCTTGAGAGAAGAAATACCGGTGTTGGCAATTTCCCGCTGCTGCATCGCAAGCAGGAGTTCTTTACTGTTTTGCTTGATGCCCCGCAATTCATCGAGGTCTTCTGAAATCCCTGGATTGATGACATTGCCATCTGAAACACTGGCTCCGGCTTCTTCCTGTATATATCGATCCAGCACTTCGAGGGCAGGGGCTACGTCCTGAAATTCTGTTATTTTATGGTTGAGGGCCTCGTGTCCAAATTCGGCTAAGACCGTTCGAATCGGCTCTACCAATCGCAGAGAATCCCGCAGCAAGCAGGCCTCTTTGGGCGTCAGTCGGCCCGTTGCGATTTTGGAAACAAGACGCTCCAGGTCGCCAAGCTGCTTGAATTGGCCGCAAAGCTGCTCCAGTGCTTCGGGGTTATTGAGGAATGTCTCCACAACTTCGTGCCGCTGTTGAATCGCTTCCACCTCTTTTAGGGGCAACAAAATCGCCCGTCGCAAGGTGCGTGCGCCCATAGGCGTGAGCGTTCGGTCGATGACAGAAACCAGAGCTTTGCCATCCGGATGCAGCGGATGCATCAATTCGAGGTTGCGCACTGTAAATTGATCCAGCCAGACAAAGCTGGAGTCGTCAAAGGGATAGATACGAGACAGGTGCCCCAGGTTTTTTTGCTGGCTTTCGTTCAGGTAATGAACAATCGCTCCGGCCGCCACCGTACCGTAGGTGTCTTCCTCAATCCCAAATCCCTTCAGGGTTTTAGTGCCAAACAACTCAAGGAGTTTTTCCTTTGCATAATCGTATTGAAATACCCATTCATCGACTCGACTCAGGTAGAACTTCTCTCCAAAAACGGCCTTGAAGTGGTTAATATTTGGCTTCGAGACCAGGATTTCGGAAGGGTCAAGCGTATGCAGAATTTTTTCAGCATATTTTAAGTCCCCCGAAAAACAGAAAAAATCGCCGGTGGATACTTCTATAAAGGATACCCCAACTTCCTTATTGCTCGGAAAATAGACGCTTGCCAGGTAGTTGTGTTTGTCAACTTCCAGCACTTTGTCATTGAAGGTAACGCCTGGCGTTACGAGTTCGGTAACGCCCCGCTTGACGATGCCTTTGGCCTGTTTGGGGTCTTCCAATTGATCACAAACCGCCACGCGTTTCCCTGCCCGCACGAGTTTGGGAAGATAAGTATCGAGTGAATGATGGGGAAATCCCGCGAGTTCGATATGGGCTGCCGCACCATTTGCACGCTTGGTCAGGACGATACCGAGTATTTTGGAAACGGTTATGGCGTCTTCGCCAAATGTTTCATAAAAATCACCGACCCGAAACAGGAGGACGGTTCCCGGATATTTTGCTTTGACGGCATTGTATTGCCGCATTAATGGAGTTTCGCTTTTGCCTTTTCCTTTGGCCATGTTGCGAATATAGTTCAGACCTCACAGGTTTCAAAAACCTACCGCTTATACATAAGTATTGTATGCAATGTGCCATTTTGAAAATCCATGATTTGCCTTTGAAGACATCCCTTCCGACTGCCAACCCTTCAAAGGGTTTGTCGGGGCCCTCGCTGAACCCTTTGAAGGGTTCGATTGCGCGAAAGGGATGTCTCCCGACGAAAAAAGCAGGTTGATTATATGCTCGAATAAATAACCCACCTACCGACCAAGATGTGTATAAGCGGTAGGTTTCAAAAACCTGTGAGGTCTTATATCTTTGTCGTGAAGAACGAGGATTGATAGGAAGATAGCCATCGTCGGAGGCGGAGCAGCAGGGAAAAAGGTATTTCAACCAGTACTTCTATAATTTTTGCGTCCCTTGGGAGTCCTAATTACGTTCCTTGCGGTTTCTCTTTATGGATTTTCTCCTATTTTTGTCAACGAATCCCATGAAAAAAGCAGTAGAATCCCATATCGATAGGGCCCCAATTTTATGAAAATAGCCATCATTGGAGGCGGAGCAGCAGGATTTTTTGCGGCGATCTCTGCAAAACATCACCACCCGGAAGCGGAGGTCTTATTATTGGAGAAATCCCAAAAACTCCTCGCCAAAGTCAAGGTATCCGGGGGTGGCAGGTGCAACGTGACCAATGGCTGCGCGGATGTCAACGAACTGCTGAAGGCCTATCCGCGCGGGGGCAAAAAACTCAAAAATGCCTTTCATCGGTTTAATACCGCCGATACGATGGAGTGGTTTGAATCGCGGGGCGTGCCTTTACTCATCCAGGAAGACAATTGTGTATTTCCCGTTTCTCAAAATTCGCAGAGTATCATCGATTGCCTGATGAATGAAACCCGGCGGCTGAAGATTCGGATAGAGACGGGCGCCGGGGTTACTGCGATGCAGCAAGCGGGAGAACAATGGGTCCTGGATTTTGGCCCCAAAGGCCCGCCTTCCAGTGCTTTTGACAAGGTTATCGTAGCCACCGGCGGCTCCCCCAAGCGATCAGGCCTCGAATGGCTCGAAGCCCTCGGGCATCGCATCGAAGACCCTGTACCTTCCCTATTCACATTCAATATGCCCACCGAATCCATCACCGAACTGATGGGAATTGTGGTGGAACATACCCAGACCAGCATTCAGGGAACGAAGCTAAAAGCTTCCGGACCGCTATTGATTACGCATTGGGGCATGAGCGGCCCGGCGATTTTGGTCCTGTCGGCTTTTGGAGCGCGAGTATTGCAGGAAATGGACTACGCCTGTCAGGTCCGGGTCAGCTGGGTGAATGAGAAAAATAATGATTGGGTCATGGCTGTATTGGAGAAAATCGTGCGGGACCATCCCAAAAAGAAACTCGCCAATTACAGGCCTTATTTATTACCTGACAGGCTGTGGCTGTATTTGCTTGAAAAAAGTAAGGTCTCCGCAGGGAATACCTGGGCGGATCTGGGGCAAAAATCCCTGAATAAACTGGTGAATGTGCTCACCCATGACGGCTATGCGGTGAAGGGGAAGACGACTTTCAAAGAGGAGTTTGTGACCTGTGGAGGCGTCAGTTTGCAGGATATCGACCTCCAAACGATGCAGAGCAAAACCTGCCCGAATCTTTATTTTGCGGGGGAAGTAATGGACATCGATGCGATCACTGGCGGATACAATTTTCAGGCTGCCTGGACTACGGGTTTTATTGCCGGGGAATTGGGAGAATGAGGGAATGGGCCGAAGCCTGAATTCAACGCTGTACCAATCTATCCGATATGAACGATACCCTATCAATGGGCGCAGGGAAAGATCACCTGCTCACAGCTCAGGAGTTTATCAAATTATCTCAGCTAAATGGTTGGGGGAAAGGTAGAACCTACGATTTATCCAAAGTCGAAACCGCCCTGGAGAATACTTTTTTCCTTGCCACCATTCGAAGGCATGAGGGTGAATTAATCGGCTGCGTAAGAGCCCTTTCCGACGATCTGTTCTTCACTACTATTCCCGACATTTTTGTACACCCGCACTATCAGGGAAAAGGATTGGGAACCCAGCTCATGGAAACAATCAAAACAAGGTTAGGCCATACCACCATATTCTTTGGCGCTCAACCTGGGAAGGAAGCCTTTTATGAGAAACTGGGCTTTGAAAAAG
>CAYGTH010000676.1:0-3824 GCA_964352745.1 uncultured Bacteroidia bacterium
AGAAATAGGTAAGAAGTATGTTTCATAGCGAAAGGGGTTATCTGGTTTTTGATAAGATGAATATCGGAATTTTTTAGCAAAAATAAACAACTGGAATTAGCAAACGTGTTGATCGCTTGAATATTCGTGAAGGGAAAAAGTAATAACCTGATTGGAAATGAAATCCTGTCTGGCGAAAAGCAGGAAACACAACCTGTACATGGAGCAGGGGTGTTGTAAAAGGCCATACGATATATTTCCGATAATAGTATAAATGCCTTCGATATCCACAGAATTGGATGTTCATAACTTCCCGCCCCACATGTTGCGAAAAGCTCAGTGTCTTGGTAAATTATATAGGTTTTACACGCCACATATAGGCCCTGCTTTTCAGGAGGGAGAATATTAGGTAACAGGTTCAATATTAACACATTAGCATCGATGATTTCTACTCACACCCCGCCCGCTCAAGAAAAAAATACCGTCAAGACTTACACCTATGAAGAGGTGTTGAAACATGCCATCGCCTACTTCAGGGGGGATGAGCTTGCTGCCAATGTGTGGATAAATAAATATGCACTCAAGGATTCAGCTGGCAATATCTACGAAAAGACACCGGACGATATGCACCGTCGCCTGGCAAAAGAAATCGCTCGGATCGAACAAAAGTATCCGGACTCTCTCGGAGAGGAGGAAATCTATGAAGCCCTGAAGGATTTTCGCTATATCATACCGCAAGGGGGACCGATGAGCGGAATTGGGAACAACCAGCAAATCGTTTCATTGTCCAACTGTTTTGTGATCGGTCAAAAAGGCTCCGCAGACTCTTATGGCGGGATCATGAAAACAGACGAAGAACAAGTTCAACTCATGAAGCGCCGGGGAGGCGTGGGGCATGATTTGTCTCACATTCGCCCAACCGGAAGCCCTGTAATGAATAGTGCTCTGAGTTCTACCGGAGTAGTTCCTTTTATGGAGCGCTATTCCAATTCCACGCGGGAAGTCGCACAGGATGGTCGCCGGGGCGCACTGATGTTGAGCATTTCGATCAAGCATCCCGATGCAGAGCGATTCATTGATGCGAAGATGGACGGCACCAAGGTAACGGGTGCCAATGTTTCGGTCAAGATCGATGATGCCTTTATGCATGCAATGGAAAAGGAGAAAAAGTATGTGCAGCAATATCCGCTTCAGTCAGATAACCCCATGAAGCGGCAGGAGATTGATGCAAAGAAATTGTGGGATAAAATCATTCACAATGCCTGGAAATCCGCAGAACCCGGGGTCCTGTTTTGGGATACGGTGATTCGGGAGTCTATTCCGGATTGTTATGATGACTTGGGATTCCATACCGTTTCTACCAATCCATGTGGAGAAATTCCGCTTTGTCCGTATGACAGCTGTCGCCTGCTGGCGATCAACCTGTATAGCTTTGTAGAGAATCCATTTAGTAAAGACGCACGGTTCGATTTTGAGAAATTTAGGAAATATGTGCAAGTCGCCCAGCGGATCATGGACGATATTGTTGACCTGGAAATGGAAAAAATCGAAACGATTTTGGCAAAACTCCAGGGAGACCCCGAAGAGGATGAAATCAAAGCAACTGAGCGCAGACTCTGGGAAAAAATCCAAATCAAATGTGAGCAGGGACGCCGGACCGGAGTGGGTATTACTGCTGAGGGAGATATGCTTGCGGCAATGGGCTTGCGGTATGGAACCGACAAGGCGCTGAAGTTCTCAGTAGAAGTGCATAAGACCTTGGCATTGGCTGCGTATCGCTCCTCTGTAGACATGGCACGTGATCGGGGTTCTTTCCCGATTTATGATGCCGAGCGGGAAAAAGCGAATCCCATGATTCAGCGAATCAAAAAAGCGGATAAAAACCTATACGCCGATATGGTCAAATATGGCCGTCGGAATATTGCCCTGCTGACCATCGCCCCAACCGGAACGACGAGCCTCATGACCCAGACCACTTCTGGTATCGAGCCGGTATTTATGGTTTCCTACAAGCGTCGGCGTAAAGTCAATCCCAATGACCAGAGTGTGCAGGTGGATTTTGTTGATGAAGTAGGGGATTCCTGGGAAGAGTTTCACGTATTCCACCACAAGTTTGTGATCTGGTTGGAAGCGAATGGCTATGACATGGAAACTGTCAAGCGTATGAAGGATGAGGAGATGGCCGAGATTATCAAGAAATCTCCCTATGAAAAAGCGACTGCCAATGATGTGGACTGGATCAATAAGATCAAGATGCAGGGCGCTATCCAAAAATGGGTGGATCACTCTATCAGCGTAACGGTCAACATTCCGAATGATACCTCCGAAGAAATGATCGCGAAGATCTACCACACCGGCTGGCAGCATGGGTGCAAAGGCGTTACGGTTTATCGGGACGGCTCACGTTCTGGTGTGTTGATTTCCAATGATGAGAAAAAAGAAGAGAAGAGTCCCCAAAATGAATTCACCGAAACCCAGGCGCCCAAACGTCCTAAAAAGCTGAAAGCCCGAATCGTGCGTTTTCACAATAATGACGAAAAGTGGATCGCTGTAGTAGGATTGCTCAAGGGGCGCCCTTATGAGATATTTACCGGTAGAGCTGACGATTCCTTTTCGGTTCTCTCTCAGATAGATAAGGGCTGGGTCATCAAGAAGCGCGATAAAAAAGGAAAAGGTCGCTATGACTTTCAATACGAAGATCGCGGGGGATATAAGATTACCATCGAAGGCCTTTCCCGTACTTTTGATAAAGAGTACTGGAACTACGCACGCTTGATTTCAGGAATCCTGAGACATGGTATGCCTTTGCCACATGTGGTTGAAGTTGTCGGCAATCTGCATTTGGACGCGACTTCACTCAACAACTGGAAAAATGGAGTGGTTCGTGCTTTAAAAGGATTTATTGCCGATGGCACGCAGCCCGTTCAGAATACCTGTCCGGAATGCGATACGCCTTCTCTGGTATATGAAGAAGGCTGTGTTTCCTGCAAAAACTGCGGACATACAAAATGTGAATAAAGAGATATGATTCCGCTGATGCGGAACTGAAGGATTTTTGATCAGATTTGCTTTCCGGGCATTTGTTGAGGTAAGCCTCAGGAAATGACCCGGATTTTTTTGTCTGGTGCCTTACGCCTGCGCCGCCTGCCGAAACCTACCCGGCGGTATATTAAATTTCTTCTTGAAGGCCCGATGAAAAGCCGCTTCAGATTGATACCCAACCCGATCGGCAATTTCTCCCAGGCTGAATACATCCTGCATCAACATATCCCGCGCTTTGTACATCCGCCAATCCGTCAGATAATTCATGGGCGTATGACCCGTAAGTTCCCGAAACCGAACGGCAAACAGGGTACGGGAAAGACCAATTTCCTGAGCAAGCAATGCCAGGGTCCATTTTGCGGCAGGCTGCTTGTGGATGAGTTGCAGGGAATGATGAATGTGCTTGTCGCGTAGAGCGGAGATGAATCCTTCTGTAGGGCTTTGTTGATGCATATAAGCACGTAAGACCTGGATAAATAATACCTCAGACAAACGTTGACTGACAAGTTCTGCTCCCGGTAAATCTGATCCGGTCTCCTGAATCACAATATCAGATAAGATGCCCAGGGAACTCAGGAGAGACGATTCTTGTCGTTGGAGGTGAAGAACCTCTGGCAGCGACTGAATCAGGGGATGAGCAAATCCCCGATCCCATTCGAAGTGTCCGCAAATCAGACTCGCACTGGGTTCCGGGCCATCAAAAAAAGACTTCCCTGCCTGAATCGCTTTCATGACTTCATCTCCTGACCGACAAATTCTCCGTGGATCATCCGCTAACTGATGTGAATGCCCAAACGGAAAAA
>CAYGTH010000677.1:0-3811 GCA_964352745.1 uncultured Bacteroidia bacterium
CATTGAGTATTCAACAGGATTCCAATCTCGCAAAATATGTTGACAAGAACGAATAAGGAGGAAATGGGGTAGGCGACTTTTTTACAAATCCGGTTCATTCGGAAGTATCTTAAAAAAACTTAGTCCAGGCTGTGAATCCATCCATAAAGTTGCACAGCTTATCATAGGCTTCTTCATCTTCTTTGGTTTTTGGGTCAACTTGAATTTCTTTGAGAAACTCAAGAAACAAGTCGTAAATCTCTTGCTTGGTATGGCCTTGAAGGGTAAGTTGATCGATTAAGGCCCAGGACTTGCGCTTGTTAAGACGCAAATGACTGGCTATACCGATCCATTATATAAATTTCCGTTATCTGGCAACAATCTCTAACTTATCAGGTGCAAATTCCGGGTTCCGAAGAAAAAACTTGGAACTCGGGATTTGCACCTCGAACCTTGATTGTTATTAGGTTCATGATAATAGAAATCGTAAGTGTGGATAAGTACTACACGCTAACCAGCCCCTCCATCCGACATACGTTGAAAAAAGTTAACATAAGCATCACCACAAGGAGTAGCTTAGCCCCATCTGCACACTCAAGGAACCTGGGTTCATTGTGATATCAGCCTGCCTACTCCAGTTCATAAGGCTTTTTTGAACTTGAATACCCGTTGTTAAACCGACCCTGTGGTTCAGATAATAATGCAGCCTTGCTCCCAACATGCCGTCAAGCCTGAACTGGTTTTGAAACAATACATTTGAAGGTCCATTATAATCGATGACTGCATCATTATACAAGGTCCTTCCCTGATTTTGGCTTATAGCATTCATTGCTCCTCCAAGGTAAATATCGGTTTGAAACGAATTAAAACGCCAGGTTTTACCGAGACCTGCGGACAGCTTGAAAAGTCTTGTGGTATTATGATGCCTGACCTGACGTTCTGCCTGAACGGTCTGCTCAACATCTCCGCGAATGACTATTTGCTCACCTGTGAGTAAGTTATTTTCGATTCTAATAATGGTATCTTTCAAGACGATTGTGTGATCCTGGATGGTAGTATTGTATTCAAACCTGCTTTCCAGTTGTTGGTATTGAAGGCCAAGCATGACAAAGTGGTTTCTATTGAAATTTTTGATGTAGTGCCCTTGCAATTGAAAAGAAGCTAGCGGCATTTCGTATTCCGGTCTTTCGGGCCTGGTACTTCCATAGCCTTCATTCCAAAAGGTGATACCTCCTTCCAAAATGAATTTATCAGGGAATTTGGCAGACTGGCTATAGTCAGGGAATCCGTGATCCACAGGAGGTAAATCGAGGACCAATTGGTTCTGTCTTTTTAGACTGTGTTGGTCAAAAATATCAATAGTCAGGAATTGAAGTTTTGGTACCGGGTTCATTAAAGAAGCGGGGCTAGTCTCAGTTGAAGTAGATAATCCGTTTTGCGCATACTGAGAGGCCGCAACCCGGCCATGGTTTCCTAGTGTGTTTGACAGACCGTGTGTCTGAATGTCTTTAGGTGCTTGTGATTGGTCTTTATATATCCGGATTGTTTCTTCCAATGAGTCGCTAACAGGCCCAAAATCCTGTGTAAGAGCGGGTTTTTCAGTAGCACTTGACGAGATCACTTGCTTATTCGGTTCTGCCATAGAAGCTACATCTTGCGTATCCGTATTGTGGCCTTCTGTGAGTTTTTGAGTTACCCAAAACAAGCTGAACGACAATGTGAACAGAAGCGCGAGTACCAGGCCTACCTTCCACCAAGGATAGACCTTCCTTCTTTGAGATTCTTTCGCCTGTTCCATGGATTGCATCTTATCTAAGATTCCATCTCTCATATTATCCCAATCCAATTCAGGGGGAAGTGGCTGCATATTATCTCCGCGCATAGCGTGATTGGTTTGATCAAAATTAGATTCCACAGGTCATCAACTTTAGATTGTTACTCGAAAAATGTTCCTTTAGCCACTTCTTTGCCCTGTGCAACTGCGACCTTGACGTTTCAGGGCTGATATGTAGCATTTCAGCCACCTCTTTATGAGCGTATCCATCAATTACTACTAACATAAAAATGTGCTTATACCCCTCAGGCATCCTTTTTAAAAGCAGCGTGATATCATCTTTTGACAAGTGACTTATGCTATCGTTCAGGCTTGCCTCTATGTGATCGGCTGAGTCTAGCGGAACGGTTTTAACCGATGAGGTTTGCTTTCGATGGTGCTGAATACACTGATTGATAGTAAGTCTGCGAAGCCAAAATTTAAATTCCCCTATATTTTCATCGTACGAATCGATACTTAAAAAGACGCGGGCAAAAATTTCCTGAATCACATCCTGGTGATCACTGTTGTTAGAAACATACCTTCTCACAACGGCATAAACGTAGCGGATGCAACATTCATACATCTGCTTGAAAGCACCTTGTTTGCCTTTCTTGACTTCGTTTATGATTCTTGGATCTACCACGTATTTCTTGAGTTAACATGTAAGCCCCAGATGCCGTGAAGCACCTGGGGTTCTTGTTGTTGATTATTGGCAGTTATTCAGGTATTGGCAAATGTCAGCAGCTGTTGTAAAGCTCAGCGTTTGACCGTCCGAGGATTTGGTGGCAGTTACAGGGTAAATCAATTGGATATTGCTGTACGCGGTAGGCGAAGCATTCAGCTGGTTCAAATAGTCGTCTCTGGATTGAATCTGTATCGTAGTGTTGTTTAGTGTAATATCAAAAGGATAGTTGGTAAAGTAGGCACAACTGATTCGTGTCCCTGCGCCTTCATTAAAGATGAACTGAATGTGTGCAGGCTTATTGGTACAGGGCTCATCCAGCGTTTCGTAGAAGGCACAGACATCATTGTCGTTATTCAATACAATGTTGCGTCCAAACTGGGTGATCGTGATGGGATATACAAGATCCACATCAGGTAAATCAAACGGCGATCCTCCAATGGCCGGCAAATAATCGCTGTCTTGATTTAATACCACTTGGTTGCTGTCCACAATGATTGTCACAGGGTAGTTGATTTTATAGATATACCTGTTGATGGTCAAAATGTTTAGTGCATTGAAAAACAACAAAACGTGAGGCTGTTGTTCCCCGCATGTTAGGGGGGCTGAGGCACAAGTCGTTATGGCGATAGCCAATTCGCCTATATTCCCGATTTGAACCAGACCATTATTATCGTATGCATCAAAAGGATACACGAAGTCAACCAGGGAATCGGGAAGCATAGAAGCTGCGTTTAAATCAGCAGAGTCGTTAATGGTAATTGTACTGCCCGAGGCCTGAAGAAAGTCGACAGGGAGAGGTATTTTGACACAATCAAGATAAATGCTATCCTGAGAAAAGGTTCTCATGTTTTTGACGTATGGGTTTGTGTTAACCATAACAGCCTGAAATTCCGGATCATCAGGAAGTACCACGTCATAGTTTTCTTTCTGGCATGCTGTAAAAATCATTGCCATGGATAGTATGAAAAGACTTATTTTATTTAAAGTATTCATGTTTATTGTGTTTAATGTTTAGAAGAAGTTGGTGAGCTTGCCGTACGGTTTCAATTGCAATATGCGAAAGCCACAAAAAACGTTGCACCAACCTCATTTTTTTTAATAAAAAATTGATAGGCTAGTCTTAACGTGTTGATTGTCAGATTATTAAAATTTTTAATAAGCTGTCCTACATTTTTTCTTTCATTGCAGATACCCCACTTTACGCTCGGTAAATTATGTCATGCGCTTTGTCTATCGCATGTTCGCATGCAATAGCCAAAGGATGTATAGCGTATAGCCAGTTATCTTCCCGCTACACGGCAATAATAGACGTTAAGTCAGCTGGCTGAGAT
>CAYGTH010000678.1:0-3810 GCA_964352745.1 uncultured Bacteroidia bacterium
ATGCAAGTACATTTGGGCCCAGGTTTTGGAACTGCCGGCGCAATCATTGTCAATTTTTCCCTCGTTTCCGGTATAGGCATTTCGACGATAGGGGAGTAGCAAGGGACTCACGATCCCGCCCGATTGTTGGATTTTAGTAATTTGACTATCAACTACCTGTGCTTCGTGCCTCAGGTTTCCAATGACTGAAGTTCCAAAGTTTTTGAAGTTATCCTCAGGAGAATTTCCAAAGAATAGGCTGCCTTTTTCGCGATTAAGGCGGACGAAGCTCAAAGCACCCGGATCCGTGTGAGAAGACATAATCGGATAACCTGGAAGGTTAGCCAACTCAAATACATCGTCTTTACTCTCGATGCTCATATGGTCGCTATCAATCAGCATACCACCTTGCATCATTTTCGTAATTAGTTGTTTGCCAATTGGGGTCAGCCCTTCTGCGCTCACCGTGCTGTTCAATGCAGGAATGTCCTTAAGTTTCAGCCCTTCTGCGCTCAACGTGCTGTTCAATGCAGAAATGTCCTTGTCCACAATAATTACTTGTGTGCTGATTTGACCAGACATAAGTGAACTTAATATGTTTGTAATATCACTGAAATCTGTAAGCAAACTGTACGCAATGTCCTGATCGTACCCATTTTTAATTTTGAGATTTTCTAAAAAAGCAAATTGAACCAAAGCCGTTTTAGCCTGAAAAACAGAGGCGCCCCCAAAAACGCCACTGATATAATGGATAGGCGTGATTTGGCGAATGCCCAGATCATAATACGCATCAATTGTCTGACTTAGCAGTTCTTCCGCATTTTCTTCATTTAACGAAACCAGGGGTTCGTCCCGATCAGTGTCGTCCTCCCAGATATAATTATCATCTTTAAAATTGCCAAAGTTATCGGCTTCAACCCCCAACACAATCGCCAATTTTCCCTGGTGGATAATACGCCGGGCATCGCTTGGCTTCAAGGCTATTTCCATCCAACTGCTGTTTGTTGAGACTAGCGTTTTAATGTATTCCAATTGCCGGTACATAACGGATTCATCGTCCAATGCCTGGCCATCATTGCCCGGCCCAATTGCCAGGGTAGGCAGGAACATATTGTTCACAGTCAGCGCACAATATAAGCGTAAGCCTCCCTGCCAGGCTCTATAGAGGAATTCAACATGTTGTTGCTGATGCGTTTTGGAGGTGAAGCGGGGATACCCAGTAAAATGCGGATAGCCCCCATCCATATTATGTGCATCAGCAAGACCAATAAATGCTTTATTAGAAAGACCCAAGCCTAACTCTGAATGATGAGCGGTACAGGAATCTGTACTGTAAGTTTTATCCAGACTTAGGTTCGGATCCCCAACCATTAAATTTCCCCCAAAACCCAGATGGCTCGCCGGGTGGGCATGGGTATCGGCAAAGCCCCAGACGGGTGCATCTTTATCCAATAGATAAGATCTGTTGCTTTTCCGTGCATCTTCGATCAGAATATATTCTGGTTTCTCACTTTCATCAATGAAGCGGAAATCGTCCACATTGATATGCCCATTGATTGCATCGTCTATAATGACAATCTTAGCGGTAATCCCCTTGTTTTTGAATTCGCTCAAATCAAAGCTTCCCAAATGCATTTGCTCACTGATGCCAGATGGATAAATGATAGAATTCACAGAAGTTAGTTCGTTCGGTTCATTTGGAAGAATATGTAATTCCACCCTAATATTCTTGCTGTCGTGGCTGGAACTACGCCCGCCGATCAGGAATTCACACAAATCTGTAGTGATGAGAAACGTTGGCGAAATTAATGTTCCGGTCAGCGAATCGCCTTGCGTAACGCCTAGTTTGGATTGGGCGGTGGGATGATTTTCAAATGTACCGATCCAATAGTTCCCTTTATGGCCGATGGGATAGGTCATGTCTCGCCAATAATCCCCGCCGAGGGGAGCTTCGAAGGGTTGGTCAGGAGAATCAGGGTTGATTTTCTCATATTGCCCCCGTTTTAGGGCTCTTTGGGTAAGTATATTATCACCCCGGGTAGGTTGATTGTCAAAGGCAGTACCCGTTGTGGACCAGCCTAACAAACCTTTTTCGAAGCTCCAGTTTTCTATCCGAAATTCGGGCCATTTGCCTTGGTCATAATCAATATAAGAAAACTCGTAAAGTCCTGTTTTCTCCTTTTCTTGTGTGCTTACTACCACCCAAAAGTAGCCTGCATATGGCGGTGAAAATGTGCCTTCTTTGAGAACTGTTGGTTGATTCTCATTGTAACTCCAGGAAAAAAAGGAGGAAACAGGCCCGGACCGGCCATTTTCCATGAAGGCTATCTTGGCTGAGAAAGGCCAGATGCCTGGCTCCTTAAGCCCCTTCACTGCAAACCGATAGGCTTTCTGGGGTTCCATATACACATGGTACCAGTCTTCATTACGGTTGGCTTTTCCCACCACAGGAATGGGACGTCCCAATCTTTTGAGTATTTCTGATCTCTCAGTTATTTGCGTCGGTTTTTGATTGGAAAAGGTGAAAAAACGGACAGTATCTAAAAGGCGTATTGTTTCGCGGCGCAAACTAATTTCTTTTAGCTTATCATTCCGGTCATAGGTGTAGGAATAAAGATCCGCCCCGGTTACTTCCGGGCCTCCCAACAACTTAATCGCTACCTGATTGTCAGGTAGAAACTCCAGCGAGCTGGAGTTTTCCGCCTGACCCTCCATTGCACCGAGATAGGTGTTGTTAGTGAAGGCTAAAAAAATGATGGGTTTCCCCTTTTGACGATATGCTTTATCTATGAGAATTAGTTCTACCCCGTCGGTGAGTTTACTGGTGATCAAAAAGTCGGGAGCATTCTCCGATGACTGAGTAGGCATTGGCGTCCAAGTGCCACTTACCTCGTAAGTGGGCTTCTCTAAGCCTCGAATTCGCTTGTAAACGGTCGGTAGTAGGTTCGTATTGGGTAGCTGCTTTTTGCTATGCAGTTCAGCAGAAATGGCACTTGTAAACTTCCAAAAATTTCGTTTTCCATCGTAAATATTCAGGTCCAGTATGTTTTGTACATATGTTGTTTGTGAACTCCAGTTTTCGTCAATCCAAGTTCGAGGTTCTACTTCTTCCGGGAGGATAGGGGCTTTGGGTGGTAGAAGATATTGGGTCAGTAACTTCCCCTCGCTTTTTGTAATCTTGATATAACTAGGGCTACCGAATTCTGACCACCAAATACCTTCAACTTCATACGCGTCAGCCTTGACTTCATCTGCTGTTTGAGCTGTAGCTTTGCAACAAAAAAATGGCAGTAGAAATAACAAAGGGAGAATTTTCATGGATGATTATTATTGAGTTGCGAAGCGAGTTCCTTTCCTCTTTTATCTAAGGCTAATAGAAGAGCTGAACTTGCCGGCAATCTCCTAATTATGCGAAATAAGATTCCTTCACAGCAATTGAATGAATAACTTACTACGAAGATATGGATTAAACGGAAGAAACACAATAATACCTGGATGTGTGGAAGTGGATAATTCTATTCTCCATCTCCTTACTGACCGACATCAGTTTACCTTGCTTGTAAATCCTGAGGGCCTTAAGGGGAATCGGAAAGGGTTTTTCGCATGCATGGCATTAAATTCAATACCCGAATGAAACGATTAATCATGCTAATTGGAATCAATATTTTGATAACTGACTGTAGGTATATGTTGTACACCCGCACTATCAGGGAAAAGGATTGGGAACCCAACTCATGGAAACCATCAAAACCAGGTTAGGCCATACCGCCATATTTTTTGGCGCTCAACCTGGGAAGGAAGCCTTTTATGAGAAACTGGGCTTTGAAAAAG
>CAYGTH010000679.1:0-3807 GCA_964352745.1 uncultured Bacteroidia bacterium
CCAATACGCTGATTGATCACCGCGAGCGGGGAGATGCGGAGTATGGGGGGGATTATTTTATTGGGAAAATAGATTCTTTGGGTGAAGTTGAGTGGCTGAGAGGAACTGGAGGGAGTAGCCTGGACCAGGCAAATGGCATCAGTCGAGGTGTATACAGAGAGTTCCTGATAGCGGGGAGTAGCCACTCTGGTGATGGAGAAGTTGCCCGAAACAATGGGATGAGTGATATTTGGGTCCTTAAAATTGATACAAATGGTAAAACCCGTTATTCCGGGGTGGAAGGTGGTAGTCGGAATGATTGGGCTTCTTCGGTCATTACCTGCCGAAATGGAGATTACCTTCTGGCAGGGATGACCAATTCGATGGGCCTTGGGGCTGAAAAACTAGGCCCTTTTGGAAATGGCTTATTAATGCGCTTGTCTCAGACCGGAGACTTGATCTGGCAACGTACCTTCGCCTGTCCGGAAGGGGGCAGTTTCTCAGATGTGGTCGAAGCTCCTGACAGTACCTTATTGATTGCCGGAACCTGGCAGGATTCAGAGCAGGGGAAACAGTTTTGGTGGCTGAAACTGGATGATAAAGGAAATCGGCTGTATGAAAAAGTAATAGAGGGTCCCGGAGAAGAATCCTTTACTGCTATTAGCCCCTGTTCAGATGGGGGAAGTATTATGGGGGGGTATGCGCAGACGGAATGGAACCAAACGCCCTACGCCAAAGGAAAAGACGACTTCTGGTTAGTGCGTACCCATGCAAACGGCCAGATTATATGGCGAAATACCTACGGTGGACCTGATGGAGAAAGATGTGCAGATGTGCTGGAATACCGCCCGGGTGTGTACTACGCTATTGGGGAAAAAAAGAATGATTTTCAGGAAGATGACAGGGTTAGAGGCAAGGATTTTTGGTTGATCCGGATTGAAGAATATGCCTGTAAGGAGATTGTCCCCGACATTTTTGTACGTTCAAAAGATTTTAAGGCCTATCGGGACAAGCCGTTGCGGTTTCGGGCTCGGTATCAATACGGAGACCGGTTTTTATGGGATTTTGGAGACGGGACTACCTCCGAGGAGGAACAGCCGCTCAAGACCTTTACCCTGCCCGGTAGCTATCAGGTTGTCTTGAAAGTATTTGCCAATGAAAGTTGTGAGCAGAGTGCCCGCTTGTCCAAAATGCTGGATGTCTGGTAGCCTTTATTTGTTATTTGCCCGTTACCGGAACGCGTGGTCCCTGGATTGCAAATTCCAGGATCGTAGCCCGAACTTCTTCCATTAGCCATTGGGGGGTACTGGTGGCTCCGCATATTCCTACCGAATTCCCAGGCTCAAACCATTCCGCTCTGAGTTCAGCTGGATCGGATACAAAATGAGTGGCCGGATTTACAGATTTACAGACCTGATAGAGCATTTTGCCGTTCGAAGACTTTTTTCCGGAAACAAACAAGATCCGATCATGAGCCGTAGCAAAATGGCGGAGTTCGTCATCGCGGTTGGAAACCTGCCGGCAAATGGTGTCGTGCTTCTTGACCTCAAATCCTTGCGCTTGCAGGCTGTGTGCAGTAGCATGAAAGCTCTTTCTGTTTTTAGTCGTTTGACTGTATAGCGTAACCTTGGGCGGGAGAATTGTCAAATCGAGTTCTGAAATATCAGTAAATACCTGCGCTTTGCCGCCTGTTTGGCCCCTGAGCGCAATGACCTCTGGGTGGTCTGCTTTGCCATATATCAGCACATGCTCTTCGCCGAGGTGAGCTGTCCGGATTCGATTTTGCAGCTTTAAGACAACCGGGCAACTCGCATCGATCAATTCGAGGTTATTGCGCATTGCCAGATGATAGGTCTCAGGCGGCTCCCCATGTGCGCGAATCAATACTTTCGCATCTTTGAGTTCTGCCAACTCTGCATGACTAATGATGGTAAGCCCTTTTTTTCGTAACCGCTCCACTTCCATATCATTGTGAACAATATCTCCCAGGCAATACAACTGGCCGCTTGTATCGAGGATTTCCTCCGCCATTTCGATAGCGAATACAACTCCGAAACAAAATCCGGAGCCAGGATCGATGGTAATGGCCAGGTCATTCATAGCGTTTTTCCATTTGGGGGAGGGAGGCCTGCTGGCGTGCGACGAACCATTCATAAATGCTGATATTCATCACAAGCAAGAGCATGGAATAGGCGGTATCTTCTACTGGTATGGATCCCAAACGAATCCCCAGGTTTTCCATATCATTATACATCACCACTGGGAGGTAGGTGAGTATTCCATTTACAATGAGAAAAGGAACCATGCTGATCAGGTATGCCGCGTAAAAACGACCCATAAAGGGAGCGCGGGTGCTCGCCATGAACAGCAGGTAAGCAGCTAATGCATAAAAAGTAACCAGCGTATAGATATTGCCCGGATTCAGGCTGCCAATCAGGAGCAGCAGGAAGGCGAGAATGAAAGAGAGAGGGCGAGCGATTGTTTTCAAATAATCTGTCGGGAAATAGGCGATCAGACATTCATATATAAATACGCAGGCAAAGGGCACAGCAAAAAAGAACATCCATTCTTCAATCGGTAGTCCCCATGCCGATGCGCCAATGAGATACTCTTCGTTGAATGACCAGACCCCTATTTTGGTAAACCATACATCCCAAATAATAAATACTGCCGCGGTAAGTACCATGGCAGGAATCAACGATTTCCACTTGGTATAGTAGGCCACCTTTTTATCAAAGGAGAGCAACAGCGGAAAGCCAGCTGTGGCTATCATCAGTGCGAGGTAGGTGTAGGGCTGCATGTGAATTATAGAAAATTCAATTGATACTGGAAATAGGTCTTAAGCAGGAGGGCAATCTTTTTAGGATCGGGAATCCGAATGCGCTCTTCCAATATCTGGTCAGCTGGTGCCCGGCGGATTTTTCGGAATAGTTTTAAATAATAGACATAAGCGAGGTGCACACCTTGACGTGCGCCTTCGGGAAGTCTGATAATGCCTTGTAGCGCATCATCAAAATCCTGCTGAATATCTGCCTCTATGATTTGCTTTGCATCGTTAGTGAATCCCAGAAAATTGACCCCTGGAAAATATACGCGACCCCGCTCTTGAAAATCACTCTTCATGTCGCGCAGAAAATTTACTTTCTGAAAAGCACGGCCAAGGCTCTGAGCTGGTTCTTTTAAAGATTCGTATTGTTCCTTATCGCCTTCGCAAAAAACCCGCAAGCACATCAGGCCTACAACTTCTGCCGAACCATATATATACTCATTATAAGAGGCATCGGTATATCTGTCTTTATACAGATCCATTTCCATGCTATTCAAAAAGGCCTCGATTAATTCCTTCTCAATATGGTAGGTGTTGACGACATACTGGAAAGCATGCAGGACCGGGTTCAGGCTGATCCCGCTTTCAATGGCTTCAAAGGTATCTGCCTTGAATTTTTCGAGTAAATACTGCTTGTCAAAGTTGTGGAACGTATCGACAATCTCATCAGCGTACCGAACGAAGCCATAGATTCCATATATGGGCATCCGAAGCTTGCGGCCAAGGGTTTTAATTCCGAGTGTAAAAGAAGTACTGTAGCTCTGTGTGATCAGTTTACTACATTTCAAACAGGTGGTACGGTAAAGTTCCATGACTAGGGAATTTTTTCAAGAATTTGGCGCGTAGAAGGACGCTGTACAATACCCAATTATGCCTAAGCGTATCGAATATCCGCTTAAAATCTGACATTCCCTTACTGGAAATGGAATTAAATCACGCAATCGTATTTTTCCCTGTTAGCGTCTGTCTTTTGCGTAGCTCTTGAGGCTCACCTTGAGGGT
>CAYGTH010000680.1:0-3805 GCA_964352745.1 uncultured Bacteroidia bacterium
ATCCTGACCTGACAGCCAAGCAAGTCCATAAAATCCTGGTCAGTACCGGTACTGATATTAAAGATGCTGGCAAAACCGGAAAACTCATATCCCCCAAAGCAGCTATCACAAAAGCTGCTAAGTAATAAATACGTTTGGCCTTACCGCCAGAAACACGGGACTGTATCGAATGAGATGCAGTCCCGTGTTTTGTTCATTCAACCTGAGTAACGGTTATAGCAAACAGGTAGGAATAATCGGACATTATTCAACTCATCCCCAAAATGCAGTTATCAACTCACAGTTGATTGAAAATGGGAAACCACGCTGTGGATAGCTGATTTTTTCCTCGATCCCCAACACGTAAAGCTATGAACCTTCAAGAAAAGAATATTTACTAAATAATGTAGGTAAGGTCTGCCCTTGAATCAGGACTACCGATTTCATATGGCAGCTCTGGTGATTTTGATAGTCTGGGTCTTGTGGGTGTTTGGGAAGAAGGAAGATAAGAAGAGTCAAGAGTTGGGTATTGATGAAATTACAGAGGTGACTTTCAGAAAAGGGACGGCCATAAACATTATGTGCCTAACCTCTAATCTCTCGCCAAGAATAATTATTTTTCAAACATAGAATCCTTCCCTCCAAAGTAGGTAGATGCTCCCGATCCGATCTTATTTTATTTTATCTAAATAGCAAAAAGAGCGGATTTTGGCAGTTCCTTGGGTTAAACTCGAAATTAATATCTCTTTATCATTTGTTCTGGAAACGAAGATTATATATAAGAATGGGAGCCAATAGATCTGAGATTACATCAACAGCAAATCGTTGAAAGGTACTATCTCTTTCGCTCAAATGTTTTTCTACTGATGATATACTAGGTGGATTATTCGAATCTTTGACTGGGTAATGGTTGTCCGCAGCAATAAAGCCTAATAATCTACCATGTCTACTTACTATAGGTCCAACAATCCATGATCCGCTTGGGTCTTTATCCAATTTCATGGAGTTTTTATCAACTTTTCCAAACATACTACTATGCTGATGTAGCGCAAATGGGTTTTGAGCATACCGTGCAAGGGTATACTTACAATAAGGATCTAGTGCATCTGTTGTAATTCCAACATAGGCATCATCTTTTTCTTTTCCTTCCATAGTAGCCTTAGAAACGGTAAATGACTGGATGCACTGAAAGAAACTCCCATTACTAACCTCTATATATTGCCAAATTCGGACTCTTGCCAGCCCACATGCTTGATGAGTTAGAGTCTTCAATAAAGCTTGAATGAGTCGTTTTCTAAAGTCCCGATTTTTTAAGCTTTTTTCTTCCCAGTTTTTATCGTGATCTACTCGCTTGAGAATATTATTCGTTGCTCTGAACAACTTATATGACCTCCGGTTTTCTAATGCAATATCCCGATCCCGATCAGGATCATTAGCTATTACATGTGCAAGACGAGAGATACGGCTTTTCATTTTTTTCAGGTTTTGATCAGCACTTCGAGACCATGACACTAAAATAGATGAAATTGTTCCTTCTACATAAATCGGTACTGCATATACGCTTCCTTTAATTCCAAAAAAATCAACTCCTTTCTTCGATATCGAAATATTCGATAATCTGCTATCGAGTTCTGCATCGTCTATACTAATTGGCTTTCGATCTCTCAGTACTTCCGTAACGAGGCTTTTATCTTCGAATCGATAAGAAAAATTTTGATTAGGATTAACTGGCTTCACATATCTAGGATCGTATTTTGCAGTAACTAATCCATTTACATAATCAATGTCGTATAAAAGAAATGATAGCTCCAATGGCCTTAGTTGGCGACTCATACCCATTAGGCGATTGAATTCTTGCATGTTATTCACAAAAGGTCCTATTCCCCGACTTGACTTCTCTCGATGGCGAAATTCGTTAAATGCGGCCCCTGCTGTAACTGCGGCTGATGTTAAAGCAGATAAGTGATCTTGGGTAAATGCATCTTCGTTATAAGATTCCAAGACCATTATTCCAACACGTTGACCATCCGCAAGAATCTGGCAAGCAAGTACACTCTTTGTATCTGTATGAGGTGATTCGTAAAGAGGGATATTTTCTTCATCAAAGTTTGCATGATAATATTTTCCAGTGATATTCTTAGAATATACATACTTAGATTCATTCCCTCCTTGAACAAATAGATATCCTAACATTGAATCAGGAAGAATCAGCAATTCGGGAAGGTTAGGCAAATTATCATTCACCGATATATTCGAATCAACCTCTGTTGCTGTAGGTAAATCTATTTCAATCATAGAATATAATCCATGTAGATTTAGATTTTTTACGAAAGCTACACGCCCTCTATCAGCTCCTGTCTTTGTCACGGCATTGGAAATAATGGACCGTATTGAATTCTTCAAGCTAAAGAATGGAGCGTCTAATGATAGTATTTGCCGATTCTGAATCACCTTTTTTGATACTTTCCCTGAGACGACCTTCAGGAATGAGCAGACAGAATCAGTACGCCAATCCCAATTTTCCTCAACATTCGGTGGTTTTCTACACAGGATAACATTGATATTATAGGAATCCCTTAGCAATTTGGAAAAAGCGGAATCGACTTCATCTGAAAACATGACAGCATAATGAGGACCGAAATCAGCCCCATATACTAATCGGGCATCATCCATTAGTCTAAGTAAATCATGATCTCGTAATGATGAACCAATAAAGAGAAAAGTGTTTAGCGATAGAATAGTAGAAAGACAATTATTGAATGAGCGATTCAAATGCATTAAATCACGGTATTGAGTCTTTGTTAAGACCAATGAAGGTCCATTCCCCACATCTCCATGCATTTTAACAACAGCAAATCGACCATGTTTGAGCGAACTGAAAATTGCTTCTGGATCTCGCCATGTCCATACATTTGGACGATTCGGGTACGCTGATTCTAATAATCGGTCATAATTTGTAGTAACTGCAAGTGAAAATGGGACTCGGGAAATTGCTTGATGAATCAATGAAGGAGTTGAGGCATGTCCAAAAGTATCCCAAACATATCTTTCTAATAAGTGTCCAATTTCATTTTGAATTAAATCAGCACATGTAAGGTAATCTCCTTCCCTTAACGACCGCTCAGCCTGTCTCCATTTATAGGCCCCGTTCTTGGCCTTTTTTGCATGGTGAATGCACTGAATTAGAAAGCTTCTCCAAGTAGGAAGCCCTACCGGGATAGAAGCACCTGCCCCAACATATATAACCGAAGATCTGGCATTTATCGCATCAATAAGCGGGTCTAGATCAAAATCTATTATAATTGAGTCGAGTAGATTATGCATTGCAATGTTTTTTATGTATTCCTACAGTTTCCTCTAAATGATAATTTCTGATTCCAAAACTAGTATAACTACTTTCAGAATTAAGACAGGTGAATGCCTGAAATCGCACGGAAATCGCTTTTCATAATTATCAATTTGAAAAAATCAAAACACAAGATTCAGACAAGAAATGACATTTATTAAACAAACCATCCTGCACTAACACGGGTTGATTAATGGCTTATGAATTGTTGGGGTATAAGTGAGATAATATCCTTGAAATGCGTATTAATAAGAGACATTACCTTACCCTAATTGCTAAGAACTAAGAGACAGAGTATTCTCCATCTCTTAGTTCTTGAACACATTATTTCTTCCTTGCATTCGGATTCGGCTGTATCCGATCCTGCGAACTGCTGTTCAGGAATCCACCCGCCTGAAGCGACCAGAGTCGGGCATAAATACCGTCTTTCTCAACCAATTCAGCGTGTGTTCCGTCTTCTACGACCTTCCCCTGGTCGAG
>CAYGTH010000681.1:0-3772 GCA_964352745.1 uncultured Bacteroidia bacterium
CTGTTGCCGTTATCGAGTTTCACACTGGCCATATATAAGCGGGCCTGAATGTCCATTGCCCACTTTTTTCGCTGAAGGAGTTCGTACCCACTACTCAACAAAACGCCTTTTCCCCAGTTGTTTTTCTCTTCGGACTCACTTCTTTTTTCATAAAAAGCAGGCGTATCCAATGCTGCACCAAGCCCTCCACTGATCCACCATTTATTCGATGCCCAGTATTGAACAGAAGGAATGTACCCTTCAAAACTTCGATCGCTGCCGTCTTTCTCATAAATCTGGCCGGGGGTGTTGAGGTATAAGGCCAGGTTGTCTTTTACAAACCATCCTACCTTCATGTTGGGTAATGAAATATCCCCTTGCGTCTCCGAGCTTTCCATTCCGTTTGTGAAATGTAAAACACCGATACCTGCTGAGCCGCCAATGGTAAATCCTTTTCGGATGGGTTGCTCGCTTTGCGCGTAAATGCTGAAGGTGATAAGGAGCAATACTGCGGTTAATGTGAATCGTTTCATACTATTTTTTTGTTATAAATGTGAATGATAAATAAGGGAGTGAATTCAGGCATGTTTATTGAAATTCATACTTGACAAGTGTTTCCTGGATCAGGTTTCGGTTTTCTCCCCCGTCTTCTTCATTGCCGAGGACGACAATCATGCTATTGGTTTCGGGAAGTAAGGCGATCAGGCTGCTGTATCCATCAATGTCGCCTCCATGGAAGTACATCAGGTCACCTTCCTCTCTCATCGTAAACCAGCCAAATCCAAGGGAATAGAAGCCTTCTTCAGCAACGGGATCGGCAAAGATTTCGGCTTTTTCTGCAGCGGTCAGGAATTGATCTCCCAGCAGGGCATCACCCCATTTTTCCATATCTCCGATAGTACTGACCATATCTCCTGCACTGTAGGCAATTTGCATTTGATAGGGAGCGACTTCCCCGGCATCGTCGTATCCCTTTGCATAAGGTGTACCTGACATGTCATTGGGGCCTTTACCGGTATGGGATAGTCCCAGGGGATCTAGTATTTTCAATTTTAGGTATTCATGGTAAGGCATGTCGGTCAGGTCCTCGATGAGCAAACCGAGCATCATATAGTTGGAATTAGAATAGGAATGCTGGGTACCGGCTTCGAATAACAAGCCTTCCTCATTGACCAAATCAGTGATTACCTCCAGAATATCATCGGGCGAGAGGTATTGATTATGCGTAGCTACAAATTCCTCTACCGGACCGAAATAATCAGGAATTCCCGAGTAATGTGTCAAGAGATGCCGCAAGGTGATCTGATCTCCATAGGCAAAGCCATCGATAAAATCGCTGATGGGCTGATCATAACTCTGTATCAGACCCTCTCGCTTAAGGTGAACGATTCCCATAGCCGTGAAAGACTTGGTCATAGATCCTATGCGGAAAATATGATCTACCTGATTCAATTCATTTGCAGACCGATCTGCGAACCCAAATCCGGATCGGAGTACATCGGTGTTCCCTTTTCTGATCAGCACACTCCCCGAAAAATCGATATCCTTGAGGTATTGTGCTGCTGACACATAATCGCCTCCATGGATGGGAACAATTGGATCATCATCACTACAGGCAGACAGGGCAAAAAGCAAGACGATGGTTAAGAGTGAAATCAAATTCTTTTTCATGAGAATAATTTTTTGAGTACTACTGTGTTGATTAATGACCCAAAGGTGAGGCTATGGCGCGCCTCATTCGTCTTGAATTATTTTTCAGGACGTAAAGATGAGATTCCGTACTTTTTACCTTAGGAATGGGCGAATAAACATGCTTACTCTTGGATTTTATATCCTATGCAATTCATCAAAGATGTCATTCCGGACGAATTTCATTGCATAGCTTTGAAATTCGATCCGGAATCTGCCGCTATCACAAGGTTTTGTTGAGTTTCCAGAAGATTCTGGGTTCTGTTGCAGAAGCTGCGCAACAAAAAAGTCATGGAATGACGTGCATCATGTTATGGTTTCCCCAAAATTCGGGATGCTTCATCGTACGATAATGCAGTTCCGGAACCATAAAAGAAGGAAAATGAATATCAGGACTTATTTCTAGTCACCCAGGCTTTTGGCGTAAGCCCGGTAGCTTTTTTAAAGCAATCGTTAAAGACAGATTTTGAATTAAACCCACTCTCATAGGCCATGCCCAGCAAGGTGAGGTGAGCATTGGCAGGATCCATTGCCAGCGCCTGAAACGCTTGAATCCGATATCGGTTTACAAAGTCATTGAAATTTTTTCCGATTTCTTCATTCAATAACCAGGAAAGCTTATTGGGATGAAGGTGGATAGCATCTGCGAGCGCCCTCAGGGTAAGGGTGGACTGTAAATAGGGCTGTTTTTGTTCCATCACCTGAATCAGGGATTTGGTAAAGCGATCCACCTCATGGACAGACAACTTCCGCTGATTGTTGGGGGGATCATTTGATAAAACGCTTGCCTTTTGGGGGATAGTAAAAGTAGAATTGCACAGTGCCTGAAAACCTGCATGTTCTTGCAGGGGAGCCAGCAAGGGGTCATTCATGAAGTTGATATACTGCCCCAACCGGTTCTCTATTCCCTGCCTGAGGGCTGACAGGGCTTTTTCCTCATCTCCGAGGTAGAGGGGAATATATACTTCCCAGGGTAAGTAGCCTGTGTGATCCCTTTCAAAATCTGCTTTGGTGGCGTTTTGGCCTTGATTCCTGATCTCATATAGTAACAGGAATTCTGATTTATTGGTAATATCAGGATACTGCTCAATGACGCCATACAGGGCCTCTTTATCATGCTGTAGAATGGAGCAGGCTGCTTTTATTTGCCAGGCCAGGTCCCATTTCGGATCAATTGCCAAGGCTTTATTCATCCAGTCAATGGCCTTCTGATAGTGGCCACTCAGATAATAAATGTTGCCTTTGGTATAATGATGATTAGCAGACATGGGATTATATACCAGCGCCTGATTGATATGAGTCAGTGCCTCCTCAAAATGGCCAATTGCGGTATAACACTCGGCACAAGATTCCAGTGCCTCTGTATCCTGGGGAGAGATCGTAAGCGCATTTTTGAGGTGGGTGAGTCCCTCTTCAACCTGCCAATGCACCCACAAACTTTGGGTAGCAAGTGAAAAGAAACCTTCTACGCTATCATTTGTTAAGGCCATCCCCTTATCCAGATACCTTTCCGTTTCCTTCAAGGCTTCCTCCTTGGCCATAAAATTCCAGGAAGCAAGGATCCCATAGCATTGCACCAATCCAAAATAGGGCTTGTAATAAGTCGGATCGAGTCGGATACTCAATTTGTAAAAATCAATGGCTCTGGAAAAGTCTTCAAGCTTCCAATTGAGCTGATAAAACCGACCTTTAAGAAACTGCTGATACGCTTCCATATTGGTGGTATAGCTATCCACCAAATGATCTTTTATCTCTATATGCCCAAAGTTTTCTCTTATTTTATCGGCGATCAGGAGGCTTACTTCATCCTGTAATTTAAAAATGTCTTCCAGTTTTCGGTCAAAGCTTTCCGACCAGATGTGAAAGCCATTGTCTGTGCGAATAAGCTGGGTGGTAATCCTCACAGAATCTTTCACCTTTCGGATGCTGCCTTCAAGTACGGTTGATACGCCCAGGTCATTTCCAATATGCCTGACATCTACCTGTTTCCCCTTGTATGCAAAAGAAGAAGTCCTGGCAGTTACCTTGAGGCCTTCTATTTTACTCAAGGCATTGATTAGTTCTTCGGTCATCCCATCAGTGAAGTATTCATTTTCAGCATCTG
>CAYGTH010000682.1:0-3769 GCA_964352745.1 uncultured Bacteroidia bacterium
GCCTGGGGGGAAGCAGAGTACACCAAAAAAAATCTGGACCAAATCCGCAAATTTTCTAATGAAAAGCAGTCCTTCTTTCTAGTTGGAGAAACCGGTTTAGGCAAAAACCGCCTGTTGGACCGGATGTACGGCGAATCGCGGGATTTCAAACCTTCCAAGCCGCCGGTGCAAATTGATTTGACAGGCTATACTTCCAGGGAATTAGAAAACTTTTTGCATCATCGGCATGGATCAGGGAAAACCAATTTTTTTAAGCAGGCACACAATGGTAGCCTGTTTTTAAGGCATATCGAATCGATTTCCTTGCCATTACAGGAAGGGATATTTAAAACAATCGAAACCCGGCATTTTCTCAATAGTAAGGACAGGTTTCATTGTCAGATGGTATTTCTGCTTGAATCCAAGCCTGAAGAACTCATTGAACAACAACAACTTAGCCCCGAACTGTTTTATGGTCTTACTCCTATTTCGCTTAAAGCTTTACGGGAGCGACGGCAGGATATCGAATCCTTAATGCATAATTGGCTAATGCGCCACAATTACCATAAACTCCCATATTTCATTGTGATTGAAAAGGACGGAAAGAAGGAAAAGGTCCAAAAATACCGCTCCATTCAATTTGAAGAGGCCGTTGTTGAACAATTTCGGCATTATGACTATCCGGGTAACATCAGCCAACTCTATAGCCTGTTGGGCCGAACTTTGACTCAACACAAAAAACACACCCGAAACAATTGGGAAACCACCCCTATACAAGTCAGGAGTCTACCCCAGGAACTCTGGAAAGCCTCAGACAATCTCTATGAAGAAATGGCTTATGAGGTGGCCAAGGTAGAACTGGGGTTCATCGAGCAAGCTTTCCAAAAGTATGCGGGAGTATGGGGAAGTAAAGGCAAAGTAGCCAAAGAACTCAAAATTCCCAGCGGCGCAGACAATCTCAAGAAAACCTACATCAGCAAGTATTGGCGGCAATATCCGGAACTTGTGCGGCAATTCCCCGCAATCATGAAAGAATACAAACTCGATGGCAAATAAATTAACACTCCGGTTTTTTCAGGTGAAGGATACCCGTTTGAATGCAGACGGCTTTCCTACAAAAGTGGAATACTGGGTCGAAGATAAGAGTGAAGGAGAGGAAAGGAAAGGGTTTGCAAAGGACCTCTTGGCTACCGTATTTCAGGTACTTCAGGATAATCTGAAGGATTGGATTGTGCTTAAGCACGGGCAGGAAAGCACAGTCGCTAAAAAAGATAAGCACTGGCAACTCCTGGTTGCAATTCTCGACAATCAAGTGCTGAGAGACCCTGCAATCTATGAAGAACTGCTGGACGAAAATAAAAAATTGAGACTGGTAAGTAGTCCTGTTTCCCGTAGGCTCCCCTCCGATTTTACTCCTATGGCCATGCTGATCATTGGGGTAGATAATATCATGGATGTCAGGGGAGGAGCAGTGTTGGAAGGGAAGAAAAAAACCGAGCTTTCCGACTTGATCCGCCACCGGATTGATCCCCGGTTCCGATTTTTTGACAGCAGTATATGGCATCGATATGTGCCAATGGTCTCCATCGAGACCTTTCCCGACCGCCTGACACACACAGTCCAGTCCATGGCTGAATACTTTGAACAAGGTCTTTACGACACCATTGTCGCGCAGGAGTACCTCGAATTTCAATGCAGGAAACTCCAGCAATCCTATATCAAAAATCAGCCCGGAGGTCATGCCAAACTGGTTACCCCCTTCCGGTTTCATTCCGAAAGCAAAATGAAAGAATTGGCTGATACCCGACTCAGTAAAGACATCGGGCCTTATACCTGGGGATATTTGATCGTGGACGACTACGAAACGAGAAAACTGCGGTGTGGCAAAGAGGAACAGGAAACTATTTCTAAAAATGAATGGATAAAATCGCTCATCAACCGGCGAGAAGGAACGGGGCAAGCAGTCATAAAAGGGGTTTCTGAGCACAATGCCCCCGGCCCCGATAGTCCTCCATCAGAGGGATACATTACATTTGGAATAAATCGCCTGAGAGCATGCAGGCCCGATATTATTATTCTAGACTATTTCCTGGGAGCATCCGGGAAGCCTGATGAGCAATATGGGCATAAATTCATCGCCCGATTGCGAGAAAAAGAACACAGGGAGGAGGTCGAAAAAATTACCGAACATAATATGATCGGAGGCAAATTATGGATCTTTCCCATTTCCGGTTTTGCCGATGCTTTTAAAAGCCATTTGCGAATCCTGGGCGAAAATATTGGGAGCCGTAACCTGGAAATTGCTGACGGAGCAGACCCGATCAACTCCCCTGAGCTATTTAGATACCTCTTTTATAGTTTTTTACATTACCAGGAGCAGCAGGTAGGGCTGGATTTGGGAGAATTGGTTGATGAAATTGAGAAGGAGATTAATGGAAAAGATGGAAAAAAAGATAAACTCAACTCCCTCAAACCTGTCTTGGCGAAGCAATTTCATCGTTTCACCATACTCAATACCCGACTCAATCTCTTGCAGGAAGCGGCCTTCAGTCCGACAGAGTCTGAAAAAAATTCAACCTTCGCGAAATCTTATCTTAACCTTGTAGATGAGTATAAAATAATGGGGAATTTGTGTCTCCATATACAAAGTCTGGTCAGCCTGATTGCTTTTGGGAGCCTACAGGATTGGCCAAGGATGTGGGAAGAGTATCGATTGATTCAAAACCTGATTGCCAATTTGAAATATGATCAGGACAATAAAAGTAAGCATTTGCAAGAACAGGTAGCTAAGGGACAAGTAATCCTTGAGAAGATGAATCAATACATTCGCTCAATCAAAAACCAGGTATCATGAATTCAGGATTGTTTTTTGAGCTTTCTCCTGACACCGACCTGGCAAATGGATTGATTTCCTTCGTCTATAAGCCGATTCGTCAGGAAGAGCATTATCCTGTGTACTGTGTATGCCGGGAGTCCGAACTCGTGTTCTATTATTCTGACAATAACGGCTATGAGAATAACCCCATTCTGCGGATTAACTATGAGGACGCCACCATCTTTGAAAAAGAACTCAATCAGCAACTCAATCAAATTTCAGGTTTTCCCAGGCATAAATTACTACTCGACGAAAGCAAGTCAACCGGAGCAAAAGTGGTCGATCTGAGCAAAAAAGTATATTTTTATTCCTGTGTGAAGCCTAAATCAGCAACTGAACCTGAGTTTCGTTGTTTTAAGGAATCGGTTCTCCCCAGGCATAAGGTGGCGGGAGGAGAGTTGAGAGAAATTTGCCTGACAACCTTATTCCTGGACTTTCTCTATGATTTCAAACACGCCGAAGTGTTTCAAAATAGTCCTGCATATTTCCGGATACGCACCGTTTTGAAACAAAATCACCTATTGAAAGCAATATGCGCAAAAGCCGAGTGGTATTATCAGCAACATTTTTTTTCAAAGCACCCAAACAAACCAATGGAGAGGCTACTAGCCCAGCAGGCCACCAACACTTGGCTTGACATCCTTATGGACGACCTGAGCCCGGAGATCTTTTCTCCTTCGTCTTGGTTTGAGGAAAACCTGGAAAAAGAAGCACAGGTAGTTTGGGAAAGTGCTGAGGATCTGATCTCAGAAAGAACCCGCACAAAACTGGTAGAGTGGTATTTGGGGCGATTCAACTATCTTGACGCTGTAAAAGTCAGTATGGGAAACCGAAAGTCTTTATGGGCCTTCCTTGTGATGACTTTATGGGCCGTGATTGGATTTCTGCTTTATCAGGAAACTTATGCCAGGGGGC
>CAYGTH010000683.1:0-3767 GCA_964352745.1 uncultured Bacteroidia bacterium
CGCAGTGTCCTAAATGCCTCAGTGGTTTCTCTTTGTGGATTTTTGGCCTACACCCCATTATGCAGACAGAAAGCCTGCTTTATCGAAATTCACTATATTGGCGGCTCATCTTCTTTATTATGATCCGTACTTATTTATTCCTGAGTTGCCTGGCCTTCTTTGCCTGTGGTGAATCTACCCAGGCGCCAGCCGAGACAAGCGCCGAAGAACAACCCGTATTTGTCAATCTATTTGATGCCCGGGAACAAGATAATATAGCCTGTTACCGCATTCCGGCGCTGGTAACTGCGCCCAATGGCGACCTGATTGCCACGATCGACGAACGTGTCCCTTCCTGCAATGACCTTCGGGGCAGTGATGACATCAATATCGTCGGACGCAGAAGCAGCGACAATGGAAAATCCTGGTCCGAGATTGAAACAATTGCAGATTTGCCCCTTGGAGAATCTGCCTCTGATCCTTCTATGATCGTAGATGGCGAAACTGGCGTAATCTTCTTGTTTTATAATTTCATGAACCTCACGACAGAACCAGACGTGTATTACCTCCACCTGATGCGGAGTGAGGATAATGGGAAGACCTGGAGTGAGCCGGAAGACATTACGGATCAGATTACGCCTGCTGATTGGAAAAATGATTTTAAATTTATCACCTCAGGCAGAGGCATTCAAACGAGTAAGGGAAAGCTCCTGCATTGCATGGTGAATCTGGATCACGGCATGCATGTATTCGGCAGTGATGATCATGGGGCTTCCTGGTATTTGATCGAGACCCCCATTGAGCCAGCAGATGAGTCTAAAATCGTAGAGCTCGGCGATGGCACCTGGATGATCAATAGCCGGACGAAGGGAACCGGTTACCGATATGTGCACACCTCCACGGATGCAGGTATGTCCTGGAAAAGCAGAGCGGATTCCACCTTGATTGATCCCGCTTGTAATGCAAGTATCATTCGCTATTCTTCAATTACAGCGGGGGATGACAAAAACAGATTGATCTTTTCTAATGCTAAGTCCCAGGAAAGCCGTACCCATATGACAGTACGTGTAAGTTATGATGAAGGAGAAACCTGGTCCGCGGGTAAAACGATTTATGCCGGAGGTTCAGCCTATTCCACGCTCACCGTACTTGAAAACGGCGATATAGGCTTGCTCTTTGAGAAAGATGAGTATCAGGAGAATGCGTTTGTGAGCTTTTCGCTGGATTGGTTGGAGAGGGGGAAGTAGAATTGTGCGAAAGCCCTTTTGAAAGGATTGCGGCATGGTAACCGGAACATACAATCAAATCGTTTTGGAAAAATGTTTTTTGAATTTTTTAGAAAACGGAAAATCAGACGTGAGGCGAAAAAAACTGCTCAATTGGAAGCGGACAACCACATTGCTCGAGAATTGACTCAAAATGATTGGATTCGGCATAATTGTCAGAAAATCGAGATCCTGAATCGAACCTGTTTCTATTGGGAATTGTCAGATCAAACGATTTTTATCAAGGTGAAAAATGGCAAGCTGAGAATCGGACATTTGAACAACTTTTTCACGCGTAGCAAGAAGCTCGATGAATTAGTTGTTCGATTAGATACGCTTGACCGGGAAAAAACAGGCATCTATGAAGCCTTTGGTGCAGAAACTGGTTTTAGGTTTATCGAAATTGAACCTGATGCTGAAATCGATTTTGATAGATCATGGCGTGCTTTTCAATCCATCCTTGAGAACACATAAAAAAGACGTAAGGCACTTGAATTCATTTCTATCCAGGCTTATCAAGAACTGTTGGATCAAAAAAAGCTCCTGGACCGTTATTGAACAGGTGTTATATGTTTTTTACCCTCCCACATTACGTTTTTCATTTTTCAGGGAACAGATAGGCAAAGGGAAGCAAATCACTGTTTGCAAACCCATTATCCTCAAACCTATTCAATCCTATTTTCATGAAAAACACGAAAGTCCTATTTCTCCTGTCAGCATTCCTCATGACCTTCCTATTTGCTACACAAGCTCATGTAAGTCTGGACAACCCCGGCTTCTCCAAAAAAGTCCGTTCAGCGCTGGCAAAAGACAGAGCGTATCAGCAACTTAAAGCGAGCAAGACCTTTAACAAGGAGCAGCTTTTTCAAGTTGAACAAACGCTGATCAACTTTGGCTACTACAATACGAAAAGCCGTATCGCGTATTTTAACCACATGGCGCAGTGTAGCGTTGACAAAGGCGTTTATACCCAAAAAGAAGTGCAACAGCTCAAAGCCATTATCGCAGCTGCGAATTCCCGAAACTATAAAATGACCCAGCAGGCAGTCAATACATTTGCCAGTTCAGCTACTTCAGAGGCAGCTAAAGCAATAGCCCCACAACTCAAAGAGCTGATGAAAAAAGTTGCACAAGCAAAGCGTAACGGAGGAGAGAGCCTTGAAGGCTTTTGGAAAGCACTCGGAGGGGTAATCGGTGCAGTAGTAGGTGCAGTTGTGGGGGGGATCACAGGCGGTATTGCAGGCGCAATCGTTGGGGCACTCGGTGGCTTGAAGCTCGGCGAAATCATCGGCGGTGCAATGGATAACCTGGCCGACGAAATGGGCGACGGGGTCTGGGCCGGTAGAAATGGAGATGAAAACTGTACGCCTCCTTTCGGCGGATAACGCCAATAAGCTAAGTTACACGACAGGCCCCTTTGCAACCACGCAGAGGGGCTTGCTGATTTTATGAAAAGTCTCCAAAGCATAAAGAAAAAGTCTCTCTGTGTCTCTCCGTCTCCGCGTTCAAATCCTTATTGGCCTCACGCAAAGCCGCCAGGCCGCAAAGGAAAAACCTGCTCCGTGCCTCCGTGTTCAATTCCAAAAGCCACTGCCGCAGGCACTTTGCCTCTTTGCGCCTTTCCGTTCAATTCCTATGGCCAGTAATAAAATTCCCTATATTTGAATGCCTAACGCATTCCCCTTATGTTTCCACGTCTCCTCCTTTGCCTCTTACCCTTTCTCGCCTGCACCCCATCAGAACCGCAGGCCGATCGTCCCAATATCCTATTCATTATGTCAGACGACCATACCTCCCAGGCCTGGGGCGTATATGGCGGCGCGCTGGCCGAAGTAGCCAAAACTCCTAACATCCGGCGATTGGCAGAAGAAGGAATGGTGCTGGACAATGTATTCTGCACCAATTCGATTTGTACCCCGAGTCGCGCGACTATCCTTACGGGGCAGTACAGCCATCGCAATGGCGTCTATACCCTCTCTGAAGCCCTCGACCCCGATAGTATGAATATCGCCAAAGCCCTGCAGGCAGGCGGCTACGAAACAGCGATTATCGGCAAATGGCACCTCAAAAAACAACCCACCGGTTTTGACTATTTCCGGGTATTACCGGGGCAGGGACGCTACCATGATCCCATCCTCAAGACTGCTGACAATTGGCAGGATGGGAATAAGGGCGGCGAGGCGCATACGGGATTCTCTTCTGATGTGATTGGCGATTTTTCTATCAACTGGCTCAAAAACAGAGATTCAGAAGAACCTTTTTTCCTGATGACGCATTTCAAAGCGACCCATGAGCCCTTTGATTATCCCGCCCGATATGACACGCTGTATAAGGGAATAGAAATGCCGGAGCCCGCTTCCCTCTATGACTTTGATCCTACTACAAATGGTCGTTCTTTCCTGGGGCAAAAACTCTGGATACTCGGCGAACGTTGGGAAAAAGCGTCTGAACAAATGAAACCCGGCGAACGTCCGCGGTATCCTGGTTTGCCTTTCTCTCTCGCAGGTCTTGACAGCACCCAGG
>CAYGTH010000684.1:0-3764 GCA_964352745.1 uncultured Bacteroidia bacterium
GGAATTTCAGGTGGGGTAGGGAATCAGATTCAGATTCATAGCGTCGGCTTCCCTGCGAGTTCTTTCTTTGTATTTGAGCAGGTGTATGACGAAAACGGAGTGCCTGTTGAAGGCTTGTATGTAGATAGAAACGGCGATGGTCAGGTAACCCCTGAGGATAAATATCGCTTTGATAAGCCTGCTCCTGATATGTTCTTTGGGATGACTTCTCGCCTTCAGGTAGGAAAATTTGAATTTCTCTTTGCCGGACGTGCGAATATCGGTAACCATGTGTACAACAATGTGCTTTCTGGTGCTACATATAATGGTTTGTATAATAGCACCAACTTCCTGAATAATACCAACGCACAGACTCAGGCAATTGATTTTAACGTGCCGCAGTATTTCAGCGATCATTTTATTCAGGATGCTTCTTTTGTCCGGATTGATCACATTACTCTGGGATACGACCTTTCTGATTTGTCAGATGCGTTCCGTAACTTGAAAGTGAGCCTGATTGCACAAAATCCGATCTTGATCACCAATTATGAAGGATTAGACCCTGAAATATTCAATGGAATTGATAACAACATTTATCCTCGTTCCAGAACCTTTGTCTTGGGCGTAAATGCTTCTTTCTAAAGACTATAAATACTCCATAATATGAATTTCTCATATAGTAAAATTTGGGTGCTCCTGCTAGGCATTACGATAATGCTGAGTTCCTGCTTCAAGGATTTGGAAGTCGAGCCCCTCGATCCAGATGAGTTTACCTCTGCAGTTGTATATGATGATCCGGCTGCCTATAAGCAGGTGTTGGCGAAATTGTATGCAGGCCTTTCGCTGAGTGGACAGGAAGGACCAGCGGGTCAGCCTGATATCAGCGGAATTGACGAAGGGTTTTCTACCTATTTGCGCCAGTATTGGAAGGCTCAGGAATTGACAACTGATGAAGCGGTGATTGCCTGGAATGATGGAAATATTCAAGATTACCACCAGCAGGACTGGGACAGTAATAATGAGTTTATCGCAGCGATGTACAACCGGATTTTTTACCAGATTTCTTTGGTAAATGAATTCATTCGCGAAACTACTCCAACGAAATTGAGTGATCGCGGCGTAGATGCCGGTTTGCAAGCTGAAATTGGTACCTTCCGTGCTGAAGCTCGCTTCCTGCGGGCCCTGAGCTACTACCATGCCCTGGATATGTTCCGTGGGGTTCCCTTTGTAACGGAAGCAGATCCGGTAGGCGCTTTCTTCCCAGAACAAGCTTCTGCGGAAGAAATATTCACCTTTATCGAAAGTGAAGCAAAGGCAATCGAAAATGAGTTAGTAGCAGCGGGTTCAAACGGAATATGGCCGCGCAGATCAAGGTGCTAACTGGATGTTGTTAGCCAAACTCTATCTGAATGCAGAAGTGTATATCGGCCAAAATCGGTATTCAGATGCGGCTACTTATGCGGATAAAGTAGCTACAGCCAGCTATACGCTTGATCCGGATTATGCCAACCTGTTTAAAGCAGACAACAACACGGCTGATGGGATGATTTTCCCGATTTCATTTGATGGAAATAATTCCCGGACCTGGGGGGGGATGACTTTCGTCTGCCACGCAGCGGTGGGAGGCAGCATGCCTCCGGCAGAATTTGGGCTGGACGGAGGATGGGGCGGAACCCGTACGACCAGTGGCCTCGTTGACAAATTTCCCGTTTCAACTGGCGGAAGTGTTATCGTTTCTCCTAACGATGGAAATGCCTCATATCCCCGGATTTATGTGCCGGGAAGCTTCCAGGGCTGGGATCCTGCAAATCCGACAACGGTAATGACCTCTCCCGGATCTGATGATACCTATGAAGGATATTTCTGGTTTGATGCAGGTACAGAATTCAAATTCACTCCCGCTGCTAACTGGGATAATAGCTGGGGGGATAACGGTGCAGATGGAACCCTGGATGACAATGGAGACAATATCCTGGTTGCTGACGAGGGATTCTATAAAGTCAACGCAGACCTGGTTAATCTAACCTACACGCTGGAAAAAACAGACTGGGGCCTGATCGGATCCGCTACGCCGGGGGGATGGGACAATGATACGGATATGACCTATGATGCTACTGAAAATGCATGGGTGATTACAGTTGACCTGCTTCAGGGAGAAGCAAAATTCCGTTCCAATGATGATTGGGCCTTGAATTATGGTGACACAGGCGCGGATGCCATTCTCTCCAAAGATGGTGATAATATCCAGATTCCGGGTGCCGGAACGTATCTGATCAAGCTGTACCTCGACAAGCCGGATTACACCTATTCAATTGAACTGACCAGCTTTGATGTGCGGGCTATGTTCTACACCGATGGGCAAAACAAGGAAATAACTGATATTTCCCAGTTTACAGAAGGGTACGCAATCACTAAGTTTACCAATATGACTTCTGAAGGACTTCCGGGCTCTAACCTTACCTGGGTAGATACGGACTTTCCCCTTTTCCGTCTGGCAGATGCCTACCTGATGTATGCGGAAGCAGCCGTACGCGGTGGAGGAGATATCGCTAAGGGAGTGGAGTATGTCAACCGGGTTCGGGAGCGTGCACATGGTGGACCAGGTGGAAACATCACGGCTGCCGATCTGACACTGCCCTTTCTCCTGGATGAGCGTGCTCGTGAGCTGTATTGGGAATGTCATCGCCGGACTGATCTGATTCGGTTTGGGCAATTCTCTGATGGTAGCTATGTATGGCCCTGGAAGGGCGGAACCCCTGACGGTGTTCCTGTTGATGCCAAATATGACATTTTCCCTATTCCCGCATCTGATATTGGAGCCAATCCCAACCTGATGCAAAACGCCGGTTATTAATCTGAAAAACAAGCATAATTATGAATAAGGTATATTTCATATTCACCCTTTCGGTGCTCCTGATACTAGGGGCTTGTACCGAAAAAGAACTGGACCCGGTTCTGAAAATTGGAGCTGCTCCGGCGATCACAAGCCCGAGCGCAGGAACCAGTTTCGTATTACTGGAAGATGAGGCAGACCAGGTATTGACTAATTTCACCTGGTCGATCGCAGACTTTGGGTTCATCTCTGCGGTTTCCTATACGCTGGAAATCGATCAGGCGGGTAACAACTTTGCCGATGCGATTACCCTGGGCGTAGCCAATAATCCCATTATTGATAACATCACAGTTGGTAAAGTGAACAGCATCATGATCACCAAGGGACTTCCTGATGGAGTCGCTGCCTCTATGGAAATGCGGATCGTCGGCGATGTGGGATCAGGGGTAGATAAGGTGATTTCTGCACCGGTTGCAGTTTCAATTACGCCTTACAAACAACTGGTCGTGTATCCTGTACTGTATGTACCAGGTAGTTATCAGGGCTGGGACCCCGCAAATCCCGCTACGGTCGTTTCCTCTGTCAAAAGTGATGGAAACTACGAAGGCTACCTCTACTTCTCAGATGCGGATAGCAAGTATAAATATACGGATGGCCCAAGCTGGGATGTGAACTATGGCGACACCGGAGCTGATGGAAGTCTGGATGAAGGTGGAGATGATATCGCCCTGGTAGATCCGGGCATGTATCGCATGAATGTTGATTTCAATGGCCTGACACATACCGCTGTGAAAACAGACTGGGGATTGATCGGAGATGCCACGCCTACGGGCTGGGATAGCGATACTGACTTGGTGTATGATACCGAATCTGGCACCTTGAAACTGACTGTAGATCTTGGAACCGGCGCCATCAAATTCCGTGCAAATGATGACTGGGACATCAATATGGG
>CAYGTH010000685.1:0-3764 GCA_964352745.1 uncultured Bacteroidia bacterium
AAATCTTCCAGCTTGAGCTGAAGTTTATTGCACAGTCGGTAAAACTTTTTCTCGGTATTCATTTCATTCGGAAACATCAATTCTCGCACGGCCTCTACCGTGGATTTACTCAGCAGCAATTCCCACAGACGCACCAGTTTGTGCCCAGCGTTTCCTTTTAGCTCTCCTAACAACCAATACCGAAAAGCATTGCGATCACGTGCTTCTATTAGATTGATGAAGCTGCGAATAAAGACTTTCTCTGCGTTAGCGGGAGATTTTTGTGATTTGGACATTCCTCTTTTAGTTTTCAATGGCCATGATTCTTACAAACCGAGTACGAATCCTGGAGGGACATAAGGGAGATACATAAATATATATAAAGGTGATTCCGCAATCAATAAGAAACCCAAATTTTATCCTAAATTGACATTATAAAGACAAAGTAAGATAAATAAAGATTCACAATCTGCATCACATTACCCCCTCACTATCAACTACTTATATACTTTCACATTCTCTCACACATCTAAAAAAGAGGGAGATTTTTGATTTTATATTATCCTACAAGCACAGTTGAAGATTGTATTTTCAATGGGTGATTAAGAGGGTTATCCTCAATATACCATCTATTTTCATCTTACTATATAATGATTTCTACCCAGGTCCCATTCTCCACACGCATAGATACAAGCTTTGTACTGACTTAAAATGAGTGGATTCTGCCAAATAATTCAAATTCTTAATCCAATTGCTATGAAAATTCATGTTAGCCCTTTTCTATTTTTATTCTGTTTGTTCTTCTCAATAAACCTGATGATCGGGCAGGTTGCTGAAGTCGGAATAGAAATCAAGGAGGCAAAGGCGACGGTTCTTGAATTTGCTGCTCCTTATTCAGGCATGAAAGTCGACTTGGTTGATGATGATGAATCAACAATCACTTTTGTTCACCTACAAACAAGTACACAGATTCTTAGTGGCAAAAAAGAAGTACCGCCTTCAGCTATCGGACGGGGCATGGAAATTAACCTTACCGGAGAGCTCTTCAAAGATGGTATCCAGGTCACCGAAATTAAACTCCTCACCAAATATGACAATTGGAAGGTAAAGGTGGACGGAGTTTTTGAGAAATTAGTAGACGGGGTTGCCTTCATTGACGGACTACAGGTGGTGATGGGAGAAGAGGGTGAATTAAAAGGAAAGGGGATATGGAAAAAGAAGACCTTCAAATCGTTTGCAGAGTTGCCCCTCGGCTGTTTTATCAAAGTGAATGGTATCCGCAAATCAGATAGATTGATTTACTTGGAGGACGGAAAAGGTACCGCTGAACCCAACGAATTGACCAAACTGGATCAGGAGTTCCGAACGGCGTTATCCTCAAATCTCAGCTATATCGATCAACCCGATGCGATCTCCCTTACCCTGGATGCCTTCCAACAACAATACCCCTCTCTTTCCCCTCAACACCTTTCACATGGCCAGGTCCAGGTAGGCGGACAGTCATTTGAATTGGTTAGAGACTACAATATCGTTGCTTATGTCAACCAGATCGGGCAAAGTTTGATCCCTGCGTATATAAAAGAGAAACCGGTAGGAAGCGAGGGACACATTAGCTTCCGATTCTATGTAATCAATGATCCTACTTTTAACGCATTTGCATATCCAGATGGGTCTATCTTCGTTCACTCCGGGTTATTACGACTCTTGGAAAATGAAGCACAGCTAGCGACAGTTCTCGGGCATGAGATCGCACATGTAACTCATGAGCATGGAGCCAAAAACTACAGGCAGTCCACCCAAAAAGCAAAAACATTAAACGTAATAACCAAACTAAAAAACACTGCGGATAACATAACCGGAAATAAGACGAATGTACCGGGGCTTGGGGGGATTGGTGCAGATGTCGCCCTTGGCTTAACACTGGGTGCTCTTTCCAGTAATTACGGTCGTCAGCATGAAGATCAGGCAGACCGCGTAGGCCTGTTTTATATGCGGGAAGCCGGGTATGACCCTCGTCAAGCGCCACAGGTATGGCGACGGTTGATGCATGTCAATCAGGGCAACAAAGTAAAAGGCTGGATAAACGACCTTGCTGAAAGTGCCGGGAATGCCATGACCGAAACGAATATCCGAACAGCTGTTGGACAAAACCCTGATGATGCGCTCGCCCAGGCGGCCACCAACGCATTAGGAAATCTCCTGACCAAGAAAGGAATGGAAATGCTGTATCGCTCACATCCCGGTAACCGCAAACGCTATAAAAACCTGAATCGACAGATTGCAACCAGTCCCGAGAATCAGGACTTTACCCAAATGCAGGTAGGACTTGATAGCTATAAACAAGCAGTCGGAAATCTATAGGTATTGCTCTTACCCTATCCATCATGCATACTGGTCTTTCATTCTCATTCTGTACGCAAAAATCTCTGCTAACAAGATATCTTTATTGGAGTTATTGGCTGGTTTTTATGTGGGTCCCGATATCCGCCCACTCTTCAGCAATACCAGCGGCTCACAGAAAAATTCTCTGCGACTATGATTCATTTATCCAACAGGGCACTCCAGCGGAACAACAAATACGAGAAGATCATTATTTCAAACTATTGGGGGTATTAGAAGAACTTGCCGCCTACCGACAGCGATTTCTGGCTCAGGAAAAACTGATTGATCTTTTCCCTACGGCCTATTACCATACGACCTCCTCGGAGATGATCAATATTGTACGCAATCAATATACACATCCAATAGAAAAGATGGAGCAAATGCTGGCCTTTTACGATGCATATGCCGTCAATCGAAACAACTGGAATACCCTAAAAAAAGCAGAACCACATTGGAAGGTACATTTTGAAGACGTAGAAAAGGAATGGAATTTTTTGTGCTTCGGGTTACGGCCAACCCTCACCAGCGCAATAGAAGCACATGTTACATACGATCTTCCGCGAGCGATCCGCCATGCTTTCAATAAAAGATTTGACAGAACCTTATCTGAAGCAGATTTGATTGAGGAGTTTAAACGAACAGATCCCATTTTCGAGAACACATTCAAACTTACCATTCAGGATATTAGCCAAACTCGCACATGTTGGGATGTACTACAGACTGTCGGAGGTAAAATCTGCGATTTGGATGTATCCACCCTACGTATGGTTGCCTGGAAACAAGGTTTTGGCGGTAAACAACTACTCGGCATCGATGGCAAACCCATTGCCCAACAACCCGAGCCCACGACAGACCATTTAAGGCAAATAGGCCAACGATTTTGCGGGAAAAACCTGGCTAGTATTTCGCTGTTTCTGTTTGATGTATCCGGGAGTATGAATCAGGATAGCAGAGTCGAAAAAGCTCGTAATTCCGCACTCGCTACACTCGGTATGCTAAAGCAGCGTACTGTAATGGACAAAATAAAACATGCTGTTGCCATCTATGTATTCTCGGGCGGATGTAACCCTGGGAATACTCGTCAGATTCTTCCATTTACTGAAGACCTTGAATTAGCGATCCAAACCGTTAAGACCCGAATTTCCCGTCCTTCAGGTGGGACTCCTCTTCCGCAGGCGATGCAAGTTGCCGAAGTTGAGTTATCAACATATCTGCAAGGAAACCCGCAAAGCCCGCAAGCGAAGATCATTGTATTAAGCGATGGAAAAAGCACCTGCGGTGAAATCCGACCCAAAGGTATATTTGAGTTTCCCGGCGACAAGGCCTCCTCCCCCCTTCCACTTGCCCAAAACCCTTCGAATGCCGTCATTCCCTTTCAATATCATGCGGTAGGGTTGGGGTTG
>CAYGTH010000686.1:0-3762 GCA_964352745.1 uncultured Bacteroidia bacterium
TGCCTCGCACAAATGCGGTTACCTGATCAAATATAGGCGGGGTTATCTCGTTTAATAAGTTTTGAGGCGGTGGATTGGGCGCTTCGATATGCTTGTGAACGATTCGCTTATCTTCGTCACTAATCGCGCGTTCATCTCCACTGAAATAGCCCCATCTATCTTCCCAGATAAAGGTCCCGGGAAACTTTTGCTGCGAAATAATGGCATTGGAACGACCATCCAGAATTTTTACATCCAATAAGCCGCTGGAGGAAATTTGCTTTTTGAAACAAGTTACTTTTGCCTTCACATTTCCAAATACGTCGGCTGTCGAGTCTTCAGAAATTTTCACCGTACCGACTTTCACATTTTCTTTAAGGCGCTCTACCACAGATTTTTCTACGAAGGACTGCCCTACAACAAAGTCATCAAACATCATCCGAATCCGTTGATCAGGTGATCCTTTTAAAATAGAAGCTTCTTCGGGAGAATAGAACCGGATAAATGGGCTAAACTGTGAGTTCCGAATATATTCAGTCAATTGATTTTCAAAGAATTCATTGCTCAAGGCAAAAGTCCGGGAATGCATCGGGATAGGCTCGATCAACACATGCAGGGTCGCGAGATCGCGTGCCTCCAGGCTTTTCATTTCAGCATCTTTAAATCCGCGACGGATTCCCAATGCCCGCTCAAAGTGATCATATGCATCTTTGGCTGCTTCCCGGTCGCCTGCACGACCGCGTTCCAAGGACTGCAATCCCAAGGCGTATCGAGCCTCAGCTGCACGCAACGTTGATTCGTTATACTCTGATTCAAAGTTCCGCAAGTTGGGCAATGCACGTAAAGCGGCCGGTGCGCGCCGAATTTCATCATAGACATTATTGAGCGTAGCATAGTCGCTCATTACATTTTCCCAGCGAAAAGGACTACTGCTGCGCTTGGCGATATTGATCCGATCCTGATAATAATCAACCATCTGCGGATAGGCAGATTTCAGAGTTTCTTTAGCCTTTCTATTATCAGGGGAATTACGCAGCCGATTCACAGCATTGTAGATGGCTTTTTCATAGTCGCCCTTTTCAAAGGCGCGCTTGCCGCTGGAGCAAGCAGATACAATCAGCAATAAGGGGAGTAGAAATACGATATAGCGTCTCATGATTACGAATTGAAAAAGTGTGTTTGAAAAAAGTGACGAGCGATGGTCGATCGATACGGTAGCTACTACCAATATTCGGACAGTTTTTGACAGAGTTTCCCTCCTGTTATCTACCGTGTGGAAAAACTTGTCATTCGTGATGTGAAGATATACCAATAGGAGGTGCAGACCCAAATCTTAGTGGAGGAAATATAACACAATCAGTGTTTTCGCGCCATTCCAATACTTGCAATCCGGATGGATTCGGGCTGGGAATCGGCATCCGAAAAAGCTCGAATGACGGCTTCAATCGTTGCGCCGGTTGTAATAACATCGTCAATCAATAATACTGATTTTGGCAAATCCCCCTTTACTTCAAAAGCTCCCGCCACGTTCTCCCATCTGGCTTCCCCGCTTTTCCGCGTTTGAGTCAGGGTCTTTCGGGTGCGGTTGATTCCATTTTCCATTACCGGTATCCGCAGCACTTCTGACATGCCAAATGCAATTCGCTCTGCCTGATTGTAGCCCCGCTTAATCAATTTGGCCCGATGCAGAGGAACGGGAATGAGGGCGTCAATATCCGCGACAAACCCACTTCCTTTGAGGATTTCACCGTATAGTTTCCCCAGAAATACCCCTACTTGTGGCAATTCCTTGTATTTCAACTCCTTCAGAATTGTTTGCAAACGTCCCGCTTTGTCAAAATAAAATAAACTCGCTGCTCCCGCTATCGGAATCTTTCCCGCAAAACGGTAATACAATTCAGAATCTTTAGGGCTGAGATGAAATCCCGTTTGGGGGATTTGCGAGAGGCAGTTCAAACAAACACATTCCTCCTGCCGGGTCAATTCATTCTCACAACTCAGGCAGGTTTGAGCGGTAAACAATTGAAGAAAGTCCTTCCACATATCCGAAAGTTTGGAGGAAAGGTAAGAAAATTTTATGTACCTTTTGGAAGCCATACTATTCTAAGTAAAGACCATTTTAAGCCCTATGAGTACGCCCGTAATCTTTTTATGCTTCGCGAATGAGTATCACGAAGGCCGGTATCTGGATAATTTAGTTCAGGAATACAAAAAACTCTATTCGATTCTCGCCCCTATTTCTCCAGAAGAAAACGCAGCTGATAGCAGCAATATCCTCTGTGAGATTGTTGTCCGCCAAAATGTAACCATCGGCGATATCGTAGATGTATTTCAAAGTAAGATGTACCGCGGTCGCATCGCGATTTTTCACTACGGTGGCCATGCAGATGGCTATCAACTATTACTCGAAGGCAAGGATGGAGAAAATAAAGCTGCACATGGTGCAGGTCTCGTTTCTCTACTGAGCAAACAAGACAACCTGAAATTGGTCTTTCTGAATGGGTGTTCTACCCAAAAAATGGCCCAGGATCTGGTCGGGCGGGGGGTCCCGGCAGTCATCGGCACGGCCACTTCCATTGCAGATGATGTCGCGCTGAACCTCGCCGAACGATTTTATAAAGGACTGGCACAAGGCCTCACCCTCGCTGGTGCATGGGAAACCGCAAAAGATGAGGTTCGCACCTTTATGGACAGTCCGTCCAATTATCGAAGTCTCTACATGGAAGCCATTCAAGTCTTACCGGATCGCTTCCCCTGGGACATTGAGTACAGAGATGATGCCGCCAAAGAAGTATTTGCCAATTGGAACCTACCCGATGTAGCCAGCCAGCCCTTATTTGGCCTCCCTCCCATTTCCGGCAAACACCAATTACCACCTTCTCCCTTCCTGTTCCTTAAACCCTACGAATCTCAGCACGCAGAAATATTTTTTGGCAGGTCTTATTATATCCGTGATCTCTATCTAAAAATCGCAGAACCCAGCTCGCCGCCGATCATCCTGTTTTATGGAGAATCCGGAGCCGGAAAGTCTTCCTTGCTTGATGCAGGACTTCGTCCTCGGCTGGACGCAGCCCGCAATCCGGATAATCCAGACGAGCTGACCTATGAAGTGCATTATCAACGGAGAAATGCAGAAACCGGCCTGGTGGGCACGCTTTCCGAAATGCTTTCTTATACGCTTGAAGAGGAGGAGGCAACAGGAGAAGAAATAGTGGCTGAAGATCCGAATGCACGCACGATCGAGGAAATAGAGGGCTTGATCAACCAACTAGAAGGAGAAGAGCGGGATACGCTTCGTGGATTTATCGAGCGACACAAAGCCGTAAAATCTGTACGTGGCAAATCTCAGCAGAAAAAGAATCTCTACGAAGGAGGAGAATTAAAGGCCTACACCGGCGCGCAATTGCGTGCCGCCTGGGTCAACTTTGAAAAATTGACAGGCAGACGTGTGATTCTCTTTCTCGACCAGGTAGAAGAAACCTTCGCCCGTCCCCATCCGGATATGCCCAATGAACTGGAAGATTTTCTCCAGATCATGAAGGAAATATGGGCGACTCCTGATTCTGAAGACGAAGACGCCATTCAGGGACGAATCATTTTAGGGTATCGCGAAGAATTTAATGCAAGGATTGAAGCCCGGATCAAAGATTTTGAGCTCTCCCGTACCACCGTATTTCTCGAGCACCTCCAGCGCAAAGATATACTCGACATTTTTGCCGGATTGCAAAGTGATGTGGTTCGTCAGCATTATAATGTTCAGATCGAAGCCAATCTCCCCGAGCG
>CAYGTH010000687.1:0-3760 GCA_964352745.1 uncultured Bacteroidia bacterium
AAAGGGCCGTATATTCTGTTATGGCCTCGGCTCCCCGCATCACATTGATGGCGTTGAGGTAAAATTCAGCTGCAACCCGCGCCGTTTGTTTGTTTTTGGCGAAGGTAAACATGCCCACGCCCGGATAGAGAATTACAACCGGATTCGGATCGCGGATTGCCGGGCTATTATCATGTTTACAACTTTCGTAGTATTCGGCATATTCTTCCCGGTATCGTTGGAAGTCTGCTTCAATCTGAGCCTTTACCGCCTCAGGATCACTCATATCTGCCTCTGCAGCCAGGTTTAACACCAGCGGCTGAATTTTGGTTCGCAGGAAGTGATCCGGACAGGAAGTCCCTAAGGGTGCCAACTTGGAAAGGTCATGGCTATTGATGAATTGCAATACCCGCTCATCATCTGTAAAGTGCCCGATCATCCGCTGATAGCTTGAACAGAGTCCTCTCAGGATAGGAGCAATCCCTGCAGCCTGTTGCTTGCGATCAGTTTCTGCGAGGCTCTCTCTTTTTGGCCCCCCAAAAACAGGGCGGTCTTTTCCTTCTCGCTCAGCGATATAGGCCGAGGCCGTTTCGATGACTTCCAGGCTATTCAGGTAACACTCATAAGCGGTCTCGCCCCAGGTAAATAATCCGTGTCCACCGAGTACAATGCCCCGAATACCAGGATTTTCAATCACACACTTTTCGAGCTGAATTCCGAGATCAAAACCCGGACGTTGCCAGGGAATCCATCCCATCGTATCCCCCCATATTTCCTTGGTAATGGCCTGACTGTCTTTCGCAGCAGCAATGGAGATGAGGGCATCCGGATGCAAGTGGTCAATGTGTTTGAAAGGAAGGAGGCCATGAAGGGCCGTATCGATTGAAGGCGCACGGCTATCCAGGTCATACAGACAGTGGTAATAAAGCGGTACAATTTCATCTTCATAGGCCAGTCCCCGATATACATTTTTCAGGTCGCGCAATTTTTTTACGTACAATCCTGCAATCCCATCCCGCTTGAGCGTCCCGATATCTCCACCGGAACCTTTTACCCACATCACTTCGACTTCTTCTCCTGTCAGCGGATCTTTTTCAATTGTTTTGGTGGAAGTATTTCCCCCGCCATAGTTAGTAATACGGAGGTCTGCCCCCAGACAATTGGAGCGATACAGAAACAAAGCGACCTCATCTCCGGCCAGTTTGCTCGCTGTAGCTTCATCCCAAAGATATTCGACGTGCTTATAAGATCTTACTTGCATGGTTGATAGTGTTAACCTATTATCGACAATTTTTGATGCCGGTTTTAAGCGGTTGATAATGAGTAGATATTGGAGAGAACTGATCTAAATCAGGCTTATTCAACAAAAATACGTGGCAATACAGGGATAATCAATACATTATTTGTACTTTGATTTGCACTTTTTGGACCTATTTATATCCTTAAACCCTGAAAGCTTGTGAAAGATTTTTTCAAATATTTGACTGTAGGAGAGGAAGATAGAAACTGGGGTTTGTATCTCAACGTAGCGGGCAGGGCAAAGACAGCTGCTCATACCATTTATCCTTCTCCAGAGCATCCATCCGGATACTATTTCAATTGGGACCATGGCCGGGTTTTGCAGGAATTTCAGCTTAACTACATTACAGAAGGAGGCGGTATCCTGGAAGATGAATCCGGAACCTACCCGATCAAACCCGGCACAATCATGATCGTGCGGCCCGGTATCAGCCACCGGTATCGTCCGGAACACAAAAAAGGCTGGGTGGAAAACTACATCGGGTTTGAAGGAGACCTCGCTCACAGGTTTTTATCCACTGGTATCTTTAGCCAATCGCCGATCATTCATTGCGGCATCCGGGAAGAACTGATCGATACCTACTACCAAATATTCGACCTCATCCAAGCAGAAGAACCCGGTTTTCAGGCTGTGGGATCCGGACTTATCGTAAAATTGCTGGGCTACCTGATTTCATTTGAAAAAAAGAAAAACTTCTCTGGCAAACACATCGAAAAGGTAATTCAGGAGGCTCGTTTTCAAATGCGAGAGCAGCTCGATCAAAAAATTGACCTTAGACAATTGGCAGCAGACCACCATGTCGGATATGCCTATTTGCGAAAAATGTTCAAGCAATACACCGGCGTTCCCCCTCACAGGTACCACCTGGAAATGAAGATCATGGGAGCCCGCAAAATGATCCTAAGCAGCAACAAAAGCATCAAGGAAATTTGTTTTGAGCTGGGATTTGATTCCATCCATTATTTCAGCCGCTTGTTTAAATCAAAAACCGGAGTGAATCCTTCCGAATTACGAAAAAATGCTTCTGAGAAAATTAAAACTGCACAAGTGGGGACTTCGTTGAAATAGCCCCTGCTTCAGGAACAGTGGTTATCCCTTTCCGATTGCTTGGGAAGCAATGATTTGTCGGACATCCTTTCGCGCAGCCCCCATTTCCTTCCAAGGAAATGAGCCCGCAGGCCCAATCTGTGATTGAAATCGCTGCTTACAGACCCTGATCTGAAGACCATGCTTGTATGACCGTTGATTAGATTATGCTGAGTTTTTCTATTCTCACCCGCCCGCTTAGAGGTGATCTTCGATTGGAATGAATTCAACCAAGGGTTCCCATCCAGGTGGGTCGGCGATGCTGCGGCCATCGGGAAAAGGGGGAAGCCTGCCCCGCACTCGATGCGGGGGATTGTGCGTTGCATTGGCCGCTGCGATTTTTGCGTCGCTTTTATAAAAAAGCGGCAAAGAGATAGAGAAAACCCGCCATATTTCATTCCTAAAACACGAGATACCTCAAAAAAACCCCCCGAAGGAAACCAGGTCCTCCAGGGGGTCATCGTTACTATAAACAAAGTCTTATTTCGCCATCTCAGCGTAAAAATTGAGACGACCTACTACCGCTTTAAGCGAATTCCCGGGAAACTTCTTTTGAGCGATTTTGACCGTTTCCCAGTTGATCATTTTGCCGCCTTCGCCTTTGAGGGCAGCTGTTTCCAGTGATTTAAACGCCTTAAGTTTCGCCGCAATTTTTTCATCTTCCCAGGGATCGCGTATATCGGGCGTACATTCACAGGTCCAGGGATCAATAATCCCAATACAGGCGGGCGGATTGCAATCGTCATCGTCAGCTGCGGCAAGGACGATATCAGCACTTTGCTTAAAACTTGCGGATAATTTCGGACTTTGCTGAATACGCGCATTGAGTACGCTCATGTTCGTGCGGGAAAGTTTGGCCTTTTGACCAAAAGCGACTGATGCCAACAGCAGGCAGCAGGCGAATAGCGTAAGGTGTTTCATGTCTCTAAACTTTTTGATGAGTGGGTAAGGTTTCGGGTATAAGTTCCGGCAAGTACGTAAAACGTAACAGGGGGCTTGTTTTTTTCTATCGCCAAGACGCGAAGGAACATCCCCGCTCGCACAGGCCGCATCCCCTTCAAATGGGATTTCGCACAAGTCCTTTTCTCTGAAAAAAACATCCATTCGGTCAATGACCGGGCCTGTGTGCCGTTCTTTTCAAGGAACGAGGCTAGTGGCGGAGGATGTTCAACTCTACACACGCCCAGCCACCGGCTCCTTTGCCCCTTCCCGCCTCTGCGTTCCATTCTCTCTATTCCCCAAGCTAAAACTCCTTTGCGCCTACTCGATTAATTCTCCATTTTTACAGCAGGAACTTTCTAACGCATTCCCATGAAACTCGGCCTCGGCTTATACAAACCCCTCCTCACAAACGACAATTTCCGATTTGCCAAACAAGCAGGCGCGACGCATATC
>CAYGTH010000688.1:0-3759 GCA_964352745.1 uncultured Bacteroidia bacterium
ATGTGGAGGTAAGGGGACCGGAAGTGAGTATCCTTACCGATACCACGGAAATTTGCCTGGGCAGTACTGCAAATCTGCAAGCGAGCGGGGCGATAACGTATAACTGGATTCAGACCAGTCCGGGTTTCCAGACAGCGAATGGCGCAATGGCGACTGTCGCTCCTTCGGAAATGACGAGTTATATCGTTGTCGGAGAAGATGGAAGCGGATGTCGCGATACGGCTTCGGCGGTTGTTGTGCCGGTCGAGGTAGCCTTATCTCTGACAGCAAGCGACCCCAGTTGTCTCGGCGAGCAGGATGGTTTGATTTTAGGCGAAATTGACGGCGGTATCGGCCCATTTGAAATCAGACGAATTGGAACGAACTGGCAGAGCGGTACTGCCCTGAGCCAATTGGCAGCGGGTGCCTATAGCATTGAAGTCCGGGATAGCCGCGGATGTCGGGCCACTGCCCCTGTTACCTTGACAGACCCGCCAGCGCTTTCAGCAACGGTTGCTACGAATGATCCGACCTGCCAGGGAGATTGTGATGGAGCAGCGCTGATTGAATCTATCGGAGGAACCGGTGCCTATCTCTATCGATTCGGTGGGGGAGAAGTCGGTGCGGAGATTTCGGATTTATGTGCAGGAGGATATGAAGTTGCTGTGGTCGATGCAAACGGCTGCACCTTCCAAACAGAATTTGTGATTAAGGACCCAGCGCCTTTTACGATTGATCTGGGCAAAGACAAAAAAGTCAGAGAAGGCGATTCGCTTAAGCTCGTCATCATGAGCGAATCCCTGGTGGATCTGGTGAGTTGGCCCGGATACTGCGATATCGGCTGCGATTCGAGGCTGACGATTGGTCCGGATAGCGCGGAAACCATAACGGCAATTGCCTGGACTGCAGAGGGTTGTATGGCGATCGATAGTGTACACGTCCGGGTAAAGAAAAAAGCCGAATGTGTGGAGGGGATTTATGTACCAACTGCCTTTTCGCCTAATGGAGATGGGTACAATGAATGGTTTACCGTGTATTCAGATATCGGGAATACGGATGTCGCAGAAGTGGGGCGACTCGTGATCTATAACCGGTGGGGAAAGATGGTATTTGACCGCAGTAACTTTGCCCCCAATTCCGAAAAACTCGGCTGGGATGGTTTTTCTAAAGGATCGCCCGTTCCGGAAGGTGTCTATGCCTGGGCAGGAACCTTCATCCGGGAAGATGGCCTTTCCTTCAAATGTGGTGGCTCGATTACGTTGATTAGGTAGGGAAGAGAGGAGAGGAGACAGGAGTCAGGAGTCAGGGGGGGAATGGGAATGACATCTTTCGTCTAAGGTCTTTTTTCTTTTTCTTCCCCAATAAAAATTAGTTTGCTTGCAAGGCAGATTGGGTCGGTGCGAATTTCGTACCGGCCTTTTATTTTCTATTCCCTTACAGCTAAATCTTACCTGATAGTAGAAGTCGTGAAGGTTGCTGGGAAAATGGTTCTATTCTTATTTGGAATAATCCAGGGGTGTAATAATGTTAGGGATTCTGAATCGTGAATCCGACTATGCGGGTGTACCTTTCTTATAACAAATAGATGCCGGAATCAGCTTTCATTTGGTCCAGCGGATATCAGGCAAAGGGAATTTGTTGGGAGGAATACATATGGGAGTAAGAACCTGGGTTACACGCAGATAATTACCCCTGCTCGTGTAGACATTGTGACACCATGTGGGATTCCTGGAAATTATGCTGATGAATGGAGAATGCCTCCTCATGATAATATGAGGGATCGTACGGAATCCTCCCCAAATCCAACATGTAAACCTCCTGGTTCTGGATAGGAGTTAAAAAATATGAAAACAACCTTACGTACAAAACCATCTACTCGACTGAAATTGGGTCATCTGATGTTGGTTTTTGGAATTCCTTGCTTAATCATTGCCGGATTTTTTGCCCTCACAAGTATGCAAGCTGCCGAAGCTTCCCGAAAAGAGATGAGAAGGGGGGGCGCGGTCCTCAATCAACAGGTAGCCGACGCGCATTTTTTGACTGAATCCATACCTGGAAATCTGGTTTCGGTCGCCTCCTTTTCTGAACAGAACAGACCGAATCGCGATTTCCCGGCTGATGGCACATTAAGAGCTGAAGGGGGAACCTTTCAGGCGAGTTGGCAGGGCGATGCGGTATTGCTGGTGTGGGAAACAGATCAGGAAACAGGTGCTGATCTGTATGAAATTCAGCGGTCTGCGAATCCAGATGATTTTATCGAAATCGGGAATCTGTCGGGTACAACAGAAACCTTGAAAAGGAATTTGTACGACTTTACAGATTCAACTGCCTCACAGCTGGGAGGCGCGCGCTTGTATTATCGATTGAAGCAGTATGCCAGTAACGGCGAATATGTCTTTTCCCAAATCATAGAATTGGTGCAGGCACCCAAGCCGACGTCATTGAACCTGAATGTATATCCCACTCCCGCAAGTTCAACTGTGAATATGCGAATTCAAGGAACTCGGAACCATCGTGCTCATATCCAAATCATTGATTCCAAGGGTCAGGTGGTGTATGACGAACTGGGAAATGCAAACCGAAGCCTGCGTCTGCCGATTGATTCCTGGGCAGCTGGTGCGTACGAGATTACCCTGGCAACAGCGGGAGAAGAGCTTTCGATTCCACTGAACATCGCGCATTAAGGAAGGTGACCCTTCCCGCACGAGCCCCGTTTTCCCTTGCAAGGGAAACGACGCGCATGTCCCAATCCCTCGTTGAAAACGCTCCCCTCTCTTTTGAAGAGAGGGGCCGGGGGTGAGTTCACTTTTCCTATATTTGCAGCATGTACATGTTGCAAGACACCATCGTAGCCATTAGCACGCCGTCGGGTTCGGGGGCATTGGGGATAATTCGCCTTTCGGGGCCGGAAGCCATTGCCATTACCGACCGGGTATTTAAAGGGGCATTACTGGAAAAAGCGGCTAGTAGAAGCCTGCATTACGGGAAGCTAATGAAAGCGGGCCACATCCTTGATGAAGTCGTGGTGGGGCTCTTTCGCGGGCCAAAATCCTACACCCGGGAAGATGTGGTCGAAATCTCCTGTCATGGGAGCTCCTATATCCTCCGCGAAGCACTCGATCTGCTCGTAGGGGAGGGGGCACGCCTCGCCAATCCCGGCGAATTTACCCAGCGCGCTTACCTCAATGGCAGCATGGACCTCGCACAGGCGGAAGCCGTTGCTGACCTGATTGCTTCTACTTCTGCCGGAGCGCATCAGCTTGCCATGACCCAGATGAGAGGCGGCGTTTCCCGTGAGTTGATGGCCCTGCGCGAACAACTCCTCAACTTCACCTCCCTCATCGAACTCGAACTCGACTTTGGGGAAGAAGACGTAGAGTTTGCCGACCGGACGCAACTCGCTACCCTGGTGCAACAGATTCACGCCAAACTCAGTTCGCTGATAGAGAGCTTTCGCCTCGGCAATGCCATCAAGCAAGGCGTGCCTACCGTCATTCTCGGCAAACCCAATGCAGGCAAGTCGACCCTCCTCAATACCCTCCTCAATGAGAACCGCGCCATCGTATCCGACATTCCGGGCACCACGCGCGACGTGATCGAAGATCGTATCGTGCTCGAAGGCATCGAATTTCGCCTGATGGATACCGCCGGCCTTCGCGAAACCGAAGACCAGATCGAACAGGAAGGCGTGAGTCGCTCCCTGAGTCTGGCACAGTCAGCCTCGCTGCTGCTCTATGTATTTGACATTCATACGGAAACACCCGCCGAAGCCCAGGCCTA
>CAYGTH010000689.1:0-3758 GCA_964352745.1 uncultured Bacteroidia bacterium
CAATTATTTCTACCAATGTAATGGCGATGCGGAAATCATTTCCAATAAAGCTCATCAGAATGTATTCCGATATAATACCTTTCAGGATAATGACTGGGCACAACTGACCCTTCGGCATGGCGGGCAGTGCGTGATTTACAGCAATTTTTTCCTGGGGAGTACCGGCATTCGCATCAAAGAAGGACAGCAGTACGCGATCTACAATAACTATTTTCATACACTCGAATATTATCCCATTCGCCTGATGAATTACCAGAAAGACCCCCTGGATAGCATTGTCATCGCGCATAACACTTTCGCCGAATGTGGTACATTTCTACTGGAAGGAACCGGAGCTTACTCCCCGAAACACATCACGCTGGCGAATAATGTGTTCTATCAACCTAAAGGAACCCTGTTTGACGATCCTTCGGGCACCGAGAGTTGGCTGAACAATATTGCATGGGGAAAATTGGGGATGAAGCCGGTTAGTGGAATCAAACAAATTGATCCCAAAATATATCTCGATTCCGAAGGCTATTATCAACTCACCGCCTCCAGCCCGGCAATCGATCAGGGAACGATGATGCCAATAGCCGTATACGATGTGCCTGTGTTGGAAGATGACCCGCGGATAACATTGGACATGATGCAGATGTCGCGCCCGAAATCTGATGAATTAAAAGATATCGGGTGCAGTGAATACGAAGGAGGCAAGCCGCTGAAACCTTATGTGGATGCGCATAACACTGGTCCCTCTTATCTCAGCGGCAAGTAGTTTTGAATGCCTGCCCACATCACATATATTGCGAATACGAAAATAATACTACCCTACTATGTCTCGCTTACTCACTTGCCTGATCATTTCAGTATTAGTGCTATTTGCATGTCAGAATCAGGCTTCTTCCGATACGGATGCAGAAGTCTCTCTTCGGATTGAAATGGATACCGAAGCAGGAACCCTTTCCATTTTTCGGGAAGGAGAAACCAAAGCCCTGGTTACCCAAAATGCCAAACCCGATTTTCGGCCCTATTTGCACCCGATTATGTCGCCGGATGGAAAGAACAGCCTGACCGAATACAGCCCGGGACATCACAAGCACCAGACAGGTTTGTATTGGGGATTTACGCGGGTGAACGGGCAGGGCGCTCCAAAAGACACCCTCAAAAAATGGTTTTATAAGCCGGATAAACCCGCAGAAATCAGTGCTGCCATTGGCCGAGACTTTTTTCATCATCCGGAAGGCGATTATTGGCAGCGAAAATCCCTCAGCATCATTGACACGACAGGCGCTACTGTGAGCTGGCAGACGGTGTATGACATGCTCGATGAATCCGGGAATGCCATACTCGAAGAGACACAGACCTGGACGATGCGGGAACAAGGCGGTAAATTTTTCCTCGAACTCGATTGGCAGGGAAAGGCATTGGAAGATATTACCATCAATGAATTTGACTATGGCGGCCTGTTTTTGCGGATGCCCTGGAAAAAAGGGATTGAAGGACAAGCGGTCAATGCAGCTCGTCAGCGGAATGAAAAAGCCGAAGGCCAACGCGCCATGTGGGTCGATGTGGGAATGGAGATGGAAGGACGCGACAATCAGGGTCACATCGCCATCTTTGATCATCCTCAAAATAGTGGTTTTCCTCAAACCTTTCGGGTAGATGGGCAACTCGGGATAGGACCTGTTCGGGCGCGAATGGGGGACTGGCACATCAAGAAAGGCATGACCGAGCAGATTCAGCACCTGATTCTGGCCTATACCGGCGATATCGGCGACCTGGAAATGAAAGCGGTTTTTGATGAATACAGCGGAGAAGGTTCCATGTATTCCACGGCTTCTCTCTGGGGCATAGCACAAGCAGAAGGACGTGCCGCCAAATTTCTGAATCCGGAGGAAGCTGTTGCGAGTATGACGATGCGCGAAGGATTTCAGGCGAATGCATGGGCCGCAGAACCGATGGTTACGCAGCCGATGGCATTTTGCTGGGATGATCGCGGCAGAATGTGGGTCGCTGAAAATCGTGACTACGAAAGCAGGGGCACCGGATTTTCGAACTCAGGAGACAGCCGCATTGTCATTCTCGAAGATACAGACCATGATGGCGTAGCCGATAGCCGAAAGGTATTTCTTGAAGGCATTCCCTTTCCTTCTGCGATTGCAGTAGGTTTTGATGGCCTCTACCTCGGGGCACCGCCTAACCTGCTCTTTGTCCCGGATGCGAATCAGGATGATGTCGCAGAGGAAGCAGATATTAAAGTGCTCCTGACGGGTTGGGGCATTCGCGACCGCCACGAGACGATCAATAGTTTTCACTGGGGACCAGATGGTTGGCTCTATGGTCTGGAAGGATTTGCCACGCCTTCCAAAATCCGCAAACCGGTAGGGAAAGGCCGCATTTACCGACACCGGGAAGCCTTTCCCGAAGACCTGCTCGAAGCGGATGGCGTGGACATCGACGGTGGCGTATGGCGCTACCATCCCACCAAGGATCGATTTGAAGTGGTTTCACATGGCTTCAGCAATCCCTGGGGGATCGACCATGATGCCAAGGGCCAATTGTTTATCACCGCTTGTGTGATTCCCCACATGTTTCACATCATTCCCGGCGGGATCTATCACCGGCAAGGCGGGCAGCATTTCAATCCCTATGTGTACAGTGATATTCAAACCATTGTCGATCATCGGCATCGCTCAGCTCATGGGGGAGCCCGGATCTATCAGTCCGATGCCTTTCCTGCAGCGCATCAGGGCCGTTTGTTTATGGCGAATATTCATGAGCATGCAGTTCTTTCGGATATCCTGAGCCCCAATGGATCGGGCTTCACGGCCAGCCACGGCGAAGATTTTCTCCTGGCGAATAATGCCCAATGGATCGGCTTTAGCATGGAAGTTGGACCTGCAGGGGATCTGTTTGTACTGGACTGGCATGATGCAGATATCTGCGGAAAAGAGGTGGTGAATAAAGAAACGGGCCGAATTTTTCGGATTAGCCCAACCGAATCTCAGGCCACCGATTGGTCCGGCAGATATGGAGATTTGACAAAATTGAACGATGCGGCATTAGCGGAATTGCAGACCAGCCCAAGCGACTGGCATGCGCGGAGGGCACGGGTGATTTTGCAGTATCGCGCTTCGAAGGAAGCCATTGACAATGCCGCGCTGACTGTCTTACAGAAGATTTACACTGGAACAAATGCCGATCACCGGCTGCGTGCGATGTGGACGCTGCATATTACCGGAGGATTTGATTCGGGTGAATTGACAGCAGCCCTGAAAGATAAAGATCCCTATGTACGATCCTGGGCGATTCAACTCCTGACTGAAGATCAAAATGCTTCAGAGGATGTAATTAACATTTTCACGCAGTTGGCAAAATCGGACAAATCTCCTGTTGTGCGGCTCTACCTTGCAGCGGCTCTGCAACGAATCGCTACAAAAGACAGATGGGCACTTGCGGAAGGTTTGTTGACGCATGCGGAAGACATCGAAGACCCCAACATTCCCCTGATGATCTGGTACGGCATCGAGCCCCTGGTTGCGGACCAACCGGAACGAGGCATGGCATTGGCCAAAACTTCAAAACTCCCGCAAATCGCCAATTTCATTGCCAGAAGGTTGATCGATGCTGAAGAATTGCCAGAGTTGATCAAAGGGGTAGGGGAGCGGTCTCCTGCCCAAATCAGCTTGCTCGAAGGCATGCGCGATGGCTTACAAGGTCAATCAAATATCGCTTCGGCTCCACCGGAATGGGAAGCTGTTGCCAATTCCCTGAAA
>CAYGTH010000690.1:0-2166 GCA_964352745.1 uncultured Bacteroidia bacterium
ATCGTTCGATTCGGGTTTGTCCCTGAAAATAGATTTCCAATACATACATCCCCGGGCTAAGCGCTCCCACATCAATTTGGTTTTCGCCGGATTGGAGGGCCACCTTCGCAAGCTGTCTGCCAAATATATCATATAGGTTTCCGGAAAGTCGGGATTCCTCCTGTCCCGGTATATTGACGGTCACAGTCGAGCCTGTAACAGGATTGGGATATATCTCCAGGCCTTCCAGCTGATTACGCATATCCACCTCTACCTGCCGGGAGAAGCTGTACAAACCATCAAAGTCGATTTGCTTGAGGCGATATGCAATACGCTGAGCGGGGAATTCGGAATCGGTAAAAGTGTAGGCCTGCAGTTCTGTTGAAGTTCCGGCCCCTTCTACCCGACCCAGGGTTTTCCAGGTATTGGTAGCAGTACTCCGTTGGATTTCAAAACCACTGTTGTTGAGTTCCGACGCCGTTATCCAACTCAGTTGCACCCTTTTCTCATCGACACTTTCCCCCTCAAAACCGAGGAATGATACCGGAAAAGGTAAGGCAGTCACGTCTCCACTCATGGTGGGGGCAGGACCAGTGGCAAAGCCTACCTGCCAATCGGAATCGGGTGGTTTCGGCGTATCGTTGGCATTGGTGTACATGGGAAGGCCAAGTGTTCTAAGCACCCACTGGGCCCCATCCCAGGAAATCGAATATTCATCGCAAAGCCCTCCCAGATAAGAAGGTTTGCTGAGAATATCCATATCGTAGCTGAAAGAGGTATTGAATTCGGGGGAACCTCCTCCCGCAACTGTAACGGTCTGACCACACATAACAGAAGGGATCAGGAGTAGCAATAACAAAACAAGAGCAAAGGGTTTAGCGAAATCCAGAATGAACAGTCTCATCCAATTTTGTAACAGTAATTAATAATCAAGTCAACCCTGTATGCGCAGGAGCATACCAATCCATAGTACATAACAGGTCTTTTTTCTGTGTAAGAAGGGAAAGCCCTCTTACTCAATCCGAATGCGCTCCAATCGGGACTGCCCTTGAAAATAAATCTCCAGGGTATAGATACCGGGGACCAGCCCTGTTGTTGACAGACGATTTTCTCCGGAAATGACAAGGGTTTGCTGCACAACCTGCCCCAGAATATTCCGAATCGTCACTATGAGTTTGCGGTCATTTTCACCCGGAATATGGATCGTCAGAGATTCTCCCTTAACAGGATTGGGATATATCTCCAGGTCTTCCAGCTGATTACGCATATCCACCTCTATCTGCCGGGAGAAACTATACAAGCCATCAAAGTCGATTTGCTTAAGCCGATACGCAATACGCTGAGTGGGGAAATTTGAATCGGTAAAGGTGTAAGTCTGTAATGCTGCCGAAGTTCCCGCCCCTTCGATGCTACCCAGCGTTTCCCAGGTGTGGGTAGCGGTACTTCGCTGGATTTCAAATCCACTATTGTTGAGTTCCGACGCCGTTATCCAACTCAGTTGCACCGTTTTCTCATCAACACTTTTTCCTTCAAAATCCAGGAATTCGACAGGAAAAGGCAAGGCAGTAACATCTCCACTCATCGTGGGAGCAGCAGCACTCCCACTTGAAATCTGCCAATCACTATCAGGGGGCTTGGGCGTGTCATTACTGTTGGTATAAAGTAAGGTTCCGCTATCGGTATTTTCTAATTCCCACTGGGAACCATTCCATGAAATGAGATAGAAATCACAAGGTCCCCCATCGTAAGAAGGTTTGCTCATAACATCTGTATCATATGAGTAACTGCCGTTATAAGAAGTGGAGCCAGCACCACTCACCGTGACTGTCTGGCCATGCAGAACAGGATCAATAAAGAGAAGGAATAAACATACAAGCGCAAGTGTCTTAAAAATAACCGAAATAATATGAGTCATCAATTTTTCTTAACAACATTTAGTTCACATATCTTAAAATTACAATTACAAATCATTTCATTCTGTATGCTGGCCCTGCAAATCTTACCTGCGTAAGAAGTAGAATCATTTTCATGAAATATGGGCAAAGCGCTGCCTTCAGTTTTGAAAATGCAGAAGAATCCGTACCTTTTTCCTATGGCTACTTTTCTTGCTCAACACTGGATGTTTGAATTCATCGGCCGCCTCCACCCGATGCTGGTCCACTTCCCGATTGCTTTATTGATTGTCGC
>CAYGTH010000690.1:2266-3756 GCA_964352745.1 uncultured Bacteroidia bacterium
CTGGAACAAAAAGATCGACTCAACCTCGAAGTGAGAGCCATATTTGCCCACAGTTGTTACAAATGCCACAGCAGTGAAAAGCAGAAAGGAGAATTGGTGCTGGACGATAGAAAAGGGGTGATGAAAGGCGGGGAATCTGGTCCCATTGTAATTCCTGGAGATGCTGCAGGTAGCGAACTCATGCGCCGCCTGCTATTACCCAGAGATGAGGAAGAATCCATGCCTCAAAAGGCTAAGGCCCTCACTCCCGATCAAATTGAACTCGTCAGGTTGTGGATCGATGAAGGCGCACACTGGGCAGACGGTGCCCAAAAAACATTCCGGGAAGCCTCTTTGGCACTGGACAAACCAACTGTTCCGCCCGCAACCTCGGAATTAAACCATCCAATCGACCGACTGGTAAACGTATATTTTGAAAAGCAGGGAATCGAATGGCAGCAAGCAGTGGATGACCGGACCTTTATTCGCCGGGTGTACCTCGATGCCATTGGGCTCTTGCCCACACCTGAGGAAATCACTGCATTTGAAGGAGATAATTCACCTGAAAAAAGAGAGACCCTCGTTCGGGAAACGCTGGCTCAAAACGACAACTATGCTCAGCACTGGCTCAGCTTTTGGAATGATTTACTGCGGAATGACTATTCAGGAACGGGTTTCATCACCGGGGGTCGCAAACAAGTCACAGGTTGGTTATATGAAGCCCTGGAAAGCAATAAACCCTACCATGAGATGGTCAATGAACTCATTTCTCCTCCTTCAAAGGAATCAGAGGGGTTTATTACCGGCATCAGATGGCGAGGAACGGTGAATGCCAGCCAGACCACCGAAATGCAGGCCGCTCAAAACATCTCTCAATCCCTGCTGGGACTCAACCTCAAATGCGCTTCGTGTCACAACTCATTTGTCAGCAATACCACCCTCGACGAAGCGTATGGATTTGCAAGTATATTCGCAGATACTGCCGTAGCAATCGCCCGCTGTGACAAACCCACCGGTCGAATCGCCAAAATGGCTTTTCTCTATCCCGAATTAGGAACAATCGATTCGACGCTCGATCGTCCCGGCCGCCTCCAACAACTCGCTGACTTTATCACGCAGCCCGAAAATGGTCGCCTGTATCGGACCATCGCCAATCGATTTTGGGACCGGCTCATGGGACGGGGAATTGTGGCGCCCGTAGATGAAATGGACAGATTACCCTGGGATCAGGATTTGCTCGACTGGCTGGCTGCTGATTTGATTGAGCATGAGTATGACTTGAAGCATCTTCTGGAGCAAATCATGACTTCCCGCACCTATCAACTTCCCTCTGTACGGTTTAAAGAAGTGAATGAAGTGCTGGCTGCGAATTACACGTTCCGCGGGCCGCTGAGAAGGCGGCTATCCGCTGAGCAGTTTGCCGATGTTCTCGGTCAGATAGTAGCACCCGTGTATCATGGTGTAGCCTTTGATCCCTCCCACGCAACACTAGCAGCCGAATGGATTTGGAC
>CAYGTH010000691.1:0-3734 GCA_964352745.1 uncultured Bacteroidia bacterium
CGTTCAGTAACTACTTAGGAGGCTGCTATCGCCGGAGGCCGGTCCGGCTTTCAAGTGCCTTCGCTTTTGCGAATACTGATTGGCGGACCGGAATTCGCCAATAGCCCGTGCAGGGCTAAGTAGTTATGCTTTTCCGACTATTCCACATAATACATCCGGATCGAATTCGTCAAATTGGCTTTCATCTCATAAGCATCCAGCCAGCGGTAGAAAGTGTGGGGTTTATTTTCCGGATACATATCAAATACCAAATCCCTACAAGCATCTTTTTGGTAAAAATAGTCTGATGAAAAGAGAAATATTCCCTGGTAGATACTTTCACTGATTGCCACCCAACCGGTAACGCGTTCATTCTGTGGAAGGGGTTTGATCGCCGGCAAATCGTACATACATTCATCTGCTACCCCAAAATAGGCGAAATGCAGGGTATCAATCTGGTTTTCCTGCGCATATTCGCTGAGTTCGATCAGGCCTTGCCCCCAATCCACATCGCTATCCGACATGATAGCTCCCGGCTCCGCTCCTGCCAGCGGATTGAAATAGTTGAGATAATTGGGAAATACCATCAAGGCAATGAGCACCTGAAATCCTAATAAACCAGCTGGCAGATACCAGCTTAGTTTCTTTCCCTGTCCCAAGGTCTTGAGCCAGGCAATCGCACTTGCAGTAGCCCCAATCGCGAATAAGGGATACACCACCATCATGTGCCTTACGCCAATATTGATATGGCTGGTCATGACAGAGATCATCAGCGCAAAGGGGATAAGAAAAAGTGCTGCTACTTCCCAATCCAACTTGTTTTTAGGAAGTCGAATCAAACCTGCAATTCCCAAAATTCCCATTAAGAGGGCCGTGAAAGGCGTCTTGAGGGTAAGGCCTACCGGGTAGAAATACCAAAACCCCGTTTCATTCAATTCCCCAAACATATAAGCAGTCATCCCTTGCCGATTGTGTTCCAATAAAACCAATAAACCGGCAACCCACTCTGGAGCAGGGACATTGATCTGATTAAATATCGGCGAAACAAGACCATTTTCAATCAGGGAGTGAACAACGGGAATCTTCCCCGGAGGGCCTACTTCAAATCCATGAATCCCCCAGATTAGCATGGCCATTACGCCTGTGGCGAGGAGACCACTATACAGCCATCCCTTTACCCATTTTCCAGTTGGTTTATACATGTTACGGTCATCCAGGTACCATTTGAGAAAAAATGCCACCGGCATCGCAAGCCCGAAAAACGGCAAGACCGAAAACTTGGTGAGCATCGCCACTCCAAGCCCAATCCCCAACCAAAGGCCATTCAGGAGAGATGCCTGATTGATCCAGCGAAAAAAGACCCACATCAGTAATACAAACGCTGCTGTAAAGGTAACATCAGTCGTGGAAACCCCGGCATGCGCCATCATCACAGGCGTAAAGGCATAGAAGCCGATAGAGATCAACGCCCCCCATTCTCCTGACAAGCGACGACTCCACAGCCAAACCGGTATCATGGAAAGCAGGAACATCAGCATAACAGGCAATCGGATCCAGAACAAAGGTTGATCGATTCCCACTGCATGAAAATAGTCCATCCGATAGGCGTATAGAAAATGATCCCAGAAGCCCAGGTTTTCTCCTTCCAATTCAAAATCACGGGCACGATACCCCTGAGAATACGCCCCTAATGCGGGTACAAGGCGAGATAAGACCGGATTTTCGGGCCAGACTGAATAATTCCCCTCTTGCAGGTATTGCAACCCGCAATGAAAATGAGTGGCTTCATCAGGGGTGAGAGACATACGCTGCGAACTCTGAAACACAAGCGTGAACGATACGATTACCAGCAATACAGTAATCGCCTTAAGGAGGTGAGGCATTTTCATAATAGACGGTTTCATGGCATAAGCAAGCTACGAAAATTCGGATGGACCCCAAGCCAATCTGTAGGCCTCTATTGTTGAGTAGCATCTCACCCCGGCCCATGCCATACACTGCCTCCAAAGGTCGTCAGATATACCTGTTCCCGGTTGGACGGATCAATGATCACCCGATGCCCCCAGTGGAAATCATAGCCGGGCAGTTTGTGCCAGTTTTTACCTCCATCTGTGCTTTTCCAGGCACCGTGGTTGAAGGTATTGAGGTAGAGATGATCCGGCTTTCTGGGATCGAGGGTAGCGGCATATACATATGCCTCTTTGTCAAAAATGTTAGTCCAGTGTTGCCGTTTGTCTTCTGAAAGCCATAGCCCCCCGTCGAGATCGAAACGGGTATTTTCTCCAGTGGATTCTGCAACCCCCCTGCCCACCAGATCGCTGAGGGTAATATCTCCCCAGCAACTCAGCAAAAGACGGTCGCTATTTGTCGGGTCAGTCTCGATGTGGTTGGGGAATTTGATATTGGCAGGTAAAGGAAGTTCCTCCCAGGAATCTGCGCCATTTGAAGAGTGGTACACCGCCCCCCAGTACACTTCGCGCCCCTTTTTCTCATCCAGATGTTGGGGCGTAGGGGTCGTTACGAGCAAAAGGCCTCCCGCTGGCTGGAGTTCCAGTTGCCAATAGCCTCCAGCAGCTTCAATCTCCACATTTTTCAGGGTCCAGGTTTTGCCATCATCGGTAGATTTGAATACCCCCTTGTTGTACACGCTGGCATATAGGGTGCGATTACCGGGTTCAGAATTGGGGTCAAGCACAATGGAAGTTGCAGGCGAATTTTCCCCCAGGCCTTCGGAACTGACCGCCCAGGAGTCACCTCCGTTTTCAGAAACGCACACTCCACCTCTACCATAGTTTTTCCATTCGGGGTTTCTCGTCATTTTTCCTCTGGGAAAATCGTGCAAGCTCGACCAGACAGACCAGACTTTTCCCTGGACATCCGGATCAAACACCATCCCATAACAGGTATTGTCCCAGGCGACGGGTATGCCTTCCACTGAACGAATCCAGGATTTCCCCCCATTTTTGGAATGGTGATACCCAATATCGGTATAACTGATCGTAATATGCTTAGGATCAAAAGGGTCCACATGCACACCATAGGCAGTAGTTACATCCAGGCCACGACTGATAAAACTACCATCTTCCTGCTTTTCGCTGTATGCTTCATTCCAGGTATCACCTCCATTTTTTGTTTGTAATACCCGGTACCAATCCGTTACAAGGGCCTTCTTTCCATCATAAGGAGCTACCCCGACTTCAATAAAACGAATGAATTCTCCCCCAAAAGCTTCCTTTACCCAGGAATCCCCTATGTTTTCGGCTTCTTTACCATCGCGCACCGTGTAATCCGAAGACCCTCCTCCTGCTTTGATACTCCATTCCCAGCTATTACCAGCATCAGTGGTTTTCATGACCCCATACCAATGGCCCGACGTATCTTCTCCTTTGTCCTCCAATAATCGATCACAGACCAGATAAGCATATTCCCCATCAAAACGGGAAACGGCAATTTTTGAAAAGCTCGGCAGGTAGTTATTCTCCTGATTTTCCAATAAAGGATGATTTACCTGCTTCCATTCAGCCCCCATATCGCTTGACTTCCAGAGTTCACTCAGTCCAAATTCTCCCTCCTGATCAACATGATGCAAAGCATATAAAATGCTTGTTAACCCAGAATCGATTTGCCCGAAAGCAAAGGAGAAAGCCGGTTGCATAGCCGTGGGTAGCGGGGAAAAACTGACCTGTTTTGTAGGGGGGACAAATAGGGCTCTCTGAGTGGCAGTTAATACCAGTAAATTTGACTCAGTAGGGAAA
>CAYGTH010000692.1:0-3723 GCA_964352745.1 uncultured Bacteroidia bacterium
AGCGTATAGGTGCCCGGCTGTGTATATAGGTGGTTGGGATTTTGCTGAATGCTGGGGCCTGTGCCATCTCCAAAGTTCCAGAAATAGTTCAGACTGCCAGGGGTATTCGCCATCTGGACCAACAAAGAAGGGCAGCCTGCGGTATCAGAAAGTCCAAAGCTCGCTGGCGGTGGCGGAAGCACTGTGACCGTTTCGGTATGGCTTGCCAGACAGGCATTGGTATCGGACAGCGCAGTCAGCGTTACGGTGTAAGTTCCCGCAGAATCGTAACTGTACACCGGATTGATACTATTGGAAGTATCTCCATTTCCAAATTCCCAGAGATAGCCAGTCGTGCCAATGGAAAGATTGGTGAAGCCCAGGCCTGTACCCTGGCAGACGATACTTGTATCGGGGCTGAAATCTACAGCCGGAGCTGGAAATACGGTGATCTGGGTACTGTTGGTATCGTAACTGCAGCCATTATTTGCATAATGGAAGACCGTATAAATCCCGGGATTTACAAAGGTGTAGGTGGGGTTATTCATAGTCGGTTGAGTGCCATCAATGCTCCAACCGATGAAAGGTGCTCCGGAAAATCCATTGAACTGAACCGTCAGGGGAGCACATCCACTGGTTACATTCGCATTAAAGAAGGCATCGATCGTATTGGGCACTACCGTTACCTGTTGACTCAAGGTATCAGCCCCACAGGTATTAGTCGCGACCAAAAAAATGGTGTAGGTTGTCGAGCCGGTATCCGGCAAGTGAGACAAAAACTGAGTGGGGGGAATACTATCGGTCGAGAACTGTGTGCCGGGAGAAATAACATCCAGGTACCAGAAAAAATTATCTGGATTGCCGACGGTTACATTCGCAAAATCAACTGGCAAAATCGAGCAGCCACTGAGCACACTCGGTCCAAAATTGACTTGAGGTTGTGGACGTACCAGGACACTGTCGGTTACGGTGATGGAATCACAATCATTGACAATCGTCAGGCTGATATAATAGGTCGTGTCTTGTCTGCCTTGCTGAAAGGTAATGAGTCCTGGCGAAGGGAGCGTACTGGTCTGCCCATTCCCAAAATTCCAGAAATATGTCCCGCCAGCAGGATTACTCAAATCCGTAATTGTAACGGGCAGGGGGGCACAGCCATTATTCGTACTCAAGGTAAAGGCAGGGACAGGTGGCTCAGAAATCACAATCGTTTGTAAGGCAGAATCCACACAACCACTTGCATTGGCAGCTATCAGGGTAATGGTAAAGGTGCCGGTATCGGTGTAAGTATGGGTAGCTGAGGAAGTTACTGCTGTTCCGTCTCCATAATTCCAGGTAAGGCTAACTGCGCTGGGAGAAAGCGGCGAAAAGGGAATCGGATTACCAATACAACCCGTCAACACAGGCGTAAAATCAACTGAAGGCAGAGAGTCCACAAGAATCGTCCGGAAATCCTGACTGGGACAGCCATCTGCATTGGTAATCGAATAGAACACGGTGTCAATTGTACCCGGGGGAACCAGCGCAGGATCAAATTCGCCGGTAATGGGATTTACGCCCAGGCCATTCCATGTACCGGCCAAAGGTGAAAAACCCGTTAGGAAAATGGGGTCATCGCTTTCACACGTAATCAGGTCAGGGCCTGCATTGGTAATGGTAGAATCCAGTACAAAAATGAAAGTTGTATCAACGGCTTCACAGCTAGTGGAAGGTGCTACGGTATAAATAATCGGATTCAGGATACCCGGTGTCATCTGAAGGGGATCGTAAGCTGCGCTGGTGCCGATGACGCCAGGGCCGCTAAACACTCCCCCTACTGGGGAGAAGCCTGCAAGCGTATCTATTCCGGCATTGATACAAAGGGTATCACCGGGGCCTGCGATTGCACTGTCGCCCACTACAACTGTTACGAGCAAGGTATCTATGCCGGTACAGCCGTCGGGTGAAATATAGGTGTAGGTGACCGTGTCAACCCCGGTGCCTTGCAAATCGGGGCGATAAATTCCGGCAAGAGGATTGATTACCCCTGTTCCTTGCCAAACGCCACCGGATGGGCTCGGAGTAGGCAATTGCTGAGGATCCGGAACGAGACAATAGGTGGTATCCGAGCCTCCGGAGACAGGCGGTAAATCAAAAATCGTGATCACTACGGCATCTGTTCCCGGACAAGTTGAAATAGCATCCGAGTAGCTGTAGATGAAGGTAAATATACCGGCAGTATCCGTTACAAACTGATTGCCATTGATAAGATTCGGGCCTGCCCAGAAACCACCGGTAGGACCCGCGACAAGGGTGATCGTATCCTGACCGATACACCGGGAAATATCCCCCATTGCTGTAACGGTTGGCGTATCGACTACGGTTACCAGGACGGTATCATACACAAAACAACGCGTCGCTTCAAAATTGAAAATCAATTCAAAAATACCCGTATCCGGAGGAATGAAGAAGCCACTGCTATCTACGCCTGCGCCCGTCCAGTATCCCGGGCCCGGACTGCCGCTGAGTTGAATGCCTGTATCACTCGCACAAATGATCGTATCATTGCTCACATTCAGATTAGTGAGGGTATCAATTGTGAAGGCCCGGGAAACAGAGCCTGTTCCACATGCATTGGTGGCGTCAATGGTGACCGTATGGGTACCCGGTCCAAATTCGATTGTGGGCGGGATAGGGCCATTGTAGGTACCGGGGGTACCTGTTGAAAAAGTCCAGTTTGTATCCGTCACCGCTGAGCCAAAATCCAGGATACTCAGCCCAAAACTATCAATGGCAACGAAGGTGCCACAACTGTCCGGTAGCGAATCCAATTCCAGAAATGGCTGTAAGTAGATGTTGATTCCTTCCGTCCAGGTATCAGTTCCACAAATATTCGTAGCGGTCATCGTGATCGTGAAGGTATCGGGCGTAAGGAAACAAATCTGTGGCTCGAAGGAAGAAGAATCAGTTCCATTGCCAAATGATACAATCGGAGGGTCGATTTCCCAGAGATAATTGACCCCTACTGCCGGAGTGGTTTGATTGGTGAAATCAATGCAATTGCCTACACATCCCTGTGTGGTATCGGCAATGGCATTGGCTACGGGAAAGGCCGTGATCGTAACAACTTCTGTGGCGGTATCGGCCCCACATCCATTGGTAGCGATGAGGGTGACGGTGTAATTGCCGGGAGTCGTATAGGTGTGAATGGGATTGGGGAGGGTGCTGGTATTATTTACTGCTCCGGATGCCGGATCTCCAAAATCCCAGACATAGGTGCTTGGGTCTGTAATAAAGGTGTGGCTTGGGCAGGTACTATTGGAGAAAGGTACTTGCGCATTGGGGGTACAGTTCACTGGCGGAAAACTGAAACTCGCCTGAGGACGTGCCTTAATCGTAATCTGCGTATTGGTAAAGTGGGTGAAACAGCCATTGACAGCCGTCAGCTTTACGCCGTCCGCAAAGCCTACGCCGGTCAGGGTACACAAATCTTCATCGCGCAAATCAAAGACATGACATTGGGTGTCTTGTCCGACTGTGGCGTACTGTGGGCCGTAATTCCCCCAATCCCACAGGTAATATTCGACATTCCCACAAGAAGGGGTACTCTTGTTAATCGCACAAATCGTGTCCTGTTCACAAAAAATAGGCTGACTGATCAACTCGATGACTGCAATCGGGTCCGTATAAAAAGGAATCTGAACGGCATATCCCGGACAGGTAGATCCGGCCGCACTGACCGTTACCGTATAGGTGCCATAGCAG
>CAYGTH010000693.1:0-3717 GCA_964352745.1 uncultured Bacteroidia bacterium
CCTCCCTTTCATCCATTCACCAAGAGATAAAATCAGATGAATCAGAATCATAAATATCCGACTCCGGAGCCGCCCGCAGAAACCAGCAACAAGGATCAAAACAGGCCGCTGGTGAGTATCGTTTCGGTTAATTATAACCAACCGGAACTTACCCGCATCATGCTGGAGTCGCTGGAGCGGCTGACCTATCCCAATTGGGAATTGTTGCTCGTGGATAATGGATCGACTCAGGGTGATATTCGGCCGCTGAAGCATGATTTTCCCCATATTAATCTCTTCATCAGCCCTGATAACCTGGGATTTGCAGGTGGGAATAACCTGGCGTTTCTGCATTGTAAAGGGAAATATATCCTCCTGCTGAACAATGACACGGAAGTAGATCCGGAGTTTTTGGAGCCACTTGTACGCCTCCTGGAAGAGAAGCCAAGGGTCGGTGTGGTGAGTCCCAAGCTGTATTATTATGATGACCCTGAAGTCTTGCAATTTGCCGGCACGACAGGGATGCACCCGATTACCCTAAGGGGGAAGAAAATCGGGAATGGAGTACGGGACAAAGGGCAGTTTGATCAGATTCGGGAAACGGGCTTTGCGAATGGCGCTTGCATGATGCTCCGCAAGGAATTACTGGATCAGTTTGGGGGCATGTACGCGCCCTATTTTTTGTATTACGAAGAGCACGATCTCTGTTCCCAGATCGAACGGGCAGGATACAAAATCATGTTTCATCCCGGAAGTCGAATCTGGCACAAGGTCTCAGCCTCTACAGGCGCGTTAAGTCCGCTTAAGACCGAATACCTCCATCGAAACCGATTTGTGTACCTCCGAAGAAATCGCAGCGGCCTCCAGCAGGTATTGGCCTCGATCTATTACTGGTTGATTGTTACGCCTAAGGAATTTGTCCGGTTTCGACATTCCAAGGCACATCGGCAGGCACTCTGGCGCAGTATCCGTTGGAACCTGACGCATTTCCGTCTTCCCCAAAATCCCATTGTTACCCACCTTGAACCCGTCGAAGCATGATTTTTCTAACTGTCATACACCTGCTTGTACTTACCTATCTGGGGCTTTCTGCCTGGTACCTGTTTGGCTACTCTGTGCTGGCTTTCCTGCCCGGTTCGAGGCGCGACGAAAAGCTGCCCGCTACGAAAAAGCAGGCGCGGATCGCAGTATTCATCCCTGCTTACAAAGAGGATGCTGTGATTCTCCATACTGCACGGTATACGACTTCGATGGACTATCCCGCCGACAAGTGGGAGCTGGTCATTATAGCGGATAGCTTACAACCGGCTTCTCTTGAAGAACTGCGTGCCATGCCGCTGCGCCTGGTAGAGGTGAGTTTTGAAAAAAGCACCAAGAGTAAGGCGCTCAATTGCGCGCTGAATGAAATCGGGGACGACTTTGATCTCGCATTAATTTTGGATGCTGACAATCTGGCGAAGAAGGATGTGCTCAGTCGGATGAATGTAGCTTACCAGGCTGGGCATCAGGCAATTCAGGGGCATCGGGTGGCCAAAAACCTGGAATCTCCCTTTGCGATTCTAGATGCGATGAGTGAAGAAATCAATAACCGGATTTTTTCATCAGGACATCGGGCGATTGGCCTTTCTTCGCGACTGGTGGGATCGGGAATGGCATTCGAATATGGCATGTTTAAGGAGGTAATGAAAGGAGTCGATGCTATTGGAGGCTTTGACAAGGAACTGGAACTGAAACTCCTCAGCCAGGGCCTTGAGGTTGCTTATTTACCCGATGCATGGATTTACGATGAAAAGGTCAGCAAAGGGGACCACTTCACCCGCCAGCGGAGGCGCTGGATTGCTGCACAATTTCACTACGCCAATCGGTTTTGGGTGCAGGCTGCAAGCGCCTTAGTTCGTAAAGGGAATATCGATTTTTTTGACAAAGCCTGTCAGATGGTATTACCTCCCAGGCTGATGCTGCCTGGGATATTATTTCTGGGGTTTGCGCTTTCCAGTGTATTTGCCCCTGCGATATGGACCTGGGGATGGGGGACTGCTTTGGCTGCAAATGTGCTGGCTTTTGCCCTGGCGATCCCCCGGAGATTGTATCAGCCGAAATACCTTCGCGCATTAGGAATGCTTCCCTATGCCTTTGGCTCAATGGCCCTGGCATTATTCCGCATCAAGGGGAGTAACAAGACATTCATTCACACCCCGCACTCTACTACCACTTTACACGAACTGCCGGAATCGGAAGGTGCCGGGCAGTAGCAAGGGACTTTTTTATTTCAAACAATAGTAAGACCATGATTAAGAAACTGATTTTTCGAGAGATAGAAAAAATAAAAGAAGAGAGAGGGGAGGATACTTCTTCCCTGGTTGTGTATCTGATTTTGGGAATTCGTCTGATATCTTTAGGAACGAATTGGCTGATTAGCCGCTGGTACCTCCGTAAGGCTACCAGCCTGGGACGGATCGTATTCACCCAGGAAAAACCCAAAGTCATCAATAAAGGGACCCTCAAAATTGGAAATGTGACCCGGATATGGTCCTCGGTCAACCAAACGCGACTCTCTGTAGGGAAGCGGGGAATCCTGGAAATTGGCAGTAATTGCCGAATCAACGGCCCAACGATTTCAGCCAATAATAAAGTGATCATCGGAGACCATTGCCGGATTGCGCCGCATGTGATCATTATGGATGACGACTTTCATGATGTGAATAATCGTCAGGCCGGTGGAAAAGGAGGGGAGATTATCATCAAAGACTATGCGTGGGTTGCTACCCGGGCCATGGTGCTCAAGGGGGTAACAATTGGACGGCGTGCGGTCGTAGCCTCCGGCGCTGTGGTAACGAAAGACGTACCCGATTATGCCGTAGTAGGCGGAGTGCCTGCGAAAATTCTCCGGTACCTCACCCCACCGCCGGAAGATGAAGTACGGGATATGCTCGTGGTCGCTGGGGATCAGGCGGTAAATGGACAGTCCTCATGATGGGGGAAGGATTTCCCTTTGACCTGGTCTTATTGGCACTCGTCTTAGGGATACTGGGGGGCGTAAATCGCGCTAAACGTGAACGAACGACTCAGGAAAATCGCATAGCTGAAGAAAGAAGAAAAGAACGCCTCATAAGAGAATTGAGTGATCATGAAAGTACTGTTGGTGTGTAAGGCGCTTCATTTTACCTACAAAGGGGGAATCCAGACTCACGTATGGGAACTCAGTCAGGCATTGGTCGCACTGGGAATGGAAGTGGACATTCTGATAGGGGGGAAACCTGTCCTGCGCACTGTTCGGCGGAGCATTGCTGGCCGCAACCTGATTGAATTGCCAACCTTGCCAGGCTATCGACTGAAGTATCTTGCCAAGACCCTGGATGGGCTGGCTTTTAATGTGCAAGTATTTCGGTGGTTGAACAGACATGCATCGGAGTATGATATCATCCATTTTCACGGGAGAAGCGGGTTGGCCTGGTCAGTTGTGGCACCTGGGAAATTGTCCAATTGTCTATTGACGTTGCATGGCTTAATTCGGGAAGAATATCAATGTAATCAAAAAAGTATGGACCGGTGGCTGCATACCCGGATTTTTGGGTGGATCGAACGATTGGCTGTAAACCGACTTCCCGTCGTCGTGGCGGTAAGCCGGGACGAGCAGCAGCGGATTGAGAATCAGTTTGATCGACTGAGCAACTCAATCCAAATGATTCCAAATGGGATCGATGCGCAGATACAAGCATTCACCAAACCGCCGGCAGG
>CAYGTH010000694.1:0-3717 GCA_964352745.1 uncultured Bacteroidia bacterium
CCCATAATAGAGGGCCCGAAATTTTGTCGCCAGGAACAGGATTTATGAAAATAGCGCTGCTGACAGATGGAGTCTTTCCTTTTGTGATTGGCGGAATGCAAAAGCATTCCTACTATCTGTGCAAGTATTTCGCGAAAAATGGAGTCCACATTGATTTGTACCACCCCCAGCCTTCAGTGTCGGACTCTCCTTCCTGGGAAGAGGCCTTTTCCGCTCAAGAGCGTTCGTATATTCAAGCATTTGAGATTCCATTTCCCCAATTACCGCGATTACCCGGACATTATTTGCGCGCTTCTTATAAATATTCGGAGGCAATTTTCCGAGTGCTACAACCGAGGCTGGAAGGGGTCGATTTTATCTACGCAAAAGGGTTTGCTGCATGGAAGCTATTGGCGGAGAAGGAGAGGGGCTTAACCTGCCCGCCGATTGGGATTAAGTTTCATGGATATGAAATGTATCAGAAGCCCCCTAATTGGAAAACCCGGATTCAACATTATATGTTACGCGGTCCCGTCCGATATAACAGCTTGGCAGCCGACTATGTATTCTCCTATGGAGGTAAGATTAGCACCATAATTGAACAAATTGGGGTGCCCAAATCCCGAATCTGGGAAATCCCTACCGGCATAGATGCTCAATGGCTTCTACCAGATATACCCCAGCCGAAGGTACCCCGTAAATTGGTTTTTGTGGGACGATATGAAAGGCGAAAAGGCATTCAGGAATTAACGGCAGCTTTAGAACGGATAGGAAATTCTACCGAATTTGAATTCCATTTTATTGGCCCTATCCCGGAAGTACATCGATTAGCCTTAGCCCATATTCATTATCATGGGACGGTCATGAACCCGGAAGTGATGCAAGGACATTTGCAGGAAGCAGACATTCTGGTATGTCCCAGCTATTCGGAAGGGATGCCCAATGTGATTATGGAAGGAATGGCAAGTGGTTGTGCGATCATCGCGACAGATGTAGGGGCTATACGGGAAATGGTATCACCGGAAAACGGGTGGCTAATAGATATTGATAAACTAAAGGAACTAGACCTTGTGGTACAACAAGCTATTGCCATTTCAGATGGTGACTTACAGTGCTTGCAAAGCCAATCAATCGCCAAAGTGCAGCAGGAATTCTTATGGGATCGGATTATTGAGCAAACCTTACAGCACATTCAAACGAGTGAAAAAGCCAGGAATTAAAATCAGCATATGATAGAAAGGTCAGATATCATGAAGAGGTGTTTTTCGGATTCGTTGATGATAGACAATAATCATAAAGTTTGTTAACCTATTTAAGAACATATAGCTCCATTTTTTTGCTTTTTCCCCTGATTTATGTGGGAGGCAATTTATTTGAACCCATCAGTTATTTGATCTTGATGATCAGTATGGGGTTTTGGATGAGTAAGGGCCAGGATAATGTAGTGATCATCGCTATGTTATTTATTTTGATTCTGGGAGATAGCAGGGCCTATGACCTGCTATTCATGAAGAATTTAAGGATTCTGGGTATTCTCTTAATCACCTTTAGGACTGTTTATGAGATTGCTAAGGGAAAATATCGCTTTAACTATTTGATCCTATTCGCCTTGCCATTTTTTGTGATTTCATTTTTCGGAAGCCTGCGCAATCCCCAAATAGGAACCTCAATGGCAAAGATGTTTTCCTATTTTTTTCTGTTATTCATAGTTCTTCACTATTTCCCACATAATTTTCGAAAAAATAAAGGCCAATTGATTCTGGATATTGCTTATTCAAGCCTAGTCGTATTTGCATTAGGGTTGATGTTTGTGATTGTGAATCCCGGACTGGTGTTTTTGGTAGGACGGTATAGGGGATTGCTGGGGAACCCCAATGGATTGGGATTATATGCTACTGTTGTATTTCCTATCGTGTTAATCGCGCTAGATCTTTTCTCAGAACAGAAAAATGAGATGAGTATCGTTCTCATTTTTTTGATCATATCAGTATTGTTATGTCGGTCCCGAACAGCTTTGGGAACGATTGGAATATTTTATATGCTTCATTTTTTCTACCGGCGCAGCAAGATTGCAACGACAAGCCTTTGGCTAATTGTGATCCCTTCCATCGCTTTGTTTTTTGCGGTTGTAGACCTAAAAAGTCTGGCGTATGAATTTGGTCTGGGTGAATACTTGAGGATAGAATCTATCGCGACGGGTACGGGGCGGTTTCTTGCCTGGGGTTTGGGGTGGAATGAGATTTTAGAAAACCCCTGGATCGGAAGGGGGTTTGCATATGAGTCTCATTTCTTTCATGAACTGGCCGAAATGCTGTTAATGACAGAGCATCAGGGGGGAATACATAATTCTTACCTGACCTTTTTGATGAATAACGGATTTATAGGATTCACTTTTTTCGTCATATTTTTGATTGCCATCTTCCGTACGATGAAAAACAGGGCATTTAAATGGCCGTTTATCATAGCCATGTTGATTTCAGCGAACTTTGAGAGTTGGTTGAATTCGTCGTTGAATGCTTTTACCATTCACTTTCTTATTACTATCATAATCATTATGCTTTACCCGGAGCTTAAACTTCAAACCCAATCGACCGACCCATGAAAATCCTCTTCCTCTACACCGAAATTGCCGGATACTTTCTGGCTTGTGTGGAAGCCTTGCTTCGCACCGCTTCGGTGGAGGTGATGCTCGTACGGTGGCCCGTGAATGCTGAAGCGCCCTTCGATTTTGATTTTCCGGATGGGATTACGGTGATCGATCGAAAAGCGATAGAAGAGAATGAACTGGAGGCGAAGTGTATCGCTTTTGCACCGGATGTAGTCTTTGTAACCGGCTGGCTGGACAAAGGCTATTTGAAGATTGCACATCAGCTGAAGCAAAAAAATATTCCGGTCATTGCAGGCATGGACAACCAGTGGAATGGGAACCTCCGCCAGCGAATTGCAACCTGGATCAGCCCCTGGTATATCCGTCGATACATTGATTTTATGTGGGTCGCCGGATTACGGCAATACGAATATGCCCGAAGGTTGGGATTTGCACATGACCACATTCGATTAGGGTATTACAGCGCGGATGTCGATTTCTTTCAACGAGCAGCCACGCAATATCAAGCGGCAAAAAGTACACATTTTCCCCATACCTTTTTATATGTTGGGCGGTTGATGGAGCATAAGGGAATTGATGAATTATGTGCGGCATTTGTAGAAACGGCAGATCAGCACGATTGGCGGTTGCGGTTGGTGGGAAAAGGAGAAGTAGCAGAATCTATTCGGTCAAATTCACGCATTGAGGTGCTGCCCTTTGTACAGCCCGAGGAATTGCCTGCTCTGGCAGCAGAAGCTGGTGCTTTTGTACTACCGAGCCGGGAAGAGCCCTGGGGGGTAGTGGTGCATGAATTCGCAGCAGCGGGTCTCCCGCTGATTATTTCAGATGCCTGTGGAGCAGGAGATGCATTCTTGCGGGATGGCTTTAATGGATTTCGGCATCAGGCGAATCATCAGGAGTCTTTGAAAGGTGCCTTGTTGTGCATCACGCAATTAACTGATGAAGAATTACTGAAAATGGGACAAAAAAGTACGGAACTGGCCCTGCAAATTACTCCCGAACAATGGGCCCAAACCCTGATCAGTCTTGCCAACGCCTAAGTCAGATGACAGACACCAGACAAGAGACAACAGAGAACAGAGGACAGAGGACAGACAAGAGACAACAGACAACAGATGGCAGCCATCCAA
>CAYGTH010000695.1:0-3713 GCA_964352745.1 uncultured Bacteroidia bacterium
TGCGGAAAAGAATAAGCTGCTGTTTCGCCTGATCCCGAGCAATTCAAACTTGGTGGATCGATTAGAATTTGAACTGCTGGAATCGGGAACCTCGCAGGAAGAGCGCCGGGCTGACATGCAAGTCAGGATCGAGGAAGGGTTGGAACATGCCCAAAAGACTTATTACTCACCCGGATACCTGCTCATAGACCTTCGTACCCTGAGTGGTGAAATTACCCGCCATGTACAGGCTACCAAGGATAAATATGGCGATATTTCTCTCAATCTTCAGATGCTCAACGGTGCACTGAGCCGCTGTGGGACACGGATATTAGATCGACCGCCTGGCAAGAGTGCGACCTTATGTAACTACGTCATTAAGCGCGCCCTCAAACTCATTCGTCTCCTGGACAAAATGCATGAAGACCTGCGAATGGACTTTCAACAAGACATGGAAACCCTCGGAGGATTGATTGCGCAAAACCCCTATCTGATTCGCACCGCTAAGCAGCATGGCTTAGATGTCGAGGATTTGCGGGGAGAATGAGGGGGCTTGTTTTACGGGGTTAATATTACTGGTCAGGCGATTTGGATTCGCCTGACCAGTACTTATTCTCCCCTAATATATCTCCGCGCCCGGATAAAAAGCCCCTATAGCAAACCAGTAACTCGAAAAGGACTCAGTAGGCAACAATTGCGTACCCATCCGGGGGCCGGAGACCGCCTGGCCGAGTATATTCCACAGGTCGCCATCCTGATCGCGCATGATGACAGAAGGGTCATTCGGGTCTGAATCCGGATAAAAAGTAAGCTTGGTGCCATCTGCTAATATGCGTTCATACGAAACGATGAAATTGCGGGAACTACTCCCGGCCAGTACAATCGGTAAGCCTTGGAATTCGTCATGGATGATCCCGGTGGCAGAACTTGTAAACTTGGTGAATTGATAGACTTTTGCCTGGTTATTTATAATAATCCCGTGAACCCGTGTTTTGCGGGGCAGACGTGAATCATCCGGTTGGAGCGGAAAAATAATCGCATCATGATTTGTGCGGTAATCATCGTAAGGGTATCGGGCGTAATTTCGGTCATAGCCCGTTTCGCGGGAAAGGACTTCTGTAGTGGGAAACATCTCTTTCCAGGTTTTCCAGGAGGTTTCTATGAGCGGAAATGTGGGGAGCCGTCGCCCTTGATTGGCACCGAACAAAGCGTCTCTTCCCAACTGAGACCAATTGCTGTTGGTCTGCCGGTCATAAGGAATAAGGTTGTTGTTGTACAGTAATCCCGATACCCCAAAAGTAGTCGTTTGGCCAGCAATCGTACGATTCCAGCCCAGCGCCGAACCTGTGAGGGGACAGTACGAAATGGTATAGGGAAATGAATTTACCTCATCGTTAACGATTTCATGCCAATCGAGGATTTCATGCGGGTAAGCCCGTGGAACCCCTTCATTGACATAGCCGATCACCAGGGCTGATTCTTGTAGATAGTTGGCCTCATCCGCAGCGATAAAGACGGGTTGATCAATAGAAGGAATCCCATCTTTTCCGGTCCCCCCATCATACACCTCGAAGGTATTGACGGTCCAGCTAGGAGCGAGCGGAAAATCATCTACCAGGACCTCATTTTTATTCCGGAGAATGCGATATCCAAAGGTAACCCCTTCATTAAACTCAGTTTCCCGCGCCAGTTCAGGATCCAGGTACACGGCAATCCCATCATCTTCCCAGTTCAATTTTCGAGAATCTACTGCCAGGCTATCGTCCTGAATCGTGACAAATAAAAACAAGGAAGCCGTGTCCCAAACGGCCTGGAAATAGCCGGACAGATCTGCGGGTTGACTCGCCATTCCTCCTACCAGGTTCTGAATGGGTAAAGTGGGCGCGTCCTCCCAAAAGGATTCAGCAACGCCATTGATGAAAATAGTTTCAGTCGTAAAGGGAATGGATAAGCTATCAGCGCCTGTTAGGTCATTTGCCAGCCGTAGCTCACCAAATTTTGCAGGTATAGGCGTTTCATCGGTGCCGGGCTTTGTATGCCAACTCAATTTGCCGTCTTTGCGCCCCCCGTCATCATCGTCAATTAAAAACAATTCAAACCCAAATTCCAAACCCGCTGCCGCGCTAAGCCCAACCGTTTTCCAGGGAATGTTCATTTCCAGGGTGTAGCCTGTTTCTGTCTCCTGCTGCCCGACCTTGATAGTAGTCGAAACAACGCGAGGAGTAGGCTGAGGATCGCCAGGACCGGACTGACAAGCGATTGCAAGCAAGCAAATGATTAGGGCAAAATGGAGAGAAGTAGAAGTGCTCATGGTCGGTGAAGGTAAGAATAGAAATATACGGCTTCTTCGGGAATGTTAAACGTAAGCAGGCCGACGTTTTGATATCCATTTTATAGATCAGCCCTCAGGTATTAGCTACATAACCCAAAACTGCCACTTTTGATTTTTTTCTCGACAAAACTATGCCTGGGATGCCTCTTCTGTCTGCAATCCCCTGTTTTGTCTCACGCAAAGTCGCCAAGCCGCAAAGGAAAAAATCTTCTCAGTGCCTCTGTGTCTCTGTGTTCAATTTCAAAGCGCCCCAGCCGCAGGCTCCCTTCGCACCTTTCCCTTCAAATGCATATATTCACCCAACAAACCAACCTGAAATGCACAGCCTTATGCTCAGAGGATTCGCCATGCTACTTATATGCGTAGCAGCCTGTAGCCCCACTGAAAAGCCGGAAACCGATCAGCCCGACTATCTCCTATCGGTATCTGCCATTCCCGAATACGAACAAAACATCGATCACGCTACCCTGATCGGGAAGGAATTGAATTGGGATAAAGACGGAGGCATGCGCAATCGGGCAACCGCCATTTACCGGTCCACCTGCTACGCGTGCCACGGCAATAACGAGCAACCCGGCTCCCTGCCCAATTCAAATAAATTTTGGAAAGACGAATTCAAGAATGGCGCGGATCCCTATTCCATGTACCAGACAGTTACCCGGGGATTTGGGCAAATGCCACCGCATCCACAGCTGGTCCCCAGTCAGAAATATGAGGTGATCGCCTTTATCCGGCAGGAATTGATCAAAAAGCATAATCCGGATCAATACATCGAAATAAATGAGGACTATCTGGCGACTTTGCCAACAGGAGAGAGTGAAGGCCCCATTCCCGAACCCTATCGACCCTGGGCTGAGATGGATTATGGGAATTGGCTGATTCGCTGTTATGAAATGGCGGATTCGACCGATCCCCCTAAGGTCATTTCCCGAAAAAGAGCTCCCTTGCCCAATGAAGACTACAGCCAGGTGAATTTTGCTTATAAGGGAATTGCCATGCGCCTCGATCCGGGGGGTGGAGGGATTGCAGCGGGGAATACCTTTGCGATGTTTGACCATGATCTCCTTCGCTTTGTTGGAGCCTGGACAGGAGAGGGATTTATCGACTGGGAAGATATCCTCCTCGATGACCAGCACAATGTGTATCCCCGGACGGTCGGCAAACAACAATTTGCGAACCCCATTACGCCCGGCTGGGCAGATCCCGAGACCGGTTCATTTGACGACCCGAGAATCATCGGTTCTGATGGCAGGCCCTTTGGCCCCTTACCCAAATCCTGGGCGCACTACAAAGGACTGTACCGCCACGATGACCGAATTGTGATTCGATATACTGTCGGAACAGCTACTGTGTTGGAAACCTATGACCTTGTTGAAGTGGGGGAAAAGCCCATTATCAGCCG
>CAYGTH010000696.1:0-3712 GCA_964352745.1 uncultured Bacteroidia bacterium
CTTTCTCGAACAAAATAATCGACCGAATTTCATTCGTGCTTTTTGTTCTGTTTGAATGCTTAGTCAAACTTCCCCTTCCAACATTCGCAGATTCCCCTTACCTTTAAGTGTTGATTTTCCACCTTAACCATTCTCATTTTTGGACACATCTTCTCCTCTCTCAATCACCCTGCTGGGGTACGGCAAAATGGGTAAGGCTGTCGAACAGGAAGCAGTAGCCCGGGGCCATCAGGTTTCTTTTCATATAGATATCAAAAATATCGAAGACTGGAACCTGGTACACCCCGACAATACCGATGTTGTCATTGAATTCACCCATCCGAATAGCTTTGACGCCAATCTGGTACGCGTGTTGAATACAGGCATTCCGCTGGTAACAGGCACAACGGGCTGGTACGATCGGCTATCGGAGATTCGTTCTCAGGTCGAGATTGCAGGTGGCGGCTTGATGTATAGTTCCAATTTTTCCATTGGCGTGAATCTGTTGTTCAAACTCAATCAACAACTTGCCAAATGGATGAACGGACACCCGCAATACGATTGCTACATCGAAGAACAACACCATCGCCACAAAGCCGATGGCCCCAGCGGCACTGCACATTCCCTCGCAAGCCAGGTGCTGGCTCATCTTGATCGCAAAACGGAAGTCGCTACGGATGCCCTGCAAACCCGCGCACCGGAGGATCACGAGCTTTCTGTAGGCTTTATTCGGAGTGGAGAAATCATTGGACGCCATAAGGTGGGCTATACTTCGGAGATTGACTCCCTTACGATCGAACATCATGCCTACAATCGGCGTGGATTTGCGCTGGGGGCAGTTGTAGCCGCAGAGTGGATGGCGGGAAAAAAAGGCGTGTATGAGTTTAGTGAGATATTTTAATTTCTGATCACTTCTCTATGAACCTACAGGAATTACAGGTAGTGGAAAAGTAGTTTCGTCAAAAAAAAGGAGGATACTTCCGCTACGCGACCGGGGTTTGCGCGTCCCGGTTTGGGGAATAATTCCCCATGCGTGTTGGATGTCCCTCCTTCTACGAAACTTAAATTTTTGACTATTCTAAGGTAACGCTTATTGTTTATTGGGATTAATGCTCTTGGGACAAGATTTGTTCTTTATGCGACAAAATGGTTTTCCTCCTCTATTCATCCCGTAATGCCAGTACCGGATTGATTCGGGCCGCATGCATTCCGGGAATTAGTCCGGCCACTGCGCCTGCAATCAACAATACGATGATAGCTGAAATCGCCGCTGGAAAATCCACTTCCGGATTTGCAAAAAACTCCCCCTCCATTTCAAAATTTACCAGGAGATAATCCACGCCTTCGATCGCCAGCACTCCGAGCAGCAAGCCAACATAGCCAGCGACTCCCGTCAGGGTCAGCGATTCCATCAGAATCATGCTAATGATCGACCAGGGTTTTGCCCCGAGTGATTTCCGGATACCGATTTCGCGGGTACGCTCCTTGACAATGATCATCATGATGTTGCCCACTCCCACCATCCCTGAGATGATGGTACCGATCGCTACCAGCCAACTAAAGCCCCGAATCCCAATGAACAGATTACTGATTTCCTGAAATTCCTGTTCGATATTCGCAGACCCAAAAGCCCCCCGATCCTCCGGAGAGATGCTATGTCGGGCTGCCAGGGTAGCCTTCACTTTTTCTTCAATGACCACAGCCGGAATGCCTTCTTTGGGAATAAATGCAAACCAACCGACCCGATTGGGCATATTAAACGCGATCTGTGCAGTAGAGAAAGGAATAAAAATCATCTGGCTGTCTTCTATGCTTTGTTCACCCTTTACCTGAGAAGAAAAGACACCCGCGACCTTAAAAGGAACTCCCTTTATGGTGATGAACTCTCCAATGGGGTCTTCTGTCGGCTCGAACAAAACTTCCCGCACGCGCTTGCCGATTATCGCGACCTTTCGCCTATCCAGGATATCCTTTCTATTGAGAAATCGCCCAGCATCAATGATCATCGGTTTTACTTTCAAGAACCCGGGATCATCTCCCATCACCTGAAAAGAGGCATTCTTTTGCTTGCGCTCAACCACAAAATCTCCCCAGACCGGCAAACGAGGGGCAATCACCTCCACTTCCGGAACCTCACGCCGGATCAGATCAATATCAGAATTCTGCAATTGGACAGAGCGACCGGGTTGAAATCCTTTATAAGGCACAGTCGTCTGACGGGTCCAGACAAACACCGTGTTTTTGGCAATATCAAAATCCCGCATGACCCCATTCTCCAGGCCTTTCCCTGCCCCTAACAACAGGATCAACATAAAGATCCCCCAAAACACCCCAAAAGCCGTAAGCAAGGTGCGCAGCTTATGCTTCTTGATTGTCAGATAAATCTCATACCATTTGTCTATATCGAGCATTTAAAAGGGGGATTAGGTAAGGGTTCTGAGTTAAAAGTTAAGAGTTGGAATTAGTGGCCTCTAAACGCTAATGTCTTTCTGTCTTCCATCTTTCCTCTTCTATCTATTCTGCCCGCAAAGCTTCGATCGGCTTAATCCGGGCCGCACGAATCGCGGGAAACAGGCCTGCGATTGCGCCAGAGAGGATCAATACGATGATGGCAGCAATTGCTACCTGGAAATTCACTTCCGGATTGGAAAAATATTCAATATCAGCATCTGTAATTGCCATGATATAACTCAGGGCTTCCAGCAACAGTACGCCAAAAAACAGGCCCATATACCCCGCTATCGAAGTAATCGCAACCGACTCCCATAAGATCATGCTGATAATCGACCAGGGCGTAGCGCCTATGGCTTTTCGAATCCCGATCTCTTTTGTGCGCTCCTTGACCACGATGATCATGATGTTGCTTACCCCTACAATCCCCGCAAACAAAGTTCCCATTCCGACGAGCCAGACAAATGACTTTATTCCTAAAAACAGGTTCATAATCGAGGTGTATTGCTCCTCTTGATTGTGAGACCAAAAAGCCTGGTTGTCATCAGGATGAACTGTGTGTCGTTGCGCCAACAGGGTCATAATTTCTTTTTCCAGACCCTTTCCCGATACCCCTTCTTTCGTTGTAACGGCAAACAGCGTAACACTTTTATCCGGATTAAAAGATCGCTGAAAGGCCCGAAAGGGAATATATACCCGCTCTGAAAATTGACCGCCCCATCCTTCGTCGTGAAACAGACCCACGACTTTGAAATTCACATCTTTAATGCTGATATATTTTCCGATCGGATCTTCATCTTGCGAAAACAAGACCTCCGCAACCCGGTCGCCAATCACACATACCTTTCGGGCTTCCATATTGTCATTGAGATTGAGCCTCCGCCCAGCCAGGTATTCCTGATAAATTTTGATTTTGAAATAGTCTTTGTCAGTTCCAAACACCTGAAAAGATCCTGCGTTCCCCTGAAACGTGATTTGAAAATCTCCCTGCAACTGATTCTCAGGAGACATCAACTCAACTCCGTCGATCTGCTGCCTGATCATGGCCAGGTCGTCTTCGGTAAATTTCAACCTGCGGCCTGGAGACATGCCTTTGTAAGGCAGGGTTGTGCGGCCAGAAAAAATCCAAATGCTATTGGTCGCATCCAGGATCATACTACTGGTTACTCCATTTTGCAGCCCCTGCCCAGCCCCCAACAATAACACGAGCATCAGAATCCCCCAAAATACCCCAAATGCCGTCGCAATCGTACGGAATTTGTTTTTCAGAATGGTGCTGAAT
>CAYGTH010000697.1:0-3704 GCA_964352745.1 uncultured Bacteroidia bacterium
CCATAAAAACAACTTGGGAAAGTTGTCAGCGAGAAGTCCGACAGGCTGCTAGCCTGAAATACGCAGCCTTGATCGCCAATACCCGAACCATCCGAAATCTCAGTGCGTGAAGTTCATCATTGACACTCAATTGCCGCCTCGATTGGCCACATACCTCGCAGAGCAAGGATATGATAGTGTCCATACCACTGCCTTTGATGAAGGAAGGGCATCTGTTAGGCGATGATGAAATCATCTTGATCGCAACAGAACAAGAACGAACTGTCGTTACCAAAGATTCAGATTTCTCTGAGCATTACCTTCTCAGAGGCGCACCCCCCAAAGTATTGTTAATCGAGTTTGGCAACATTCGAAATGCGGAGCTGCTAGAGCTATTCGATCAATATTTTCATGAAGTAATTGCTGCTTTTGAAGGCGGGAGCAATCTGGTGATTTTTCGCCGAGACGAAGTAATTGGATATTAACAACAAGAAGTGTCTCAACAATGCCTATCAATGGGCAAAGTCCCCTCCCCCCCGCTCCATCTCCTCATCTCCCGGCTCATAAGGCAAGTACGTCAGGATAAATCAGCCTTGATAATCGATTATTCTCTTTTTTTTATCAGTGATAAATTGCGACTCTGTGGTATATTGCCACAATATTGAGTCGTATCATGTTAGCCAGCTTAAAATTTACAGATGTATAGAGTCGAATACCTTGTGATCGTTGAGCAGCATAATTGCTCGAATGTAAAAGCATTAAAAAGTCTTATTCAATCTGATTCAGATTTCTCGATTGGAAGAGAGCAGATTGATGTCTCCGGTTTCAAGTTCAATTACGAAATTTCTTCAGGGAATATAGCGACTGGAAAAAAACAAGTTTATTTCCAAATAAGAACATGGGTAGATGAGGCTTCTGAAATCCCCGCTTTTACGAAAGCACTTAGAAAACTTCGAGGAACTCTCTCTCTGATCAATAAAACCCAACATATCATCTGGGACGATATTTCAAGATATTATTCTGAACAGGCTTATGGGCGGATCAATTATATTGAGAACCTGATGAGAAAGTTGTTGACCAAGTTCATGCTGGTAAACCTCGGCATGGGTTGGGACAAGGATAGGATGCCGGTGGACGTAAAAAAATCTACCAACCCTAATAATAAGGACGTTAATATTCTGAATAATGTAGATTTTATTCAATTGCGAAATTTTTTATTCAGCGAGAATTATCCAGCCCACAAGGATGGTTTGATTAGAAAATTAAGGAACGCAAAAAATCTAAATGATACAGGTATTGAAGAGATTAAGTCTTTGCTTCCTGTCAGTAATTGGACCAAATATTTTGAGGAAATAGTAGAGTGTTCCGGAGATTATCTCGATAAGAAATGGAAAAAGCTGTACGATCTCAGGAATGCAATAGCCCATAATAAAAGCTTTTCAGAAAGTGAATTAAATGAAGTAAACGAAATTATTGATAGCATACAGGATTATATCGAAGATGCGATCCGAAAGCTTGATGAAGTAGTCGTGCCAGATGAAGATATTGAAGATGTTACAGAGTCCGTTGCAGGAGAAAATAACAAGTTGATTGGTTCATTTATTACTGTCTGGAGAGAGTTTGAAAATGCCGCATACGCATTATACCGTCAGAATACTGATAAGCATTCCAGCAGTGCAAGAATCGGAATATTTCAAGTTCTTAAATCCCTTTTAGAAAAAGACTTGATAAACAATACTCAGCATAATGAGATTGATGAATTAAGGAAACTCCGAAATTCATTGGTCCATAGTGTTGGCGTAGATTACCCCCTCGGACATATTGAAGGAACGATTTCTACGATAACTCAATATACAAATGGGCTTCAACAAGCCCTGCGAATAGAAGAGGCTGATCATCTCGAAAAAATAAGGAACAAAGAAATTGTAGCAACTTATGAGAAAATCAAGGGGTTTATCCTTATGAAAGAGGGAGTAGAACTCAAAATCAACAAGCACTACATCTCTTTTGTTAAGAATGGCAATTTCGTGGATGTAAAGCTTCAGCAATCGGCTGTTAAAATTTGGTTGAACCTCAATAAGGGCGAGTTAGATGACCCTCGAAACATCGCTAAAGACGTTTCGAATACTGGGCATCTTGGAAATGGGGATTATGAGGTTTCTGTAAAAGGCTTGAGTGATTTCAGCTATATATCAGGCTTGATAGACCAGGCATATAGGAAAGCTGCAAACAAAGAATGAAATTCACCGATCATGCAAGCTACCCCCCAGCTCCATTTCCTCATCCCCCGGCTCATAAGGCAAGTACGTCAGGATAAATTGCAACATCTCGTCCGTGGTGCGCATGCTCCCATTGCGTTCGGCTACGACTTGCGGCGGGTCGAAGGGGTTGTTGGGATTGTCCACGGTATTGTCAAAGACGGCCTGGACCTGGATGCGGGTGCCTTTGGGCAGGTGGATGGGCCGCTCGAAGGTGTAGAAATACTGCCAGCGAAAGTCCCAGTCTGGAATGCGGATCAGCGGAATGGTATCTCCTTCCGGCGGCAGGGCATAGGCCAAAAATGACTTGCCCAGCAGGTGCATGTGTGGATTGAGGGTCAGCAGGGAAATGTCTTGCTGAATCACGGCCTGGGTGCGGAATTCCATCACCGTATCCGGATAGATCACCAGGGGCGGCACAATGTCCGAGATGCCCAGCGTACCCAACTGGATTTCCATGGTGGGCCGCTTCGGTGGTCCCGGTGCAAAAAACACATTGAATTGGGACTGGTCAAAGGTATCGAGGGGCGAAGGGCCATAGTGCAGGTCATTGAGCAAAATCGCGCCTTTGGCTTTCATGCGATAGCCGCCGATGCCTTCCGGGTACAGACTGGGCTGCACCCCCGGCAGGTAGTTGCAAACCAGGGGGGTGAGGGTCGGGTAGGTCCCGTCATCGTTGAGCAGGCCGAGTTGCGGATAGGCAATTTCGACAGGGGTAGTTTCGCGATCCACCATGCGTTTCCCTTCAAATACATTCTCCTTGGCGGCAAAATCATAGCTGATCAGGTGGCCATTCATGTGGTGGACCACCTCCGCATTGCCCGGCACAAACTCGATGGCCTTGATGAAGGTGTCCTGAGCGATTTGGTAGGGAATCTTGCCAAAGAGAAAGCGGTCCCGGTTGTCTCCCGCAATGAAAAACGCGCTGTCCATGCGAATCACGAGGTCTGGTTCGCCCAGGTAAGACCCCGTCGGATAGTGGGGCGGTTCTGGCGTAAGGGCAGGATCTCCCTGCAAACCACCCTGCTCCACCCATTTGCCGATCAAGTCAATGTCCCGTTGGGCCAGTACCTTCTCCCCCACAAAATGGCGATAGTCCGGGTCAGCGGGCCAAGGCGGCATGTAGCGGGTCTCCGTTACGTGTCGCACCATTTTTTTGCGCTTGAAAACATCCTCATAGCCAATCAGGTCAAACGGCCCCGCACTACCTGGGCGGTGGCAAGGCATACAATGCTGGTGCACAATCGGGGCGATGTGCTCCGCAAACGTGACCGTATCCGGCAAGGGCAGTTCCGCCTCCGGGGCCGATGCGGACTCCCCCGAACCACAGTGGCTCAGCCCAATCGCGACCAACAAAGCGATCAGTCCGGTAATTATTCGATGAAACATCCGATGGCTTGGGTGTGAGAAACCGAAATGGGTTGCCCCGCTTCCGCCGCACGAATGGCGGCTTGCAGGTAGTGGCGG
>CAYGTH010000698.1:0-3698 GCA_964352745.1 uncultured Bacteroidia bacterium
GGACTCGCCGCCCTCTATCTGAGTGCCTGCACCTCAAAAAATACGCCGCCCCCGCCGCCCAATATTATCTATGTATTGGCCGATGACATGGGCTATGGGGATATAGGAAAACTAAATTCCGACAGTAAAATCAAGACCCCACATTTGGATCAATTGGCGAGTGAAGGGCTTATTTTCACAGACGCGCACACTTCTTCCTCCGTCTGTACGCCTACGCGCTATGGCATCCTCACCGGCAGGTACAATTGGCGAAGCAAACTCAAGCAAAGCGTATTGACTGGCAAATCAAAAGCGCTGATTCCTGCCAGCCGAACCACCGTAGCCTCTATGCTGAAAAGCCAGGGCTACCATACGGCATTTATCGGAAAATGGCATTTGGGATGGGACTGGGGGCTCAAGAGTCCGGTTGACACGAGTGGCGTAGGCTGGAACAAAACGGATTTTGACAATATCGATTTCACGCAACCCGTAAGCAATACCCCAAATGATCTGGGCTTTGAATATGCCTATGGACATTCGGGTTCATTGGATATGGCGCCCTATGTCTATGTAGAAAATGGGCAGATAACTGCCCTACCCGATACGGTTACGGTTAATACCGGAAAGTACTCCTGGTGGAGAGAAGGCCCAACGGGTAGCGATTTTGATCATGATGATGTAACCCCAAATTTCTTCCGCCGCGCAAATGCCTATGTGAAGGAACAGGCCCAGTCTGAGTCGCCTTTTTTCCTGTATTTGGCACTCCCCTCTCCGCATACGCCTATTTTACCTACTGAGGAGTGGGATGGCAAAAGTGGGCTCAATCCCTATGCAGATTTTGTCATGATGGTCGATGATTATGTTGGCAAATTGATGGCTGCAGTAAAAGAGGCGGGAATAGAAGACAATACGCTGATCATTTTCAATACGGACAATGGCTGCTCTCCCGCTGCCGGCATTACGGATTTAGAAGAAATGGGGCATTTTCCGAGTTATATCTACAGAGGCCATAAGGCAGATATTTTTGAAGGGGGGCATCGCGTTCCGTTTATCATGAAATGGCCTGCAAAAATCGAACAAAATACCCGCACTGATCGGCCGGTTTGCACAACCGATCTGATGGCTACCCTGGCAGATATCACAGGCTATTCCCTCGCAGATACCGAAGGGGAGGACAGTTTTTCTATGCTGCCCCTGATGGATCCCAAATCCGAAAAACAACACCAACGGCCTGACATGATTCACCATTCTATTAATGGGAATTTTGCCATCAGGAAAGAAAACTGGAAGCTCATTATGACCGGTGGATCAGGCGGATGGAGTTTTCCAAGACCCAATAGGGACCAGGAAGCCCTTGACACCTTACCTCCGATTCAATTGTATGACCTGGTAGCCGACCCCGGCGAAACGACCAACCTCCAACATGAAAATCCCGAAATAGTAGCCCAGCTCACATCGCTACTGAGTCGCTACATCCTGGAAGGCAGAAGTACACCCGGCAATCCGCAGCAAAATGATTCCATCGATGGAGAATGGAAACAAATTGAATTTATAGACTTGTAATAAAGGATTCAGCATTATCCTCATGCCCCCTTCATCAGATCCTTATGAAAAACATACTCCTGAATTTCCTTTTTTTCCTCGTTTTACTCCTCTCAAGTCAGGCGGTCTGTTTCGGCCAAATGACTTCCGCTCAGGTCGATTCATTGGTCCAATTAGCCATGACCAAATTCAATGTCGCGGGTGTCGCGGTAGGGATCGTGAAGGACGGAGAAATCATTCATACCCAAGGCTACGGTGTCAAATCGATCAACACTCAAAGTCCGGTTAATGAACACACCAATTTTGCAATCGCCTCCAATAGTAAGGCCTTCACCACTACCGCCCTGGCCTTGTTAGTGGAAGACGGGAAACTCAATTGGGACGATAAAGTCAAGGATCATATTCCGGAATTCACAATGTACAATGCTTATGTGACGGAAAACTTCAACATTCAGGACCTCCTCACGCACAGAAGTGGCCTGGGATTAGGCGTGGGAGATTTAATGTTTTTTCCGGATGGAACAGATTTTACCATTGACGACCTATTGGTAAGTTTTCAGCACTTCAAACCCGTTTCTGCCTTTCGGACAAAATTCGATTATGACAATCTCTTATATGTAGTGGCGGGCGAAGTCATCAAACGGGTTTCCGGGATGTCCTGGGAGGAATTTGTAGCCCAACGAATTTTTGAGCCCCTGAATATGGACCAAAGCTATCCCGGCTTAGATTATATGAAAGACCGCAGCAATCTGGCCAATCCCCATTCCTCTGAAGCCGCAGAGTTGAAAGTATTACCCGATTTTGCAGAAATGATCAATGGAGCAGCAGGCGGGATTTATGCGAATGTCGATGATATCTGTAACTGGATGTTGGTCCATTTGAATCACGGCCAATATGGCGACAGCCTGAAAAACACCTTATTCACCGAAGCCAGTCAGCGGGAAATGTGGAAGATTCACACCGTTTTGGATGCGAATCCCAATCCCCGCTATAATTCACATTTTGCGGGCTATGGACTCGGCTGGGACCTGTCAGATATGAAAGGGAATATGGTCGTATCTCATACCGGGGGTTTGCCGGGTATGCTGTCCAAAACAGTGATGGTGCCGGATCTAAATTTGGGAATTGTGGTATTAACCAATACCAGCGATGATGGTGCAGGCATATTCATCTCAGTTTCTCAAACAATTTTGGATGCCTATTGGGGGCTGGACGATAATGGCTGGATCGATAAATACGCTGCCTATTTTGCCTCCCGAAAAACCAATGCCGACTCTGTAACCCAGCAAGTGTGGGAAACCGTCGAACAGACTGATGATTCTCATATTCAGCAGAATGATTTCATCGGTGTGTATGAAGATGCCTGGTTTGGCAAGGTCGAAGTTTCTCTCAAGGAAGATCAACTCTGGTTCACTTCCCATCGCTCCCCAAAACTCAATGGCTCCATGCATTTTTATAAGGCGAATACCTTTGCCATCAAGTGGGAATATCAGGATATGAATTGCGATGCTTTTGCCATGTTTAGCCTGGACGAAGAAGGCACAGCCCAGGGCATTAAGATGAAAGGCATTTCACCCAATATTGATTTCAGCTTTGACTTCCATGACCTGGACCTGGTGCGGGTAGCGGATGAATAAGTCGTAGTTGTACGTACTTTGTGCCCCCTTCGTGCCTCTCTGTGTTATAGCTAAAGCAATCAAAAGGTATATCGGGATCAAGCATCCATCCCTGTATGAAAAAAATCAATATCATCGGCACAAGTGGTTCCGGAAAATCTACCATTGGAAAGCAACTGGCAGCAACTCTCGACTATCCCTATATCGAGATAGATGCGGTCTTTTGGGGCAAAAACTGGCAGGAGCCCTCAGATGAAGTCTTTTTCCCAAAACTCAAACAAGCCCTCCAGGGCAAATGTTGGGTACTCGATGGCAATTATACCCGCACCATCCCGATCAAATGGGAAGCCGTCGATACGGTTATTTGGATTGATTACAGCCTGGGGCGTACTTTATTTCAGGCCATTCGCCGTGCGCTTCACCGACTGATTTCCCAGCAGGAACTCTGGCCCGGAACTGGCAACCGCGAAAGTGTATCCCTGCTCTTTTCGTCACAATCCATTGTCTTGTGGACCCTGACCAATTTCCGTAAAAACAGAATCCGATACGCCAAAATGATGG
>CAYGTH010000699.1:0-3693 GCA_964352745.1 uncultured Bacteroidia bacterium
TTTTGCGAGCAAAATCGTCCCCCTCGGCCCGGCGCCTCAGCCTGGCGCGAGGGGGACTTGGTTTCATGAAGAGGCGTAATACTTGCAAGGGATTTAAGCTACAAGCTTGTGCGCTGGAGATTAAACGGGCGCGCGCGGACGGACAGCGGGCGGGCCTTGGTTAGCCCGTTTGGATTTTTTGCGCCACTTTTTGGGAAAAAGTGGCAAGAACCATAAATGAAGTACCTAAAGAAGTCTTTCGGCCTAAAGAGTAAATGCGCGCGTAAGCCCTGGCTAGCCCATTTGGATTGCTGAAGCGCATTTTTTTAGAAAAAACCGCAGCGGGTTTTCACTCCTCCAACCACTCCACAACCGAAAAAGCCTCCCCACCCCGTATATACAAGCCCCCCGCAAACCGGGATGAAAGCTCTGGCTGCGAAATCGTGGCATCCCGAATATGATTGACAAAGACCGTGCTGCCTGTATTCAGGATAAACTTTCCGGCCATCAGAAATCCGTATATCTCTCCGGCGTGCAGGACTGTTCCGGGCGAAAGTACATGCCCATACACCTGGGCAGTTTCGGCGATATCAGTTACCTGGTCGCGGGTATACATCTGTCCGGCTAATTGAGGGTCATTGATCACGACCCCTTCGATCTGGCACCGCTCTTCAATGGACAAGTAGCCGGGAAAGGCAGGATTCCTGCCCGAAACGACCAAAGCACTCGGGTACCGAAGCCTAACCGCTCGTTCTACCAGCAAAGAATCCATTGCAAAAGCCTGGAGCCTGCCCGTAAAACCCGCTTCAATCACAATTTTGGGGGCGATCAAAATCACCTGGTCCAGCTCGGCACTGCTACCCACATGAATGGCTTCGGTTGCAATGACCATGACTTTGTCCCGAAGAAGAATGCGATCCAGATGCTGGGTACCTGGGGAAGGAAAATACAGGGGCGGTTCCTGCCAATTGCCGCGTAGGGAATCTTCCGTAAGCCTGGATTCAGGGGCCAGTGGGATTTGTCCCTGCATGAGCAAGCCCATCTCTTTGGCAATCGGGGCCAGGGCCTCATAGGAAATATTGGGGGGAGTATCCCGGCTTTCCAGCACTTGCCCATTGATCAGGCGCTTGCCCATGAATCCCCGACGGCCGACACGCCCCCCACTTACGCCGCCCCGCGGCAGGTAGGCAGATCCGATCAGGCGACTTTTGCCCACGAGTTTCAGCGGCTTGTTTTGGTCCTGCAGGTACAGAGCCGCTTTGGTAATGCCAGCCGGGTCGCTGCCATACAGACAGCTTTTGGAAGCTTGGGTCGTACCATGCGTTGCCCTCACATGCAAGAGGCCAAACACTCCCCAGGATTCTGACTCCACATAAAAACTATCTGTGGGCGAATCAAACAAGATGCCGCGCCTTTGGCCATACTGAACCGGATTGCCGTTTAGGTACAGGTTTGTCGCAGAGATCAGGTTATCGCGCGCCAGTTCCCGGGCGTACAACTGTTCCTGCAGCATCCGCTGGTAGTGCATGAGCAAGACCAATCCCCCTATGATTAAGGTAATCAATAAGGAAATCATCAGGGCATATACCAGGCTTGTAGCTCGGAATGTGGGCATGGGGATAAGTTACACAAAATGGTTCTTTGATGACTGTGAATCCTTAATCTTCTTTGCCATTTTTTATGAAAATGGGAATCTCAAATAAAACCCCTTTTGCCGCTTTTTTAGAAAAACCGGCGCAAAAATCGCAGAAGCCAAGGCGCCGAAGCGCGATCTTTGGAAATGGATAAGAGCCGTAGGCATGCGCGATATGTACCCCCTGTTTTGCCAGCAAAACCGTCCCCCTCAGTCCAACGCCTCAGCCTAGCGCGAGGGGGGCTTGGTTTCATGAGGAAGCGCAATACTAGCGAGGGATATAAGCTAAAAACTTGTGCGCTGGAGATTAAACGGGCGCGCGCGGATGGACTGTGGGTCGGCCTTGGTTAGCCCGTTTGGAGTTTTTGCGCCACTTTTTGGGAAAAAGTGGCAAGCATCATTAAGGGAGTACTAAAAAGCTTAACGCCTCCCTACCTTAACCCGCTCTCCCCGAAACTCCACCTCAACACTATCCCCCTCAATCGAAAGCAGCTGCAGGCCCCGATGAAATTGCCCCGCTTCCAAAAAAACAGACTGACCACTAATATGCAGCAGCGCAGTTTGATGACCGCCATTACTGACCTGGGCGAGGCCTTTGTATTGAACAAAGCTCCAGTCAATCGGAGCAGGAGGAGTAGGAGCAGGTTTGGGAGTAGAGGAGGCAATAGCGGAACGAGCCACGCCCGTAGGGGTATTACTTGTAGTTGCGGTAAGTCTAACAGGCCGTTTTTCCTGCAAAAAGGGATCTTCATAAGCGAGTGAGAGGGAAAGGGTATCGGCTACAGCTTCTCCGACAAATTCCAGGTGGGCAGGTGCGGATACAACAGGCGCTCGGGTACCTTCTGTAGCCGGCCAAAAAATTCGCGCCAGCACCCCGATCCAGATCAGACCGACGAGGGGGAGGAGGATTTTGGTGGCGTTTTTTTTCTTCATGATAAACAAGTAAATCAGTTGGCGATCATTTAATTGAACTGTATGGATACCCCAGCAAGCAACGAACTGTTAGAAGCAGCATATCCTAGCGAAGGCTGAATCTTAATTCGCTTGTGATGATTCTGGACATATCCCTTGTTTTGGTTATAAATCATCACCGCTGTATTGATGTCTTGATTGGATGATTTGGCAAGGATGGCGGAAGTAAAAAACGCCAATAGACTTACTGGCACCATAACGATCGATTCGGTAGCAATTCTATCTCGGCCATTATTTACATCCACGACCACTATAGCTATTGCGGAGACAAGCGTGACGATACCAGTTCCAAAAGAGATTGAACTGGAAAGTCGCTTCTTTTTATATATATCCAAGTACCTCAAGGCCTGTGGATCATCTGCCAGGAATGGCCTTAGTTTTTTCCCTAGTGAGCCTACTCTTTCCCACTCCTTACTTCCTTCTAATCGAAAAGAAAATTCGAGTGCGGGATCAGACGCGGTTTTGTATGCCCCGGTATTATTCATGAGTACTGAATTTGGCACGACTCCTGGCATTGCATGCTTACCCGACAAGTATATCTGCTGAGCTGAAAGCTTCGAGATAGAGAATGCCAACAGAAAAATCAGACCTGGTATGAATTGCGTATAGGTTTTCATAAGATACAATATGAATAATGAGTAAGAATACGGTTTCTGATCAGCATATTAAACGGCCTTAGCTGATACTGAATAGATGGCAAAAAAAGCTAATTGACTAATGTGAATTTACTTAAGAATAAGAGGATTTCCTATCAAATTCGTGCACTTTGCATGTATGGAATTGACATTAGCAGAGAGTCAAATAAAGGGGGAATGATAGCTGGCATACAAAGTAAAGTAGGCAGATAAAAAACTAAAGATGACCATATCAATACACTTGGTATGTACTCATATTTTAGGAAAAAACCTGTGGCAAGCTCGAATAACTCCCTGCAGAGGATTACATCAAAAAATTCGGACAAAGGGTCAGGATACAAGAGAAGAAGATGGCTAAAATGCTGAGAGAAAAAGAGAAGGAGTGATATTTCATCACAGAGTTCCAACGCCTCAAGCCCGAAGAATACAACCAGCAAAAGCTCCAATCCCGGTTCACCGGGAGCGATTCCTCAC
>CAYGTH010000700.1:0-3686 GCA_964352745.1 uncultured Bacteroidia bacterium
CGGTGGCCCTGTTCGAGGTCATTGGCAAAGGCGAAGAGGAGGTGGGGCATTCCGGATTTTTTGATGCTGAAATGTATGAATTTTCTGAGGAATTTAATACTTTACTCCTTCAATGGGTATTTTCCTTCCCCTTTATTTTTGGTTCCTCCTGCTCGGGGAGTTTTCTATCTGCCTATTTGCCTAATTTATGAGTATTCTCCGACATATCGCTTTGATCTGCTGCCTATTCACTGGGCTTAAGGGCTGGGCGCAGAAGCCGGAGTTGGTGGTTCAGACGGGTATAGAAGGAATAAGATCTAAAATTTGTGTAGCGCCACAAGACAAGTTTTATGTTACTTCAGAATCTCATGGTGTTCTTAAATTATGGACCATGTCAGGCAGGTTATTAAGAATTATCAACGCTCACTCAGAGACGATTAATTCTATTTCCATATCTCCAGATGGGCAGTATATTCTTTCTGGCAGTCAGGATGGGAGTGTTGCGTTATGGGATATTTATGGAAAGCAGATAGCCCGAATTACGTCTCGCCGTTCTATTTATGTGGTGCAATTTTCACCCAGCGGTCTATCTTTTCTTGCCGGAGGGTATGGAGGAGCTCTCAAGATTTATGATTTAACCGGAAATGAAATTCAATATTTTTTAACAAGTTCAGCCTTTCTTAACTCTGCATGTTTTTCTCCAGATGGACATAAAATAGTAACAGCTGGCAATAAAAAAATTGAATTATGGAATGTAATGGTTGGTAAACGCCTTTGGAAAGTAAAGGCAAGTTATCGGTTTGTATTTGCTGTTTCTTTTTCTATTGATGGCCAATCTATTTTTTCTGGTGGAGATGGTGGGGCCCTTAAGAAATGGAACCTAGAAGGGGAACTTATTCAATCTTACCCTTACAAAGGGCAAATTAGAGAAATTGACCTTTCTTCAGATGGAAGATATGCAGCAACTGTCATTGGTAAGGGTAGTGTTGCTTTATTTGATCTCAAAGCAGGCACTGTTTCGCACACTAATAGTATGAGATATCTTATAAATAGTACCGCTTTCCATTCAACCCAAGATTCTTTATTTACGATCGGAGGAGGTATATGGGAGGGGGTGCAATGCACAGATATGCTTTGGAACTGGAGTACCTCTAGAAATCTAACATTTACCTTAGGAAGATTTAGTGTTTTTGCATTTTCAGAGGGTGATAAGAGTATATCATTAGTGGATCATAGGGGGAATGTCTTGTTTTTTGATTTTGAAAAGAACCTGAGTAAAGTCATTATTGATCCTAGAAATGGAAAATACATTGGTAGAGATGGATCGGGAACTAACAACTATATAGAAGATTTAGTCATTTCCCCAGATCAAAATATAATCTTTGCAACGACTAAGTCATTTAAATCTATTCAGATAGATATTAAAGAAAATCATTGGACCTACGATAAGGGAAATAGTTTGCGGCAAAGACATATAGAATCGAGCCCCGATTCAGTTTTCCTCTATAAAGAAGGAGGAATTCCTTTAATAAAAATTGGGTTTTCTAAAAAGGACAATTCTGCTGCTGCGATTTTACCGGGTGATAGGCTTGTCACAGGTAATAAGGCAGGAAAACTCATTTTTTGGAATGCTTTAGGATTACCAGAATCACAGGTAAATGCACATAGGGATGAACTGTCCTCTATAGAAGTAGTTTTGTCCGAAAAAATAATTTTGACTGGTAGTACAGATGGTACTATCAAAGGATGGACTTATGCTGGAGAAGAATTATTCAAGATTGAATCACAACAAGGGTCAATTCAGTTTATCGAAACTTCCCCAGACGGCAAAGGGTTTTTTACAGCAACCAGTGAAGGATATTTAAAAAGGTGGGATTTTGCATCCCGAGAAATCTATTCGATAGATGCTCATAACGGGAGTTTAAGTGAAGTAAAGATTTCAAATTCAGGCCGCTTCATGCTCACAGGCGGCAGAGATAAAACAGCAAAGTTATGGGATGCTGCTTCAGGTACTCACCTAGCTAGTATTTATTCAGTTAAACTTGGCCAGGGATGGATAATAAGCACACCCGACGGCCGTTTCGACGGCGACGAAGTCGGTCTCCAAGGCCTCCATTACGCCCAAGGTTTGGAAGTCATCGAACTCTCCCAACTCAAAGAGCGCTACTATGAACCCGGACTCCTTGCGAAAGTCATGGGTTTTGCAAAAGACCCCCTCCGCAATGTGGCTACCTTTGACCAGATCGACCTATACCCAAGCGCAGATCTATCTCTCACAAACCAAAATCTAAGCATCACCCTCACTCCCCGCTCCGGCGGCATCGGCCGCGTCGCCTTCTTCATCGGCGACAAAGAAGTCTCTCCCGACATCAATCCAAATCGGCAGACCCGCATTCAGCTAGATCTGGATCAATACCAAGATTACTTCACCACTGGTCAGTCAACCCAAATCGGCATCAAAACCTGGAACGCCGACGACTGGCTGGTAAGTAATATGGAAGCTATCAGTTATACGCCACCGAAGAAGCTTATTCAACTCCTCACACAACCCCGCCTCTTCGCCCTCTGCATCGGCACCTCCAACTATCAAGGCGAGAGTTTCGATCTTAGCTTCGCCGATCAAGACGCCCAAAAAGTTGCTCAAGCTATCGGCGAGGCGGGCCAAAGCTTACTTCTGGATGACGAAAAGCGGATCGAGATAAAACTCCTCAGTACTGCTAATCCGCCAGATCAGTGGCCCTCCAAGGGTAATATCCAGGAAGCCATGCAGCAGATCGCCAAGCAGGCCCGTCCCGAGGACATCTTCCTCCTCTACCTCTCCGGCCACGGGACCACCAATGACCGCGATGGCAAGGATTATTTTTACTACCTCACTCACGAAATGAACTCCGGCAACATCAACGATACCGAAATTCGGCATCAGTATGCCATTTCTACCGCTGAATGGGCCGACTGGCTGACGGCGATCCCGGCCCAAAAGCAGGTGATGATGCTGGATGCCTGCGCCTCCGGGACCTTCAATGAATCTTTCAATGATCTCCTGGCGAGTCGGGACATTCCCAGTTCGCAAATACGTGCGCTGGATCGACTGCGCTCTCGCACGGGACTCTTCATCATCTCCGGTAGTACGGCCGATCAGGTGAGCTATGAGGCCAGTCCATTCGGACAAGGCTTGCTCACCTATAGCCTCCTGCGGGGCATCAAAAGCGGAGAAGCGCTGCGTGAAGGGCAGTATGTGGATGTGATGCGCCTCTTCGACTATGCCAAAGAGACTGTTCCCGATCTCGCCAGAGAGATCGGCGGCATTCAGGAGCCGATGATCATGACGCCTTACGGTTCAGAGAGCTATGACATCGGGCGAGCGACCCCAGCTGTCCGGGATGGAATCGAATTGTCTGAGCCGAAACCCATATTCTGCCGGGTGCGCCTGAACAATGAGGCGACCTTTGACGATGATCTGGGCCTGGAGCGAATGGTAAATGAGCAATTGCGTGAATTCTCTAAACAAGGAAGTAAGGCGCAGCTGATCTATGTGGATATAGCGGATGATCCCAATGCTTATCGGATTGTGGGGCGGTATGTGGTTTCGGGGGAGAATATCACGATTCAGGCGCGGGTGATGCGGGGTGGAGAGGTTATTGGCGGGAGTTTTGAGGTGCGGGGGAGAAAGGGTGCAGAGGCGGAGTTGGGGTGGGAATTGGTGCGGG
>CAYGTH010000701.1:0-3683 GCA_964352745.1 uncultured Bacteroidia bacterium
GTATATTTCTGCTTTAAGCTTCAATATTTCTGCTTTGTTGTCCTGATAATGTGAATTAATTTTATCAATTACCGATGCTGGTGGATATTCCTGCTTGCGATGCTTGTGTATTTCCTCGATTTCAGGATGCTTAGCCAGGAAAGCGAGTACATTTTCGAGGTTATTCAGGCTTGCAGGCGGCAGGTTTTGGTACAGGTAGTTGACAAATTGATAGTCCTCTGGGAAATCAATCGTCACCCGCAAATCTGGCCGATTCAATACGCCTTGTGCAGGAATTTCACATAAGTTGAAAAAATCAGGCTGATAGAGGAGATACCCCCATATTTCCGTATCAACAACTTGTTTTACCCGGCAGGCGAGTTCCATCGCATCCACCCTGGCTCCGTACGTTGCGCAGCCAAGTGGCAGGCCTTTGATATATACGTAGTCGTATTTTCCCGTCAATAGTTTCTCTGCCATCTGATTTGCCAGGTCAATCGAGAAGAGTGGATTTTCCCCTGTAATTCCCACAAAATAATCCAGTTGGTAAAACCTTGCGGCATCGTAGAGGCGTTTGAGGACATCTCCACCATCACCGTTAAAGCAAAAAACCTGATTTTCTCTGGCCACCTCTGCAAGTGGCCGGTCTTGTGGAGAAGTAGAGGTGCATACGACCACATCACTGATATACCGGACCCGCTTTGCCCGATCGATTACCCGTTCGATCACCGATCTATCACCCAGGTTTTTGAGCAATTTCAACGGAAGACGTGAAGATTTTAACCGGGCAGTTATCAGGAAACCGACTCTCATACATTAGGGGTTTTATCGACGAAAAACTCATCAAAATCTCCAGTCTGAAAACCATACTCCACTTTTTGGAAATCTATGATCTCATCTTGTTCAATATCTTCTTTTGCCTGCAAGCCCAGGAGTTGCGGGAATTGCATTTGGCGAATATAACTCTGGTCATTGGTTCTTTTAAACCACAGATTCTCCATAGAAAGACGCTCTCCTTTGAGGATCTTACGGCTTGCTACAATCGCCTTTTTCATGGGGCCTGTATTTCCATATTTCTGCTCAGCAGCTGACATATCGAGGGCTCCATCTCCATGTACTGCCAGAGATATTTCCATCAGATCCCGTATAGCAGAGAGTTGCCCTTTACTGACAGCTGCCTGATGGTCTACCCTTTTCTTTCCAGGTACAGGAGTATAATGTTTCTCCAGGATATTGAATCCCATAACGGCAGCCATACAACTCACCATATCGTTGCGCTCATCTTCCGGATCGGTATGGTCTGCATAGCCTACGGGCAGGGCAAATAAATCGCGAAGCTTTTTCATCTTCGAAAGATTGATGTCCCTATAATCCGTCGGGTAATTCTGAAATCCATACATCAGCACCACCTCGGTCTTTCCACGGCCTTTCAGAAAATTCAGGGCATAGTGTACTTCGTCGATCGAAGACCCTCCAACTCCTAACATGACGATTCCGGAAAACGCGGCCGCCCTATCCAGTAAAAAGATATCATTCAGGCCTGTTGCATGAATCTCAATGGCTTTGACTTTCTCCCCCATTGCAATCGCAACATCAACACTAGCGACATCATTGCACAGCAGGATTACATCGAGTTGATGATCGCAGGCATGTGAGACGATACTTTCCCATTCGGCTGCACTAAACAACCACTGTCGCAATACCTCTATTGCTTCGTGATGAGCAATCATATAGCTTTCGATATCCATCAGCAGATGGAACTTCACAGCCTGAAGTTTCAATTCAGCAATATCGTCAATCAGCCCGAGCAGAAAGTCCATTTCGCCCTCATGGTGAAAGGCTGTTTCGCCAATAATATATGGAGTTGATATAGATTCCAGCATGGGTTTATTAAGGTTTTCAGAAACGTGATTTCAGGTCGGTTAGTTTAAATGTCGGAAAGACTAACCACAGGACAAAACTAGCAAATAATATCATTTTGAAAGGAATTCGAGTCCAAATATTAAGATCGAATTTCCCCAAAACATAACACCCCAACAGGAACAAGAAAAATTTAAAACCGGGAAGTAAAAAATTCCGTATTGGGAAAACATCTCCCTTCATTCCGAAAACAGCAACTAACCAGGCAGTCAGAAACATCACAAAATAGGAAGCTACAGTGGTATAGGCTCCTGCGACGAATCCATATCTTGGAATCGCCCAGGCATTGAGAAAAATGTTTAATACACCGGAAATTATTACAATCAGAGACATGTAGATCGTCTGCTTCCGATAATTTGTATAGAAAATGTAGATGTAGTAAAAGGCAAAAAACACATAGCCCATTACAACTCCCGGAATCACGACAACACTTTCATAGAACTTTGGATCCGCCAGTAGATAAATCAACTCCTCTCCTGCCAAAATAAGTCCTGCAGCTGCACCCAGATTAAATAAGATAATCTTCCGCATTAAGCTATAAAGCTTCTCTAGTTCATTTTGCTTCTGTAGTTCAAAAAAATCGGGCATGACCGCATTCCGAATTGAATTGCTCACCACCAGGATGATCATGGCAATATTATATCCGAGGCTATACAAACCGGTGGATGCAGTTCCTTCATATTGATCAATCATAATCCGGTCCACATAGCTCAACAGCGTACCACTGAGCAAATAAGGCAGCATCGGCAAGGAAAAATTCAGGATATAGCGAATGTAATCAACGCGAATCCGGAAAGAAACCCGGTTTCGCAGGCGAAAGATAACATAGGTCGACATGATACCCGCTGCGATCACAGAGGCCCAAATTCGGCCCATATACCGGCTTTCCTGAATAAAATAAATCAGCGCAATGGCTAAAAAGAGATCGCCATATGCCTGAATCGTAGTGATGATAGCAAATTCCTTGCTTTGTCGATTGGCAATCAGAATTTGAGAGTAGGTAGTACCGGCAATTGTGCACAGCGCAAGGGCAATGCTAAACAGAAATATCTCTTCTGAGATATTCAAATAGCCCAGGATCGGATCATAAAAGAAAAACAAAACCAGCCCCGATACAGCAAGGCCTGCGGCTACCAACAGTAGGGTATTTCCCAAAAACTCTTTCAAATCTGTTCCGGTTTCATACCAAAACCGGTTTACAGCCCCATGCATATTAAAGGGTAATACCACAGCCAGAATGCCGGCATAAGTTGTAAATAAGGCAATGTACCCGTATTCTTCCTGGGAAAACTCAAATACGCGGGTAAAAACCGGAATGGAGATGAACCCAACCAATCGGGCTGCAACACTTGCGGAAAGATAATTTCTAATAGGCCCCAGAATATGACTAATACTGGTCTTCTTCAAGCGTTTTGTCAGGGCTCTATATAAGTGAGACATCTTCTTCATAGCAAGCCTTCCTTAGCTTCCTGACATCCGAGTGCACGAACTAGTAATGCCGAGACTTGCTGATTGCCATATCGAGTAAGGTGAATCCCATCAGGCAATAACACATCTGGATTAGAAGCTGTGAGGGCATGTATATCTAACACAGGAACCCCGAATTCGCCAGCCATCTCACTGATGATTTGATTATACCGATCAATGTTATGAAGAAAACCATAAGAACGTTCAGCATTCGAGACATGGGTTTTTGCAATATTAAGCATCAGCACCCTAAGCCCGAGGTTCGTACAGGCAGTTAACAAAGCGCCTATATTTTCCCGAAACCGCTTAGCTGAGAC
>CAYGTH010000702.1:0-3682 GCA_964352745.1 uncultured Bacteroidia bacterium
GCATTATTGATGACTACGTCAAGGCCGCCCATCGCTGTAATAGCAGCGGCTATGCCCGTATTTACACTGGCTTCATCTGTTACGTCAATGTCAACGATATGCGCACCTGCTGTTTGCAATTCAGCTGCTACGTCTTTGTTTTTTCCTGCGACATTTCTCATCGAAGCTGTCACCTGATGACCTTGTTGGAGGAGGGTAAGGGCGGTAAGTTTGCCAAATCCGCCACTGGCTCCGGTGATGATTACTTTCTTACTCATGGATTAAAATTGGTTGATTATACTGTTAAAATGATATATTTAAATTGTTTGTACATACAAATATTAGCGTTAAAAAAAATATCAGGCACCTAATTTTTTGGAAACTTCGTATATCTCTGCTGTCAATCTTTTTGCGGTTTCTTCTCCAATCAGTTCTTCGTAGCGTGCATGTAAATCCCGCCAGGCGGCTTTGAGTTTGGGTTGTAATTGTTTGCCTTCCGCACTGGGCAGTACCTCTGTTGCTCTGCCACAGGAATTGCGCGTCAGGAGTCCTTTGTATTCCAGCTTCTCAATCAATCGCGTAACCGTAGAAGGAGCCAACTGCATGTGTTCGCTGATTTCTTTGGGTTGAATGCCCGGTTTTTCAATGACACTCATCAACAAAAAAGCATAAGAAGGGGTAAGTCCCGTTGTGGCGAAAGCATCTTCTGCCAACTTCGTCATGACCCGGGCCAACGCATTGGCTGAGTAATGCAAGCAACCACAATATTTGGAATCTTCTTGTGCCATGAACTCGTGTACGCAAGATTATAATTAATGTTTGTACATACAAATAAAAAATACTGACTATTTGTATTTCAATGGAAATTGAGGAAAATTAGGCCACACTTCTGTCAGATTCCGTTTAACTTATTCCTCTACATGACACGATCTCTTTCCTATAAGCAATATCACATCCATTGTTCTATAGAAGGAACAGGGGAGAAGCTGATATTCCTACACGGCTGGCCGACAAATTCAGCATTGTGGAATTCTCAAATTGAATCGTTCAGCAAGTTTTATCAGACCTTTACGTTTGATTGGCTAGGCTTTGGGAAATCTGATAAGCCATTCGAAAATGCTTATACCTTCAGCCAACAACAGGAAATCCTGGATACGGTACTCACAGAGTTGCTGCTTCCTGGTGAACAGGTGACGCTCATCGCACATGATATTGGAGGCCCTCCTGCTATCCGTTGGGCGAGTGAGCATGCAGATCGGGTAAAGCGCTTGATTCTCCTGAATACCGTGCTGTATCCATTCAGTACGCCACTGGATAAAATGAGTCATTTTCTATTTCGTGTTCCCGTCATCAGGGAAGTCATCGCCAGCTCATTTGGTCTTCGGGTATTGATGAAAACCATGACCAGGAGTAGGAGCAAAGGGCTCAATAGTCGAATTCGTTCCCTACTGAATGCTACGGAAGATGCGAAGTCGGCCGTTACCCTCACTACTATCCTTTCGCCGCTGGAAGCGGGCCTGAAGAATGAATTGTTAGACCTGGCGGAGACCTTTCGGGATTTGCCGGTAGAACGCGCCCTCATCATCGCATCAGGCGATCCGCTTTGTTATGCGCATATCAAAAAACTTCATGAAGAAAACCCCAATGTTCCGGCTTATTTCATAGAGAAGTGCGGCCATTATATCCCCCTTGACAGACCTACCGAATTGACGAAAATCTTGATGCAGATTTTGGAGAAAAGAGATGTTGAATGATTAGGGTCGTGTATGGAAAGGTATTATATCAGGCTAGTAGAAAGGGTTTTATTGGTAAGTAATCGGACAAATCTATCTTTGTGTACCTCTGTGCCTTCTTTGTGAACCTCCGTGTAATAGCTACAGTGGAACTAAATTATTTCACAGAGTAGCACAAAGGACCACAAAGATTCACAGCGTTTATGATATATAATTGTGGCGAAGTCCTTAACTTGATTTTGAAGTAATCCAGTCACAAACTCGCCCAACCCACCCCCCTATGAAATTAGCAGTTGCCCAATTTCAACCCAAAGATGGAGATAAAGCCTATAACCTATCTGTCATCCGACGCCTTACCGAAAAAGCGAAATCCAAAGGCGCGGACGTAATCAGCTTTCACGAGATGTCGATTACCGCCTATACCTTTACCAGGGACCTGAGTTTGGAGGCGATAAACAACCTGGCAGAGGAAGTGCCCACCGGGGAAAGTACGGCGGAACTGATCCGAATCTCTCAGGCATTCAATATCCCCATATTGGCGGGCTTGGTTGAAAAGGAGAATGGCCATATTTTCAATACCTATGTATGCGTTACGGGAAATGGGGTAGTGGCCACCTATCGAAAACTCCACCCTTTTATCAGTCCCTATATGTCCGCAGGATCGGAGTATTGTGTATTCGATTTGCTGGGCTGGAAATGTGGAATCCTGATCTGTTATGATAACAATGTAATTGAAAACGTAAGGGCTACCAGCCTGTTAGGCGCGGAGCTGATTTTTGCGCCTCACGTTACGGGGTGTACACCCTCTGCAATGCCGGGCCGGGGCTATGTAGCGGATGCATTGTGGCAAAACCGGGAAATCGACCCGGTTCCCTTACGACTGGAATTTGACGGCCCTAAAGGGCGGCGGTGGCTCATGCGTTGGCTACCCGCAAGGGCCTATGACAATGGCGTGTATTATGCATTTACCAATCCGATAGGCTATGACGGCGAGCACCTGAAAAATGGAAACTCGATGATCATCGACCCTTATGGAGAAGTGGTTTCTGAAATCAAATCCTTTGAAGATGAGATCACAATTTCAACCCTCACAAAAGACAAAATTCAGCTTTCGGGCGGCTGGCGATATACGCGTGCAAGAAGGCCCGAACTGTATACCGATATTATTGGGCAGGCCCATACCTCGGACACTACTCCTGTTTGGATGCAGGAACAGGCTCGCGACAAGGAATAGTGCCTGAAAGCGGCGAACATTATATAAAGGGCTGGGAGAATCATTATTTCCAGCCGATGCGCGAATATTATTCAACCTGAAAAACGGAAGCATGACATCGTGATATGATTCCGTTAAGCCATTACACATATGAAAGACTGTATTTTTTGCAAAATCGTAAAGGGCGAAGCGCCTTCCTGGAAAGTGATGGAAAATGATGCGGTATATGCTTTTCTGGACATTAATCCGGTGAGTAAATACCACACTTTAGTCATCCCCAAAAAGCACTATGAAAACATCTTTGATATCGGGGAAGAAGATATGAAAGAAGTGGCCCTGATGCTCAGGAAGCTATCCCGAATCTATCAATCCCAATTGGGGATCGAAAATCTGCAAATTGTCAATAGCAATGGAAGCGAGGGACAGCAAGATGTATTTCATATCCATTTTCACATTGTGCCGAGGAAATTGGGCGATGGACAAAATATAAAATGGAACACCTACCCGGAATGGCGGGATCAATTTGATGGGTTATTGGCAGCCTTGACATTGGACTAAGGAAATGAGGTGGGTCAGTCGAGCTTTGGCGGACTACGCGCCCCTTGTCTGTTTGCCTTCAAGAAGTTGCAACTGCAAAATGATACAACAAGAATATTTTCAGCCGTCCTTCCTTTTCGTACTTCTGATTATTGGGGCTTCATTTTCCCCGATAGCAGCACAACCTTTTGACGGATTCATCAGGTTTGACGGGATCGAT
>CAYGTH010000703.1:0-3157 GCA_964352745.1 uncultured Bacteroidia bacterium
CTTGGAAGCCAGCCGGATTCTCCCCCATCACCGCCTGCCACAGGGCCTGTGTGACTGGAAAGCGCCCCAGGTGAAAGTCCGGGACCAAAACCGAGTGAACAGGCTGCTCATCAGCATAGGCTTCTTCCTCCTTACTGCCCATCCGAAAAGGCCCGCCTTCGACAAACACCATGTCGAAAGACAGGGGTGCCTTCGTTTCAGTAAAACTATGATCTATCAGGACGGGCATTCCAGTTAACTTTCGTGTTTCAAAATGAGTGGCAGAGCCTTCGCTTTACAGCTACCAGCACTACCACCCGATGTGGTCAGGGACCACCTTTTTGTCTCAGTTTTTGCCGAGAACAGGAGGGGCATCTGGTCAGTGGAAGCCATCCGGCCTTCCCGTGAGCTGGGGGAACAAGCAAGGCGGAAGCCGAGATTGTTGTTCCGATTGCCTGGCGAGTTGTGATTGCGATAGGAGACGCGGCAGTTCTGCGCCGAGTTGATCCAGTTGCCGCCACGGTACACGCGGTTCGTACCCTTACGATGCACAGCCATTAAAATGCAAGATAACATCTTTACAAAAACGCGCACTATCTGCATGGGATAAAAAGGCGATCAGGGCTTGTAACTTGCGCTGATAGGTGGCTTCTCCGATCCTCCAACAACCTGTTGGTCATCCCGGACAAATTTCATTGCGCAGCTTTGAAATTTGATCCGGGAACTTCCAGCACCCTATATACGAGTGGTAGGTTCCGGGTTCTTTTTTGAAGCTGCGCAACAAAAAATCCCCGGAATGACCCGACGGTTCTGGAAAACGGCGCGACTTGTGCGAGTCGAAATGTCTACCAACGCGCCACCGCCTGCCGGGACGCGCCGGGCTGCGCTCCGCTTGCCTGCTTGTCCCGGCGAGCGGAGCCGCTTAGCTCACGGGAAGGACCGGAGGCAATCCCGACCTGGGGGAACAAGCAAGGCGGAAGCCGAGACGGTTGAACCGATAGCCCGGCGAGTCGTGACCGCGATAGGAGACGCGGCAGCGCCGCGCCGAGTAGAGCCAGTGGCCGCCACGGCACACGCGGTACGTACCCCGATTCCCGGAATCTATCCAGGCTGATCCATCCGCTGGTGCCCCTTCATAGCTCCCATGCCAATCATCCTCACACCATTCCAACACATTTCCACTCATGTCATAGATACCGAGTTCGTTTGGGAGCTTTAAGCCTACCGGCTGGCTTTGATTCCCGCTATTTGCACCATACCAGGCCACTTCCTCCAGCTCATCACTGCCTGCATACAGATAGCCTTCGCTCAGAGAGCCGCCGCGCGCGGCGTATTCCCATTCCGCTTCAGTAGGCAAGCGATACGCTTTCCCTGTTTTGGCATTGAGTCTATCAATAAACAAGTGGCAATCTTCCCAGGAAACCTGCTCTACCGGGCGATCATCGCCTTGAAGCCAAGACGGATTCTCCCCCATCACCGCCTGCCACAGGGCCTGTGTGACCAGAAAGCGCCCCAGGTGAAAGTCCGGGACCTGCACCGAATGCACAGGTTGCTCCCTGTCGAATGCCTCTTCTGCCTCGCTCCCCATACGGAAGCTACCGCCTGCGACATAGATCATGTCAAAGGCGATTTTTACGTCTTTTGTCTCTACGGTTTGCCGAAAGGGTTTACTCATGTCAGGAATTCCAGGGCCTCTTCTGCTTTATCGACAAAATCCATGCAATATTGATTGCAAAAGTTATCCGCAATGGGCTCGTGGTCATTCGTAAAGCGAACCAATTGATCGAAAAAAATCTGCTTCTGCCGATGGGTATCAGCCAATCCATAGGTATGTCCTTCGGCTCGAAAATACTGTCGCGCTGCCAGATCTTCCCATTCCTGTAGCCACTTTTGGCGAAACTGTATTAGCGGCACCATGAAAATCAGAAAGCCGGACTCCTTACTCCGCTTGACAAACTCAATCACTTCGTGTTTTCTGATATAGTCTGACTTAAAGAAACTGGGACTGAGTAGCAATATGCCAAAATCGCATTCCCTGACCTGCTTTTTTAACTGCTCATGCCATTTTCCTCCCATGTCCAGATGCTCATCGTCAAATATATCCCAATCGCTGTGTTTGCCAATTCCTTCTACAAATAGTTGCTTGTAACGTTGATCGTCTTTGTGCGCATAAGAGATAAATGCTTTCATGGGTTTAGGGATAAGAGGGAGTTCTCCTGGTTTGGAAAGAGATTCCAGGTGATCGAAGGTTGTATGCTCAGATTGTTGCAAGAATATCTCCAGGCTTTCATACGATAAGTAATCGCCGGATTCACTCTCAATAGTAGCCGATTTTTCCGAATTGTGGTTTTTTAGCTTTTCAAGCGGAACAAAATTTTTCCCATCCCGGCTTACACTTTCAGTGCCGGTGCTGTTCTGGAGTTCAGCGAGTAGATTGCGAATTTTGTCCAACAGGGCTTTGCTGCTTATGCCTACCTGAATCTGAATGACATTAGCAGGCATCTTGCTATCAGGTTCTGTTCGTAGTGTTTCGACCAGAGCAGCCTCTTCTCCTTCAAAAATCATAATGCCATCGCGCCATATGTCATCGTCCTGGGCCAGTTCCTGGGTGCGGATGATAAATCGCTGAATGACACCATAGTGCAAAAAGTCATGCGTATAGCGTACAAATAGGGATTCGCGCCCTTTCCAATAGTATCGAACCGTTTCGGGGCGTTGTTCGGGGAGCAACTGAGGGGCGACAAAGGTACGCTGCACGAACTTTTTATGCCGCCTATCGTCAGCCTGGGTTTTCTCAAAACATATTTCACAAGAGAGCATGAAGCTCACAAACAGCTCACGTTCCGCATCCTGATAGGCAACCCGTTTTCCAGGTTCCAGTTCATAGGTTACCCATATTTCCTGCAAGTCCTGCCCCGTGAATACGCCTTTTTTATTTTCTTTCAGGCGATAATAATGTCCTTTCGATCAAACAGGGTATAGACAGCCTGAATCGCCCAGTCCTGATCCAGAATGATCAGATCATTGAATAATCTTTTCCGAAAAAAAACTACGCCAGTCTTGACCAGCCAATTTTCAAGGATACCTATCGGAGCTTTTACCTTTTCAGCCTTAGCCAGTTTTAGATATTGGTCAAGGGGTAGGTATTTATGTTTTTGAGCCAGTAGTTGGCGGAGTT
>CAYGTH010000703.1:3167-3682 GCA_964352745.1 uncultured Bacteroidia bacterium
CGAAGACGCATCCAGTTGGTCGGAATCTCAGCCCACGGCTTGATTCTGCGTACTGCACGCTTGAGGTTCCCCATAAGCTCCTCCATCCCATTGGCTTCCCATTTTGGATTTTCAGATTCCACATGGCCAAATGCAAAAGGGTGATATGCATCTTGTATATCAGGCCGAAGGGCTTTGTGCTGCATCTGCCAGCCCACCTTGGTTTGGACGATGATTTCTGGACTATTTTTTCCCAATGTACGTGCATAGTGAATCCAGTACGGCAGCAACAGGTTTTTGTAGGCCCGTTCTTTTCCTTGCTCTTCAAGCTCCCCGTATTCGGCCTTTTCAGTATCCAGATCCCATAAAATGAGGTAAACAGCATTGGATTGCATAAAGAGCCGATGCGTAGCATGGTAAATATCCTGACCACCAAAGTCCCAGAGATTGAGCACGTAGGGGAAATCCAGACTTTCGTATCGCTCGATTACAATGGCGTGTGTCCAATTCCACGCCTTGACAAAGGTCTTGTAAAC
>CAYGTH010000704.1:0-2173 GCA_964352745.1 uncultured Bacteroidia bacterium
GAGTTGGGAGTCAGAATGACTTCGTCTTACTCCTCCCATCTAACCCGCTATTTATCTGCCTTTTTTCGCCACAGATAGAGCTGTTCCACCTTATCCCGTGCCCAGGGGGTTTTGCGTAAAAACCGGAGACTCGATTTGATAGAGGGATCGTAGTTAAAGCACCGGATATCGATCCGCATCCCGAGTTCGTGCCACCCATACGCCTCGACCAGGTATTCCAGAATATCAGCTAATTTGACGCCGTGTAAGGGATTGTTGGGTTGCTCTTCGGGTATTTGTGGGTCTTTCATGGGAGATTAAGGTGCTTGATGGAAGGGTCGGACAATTTAACAAATTCTATTGCAAAATCTGCGATTGGAAACCAGAGCCGGGATTACAAATCCCGGAGAGTGGAAAAGAAAGAGAACGAAAAAAGCACCGCTTAGCGGGATTTGTAATCCCGCAACAGTTTTGAAACCACAGGTCGATCTGGTCTGATCATTTATCCAAAAAATACCTCATACAAATACCTGCCGGGCATGAAGGTAAACCCTCCTGCGATGAGGATCGCACCCACGTAGAGCAGGATCATTTTTCTTTTGTGGGAGGCGACATTTCCTTTTCGAATCGCGAGATAGGCAGTCGGTACGGTATAGATTGTCAAAAAACTAAAGCTGTGTATCCATCCGAAATGATTGAAGAGCTGCGGGCCTACCTGTGCGGGCATAAAGAGGGTAATCGCTGCTGTAATGAGCATGAGCACCATATAGATGCGTCCTGCTTTTCGGTGGATATGGGTGCCCTTTGGGATCAGTAATAAGACAGTGCCTAATACAAACGACGGCACAACGGTCGCTAAATGGGCGTACATTAAGGTATAATAATCCATGTTTTCCTTTGAGGAGAATGTGTTTGTTTGGGACTTGGCAGTAGGGCAATTTGGATGTGTGTGATCGCTTATTTGCCTTCCAGGTCGGGCAATATTATTGGGTCAAATGGGCTGCTTTCCTGCATGAGAGCTTCAATTTCTTCACTTTTTCGGGGGGCCATGTCAGAGAGGAGTTCACAGCCTTCTTCGGTAATGAGAAAATCATCCTCGATGGTGATGACCATATTCGATTGTAAGGTATCATAAGTCCCGAGATCATGGACGTAGCTCACATCATTGGCTCGGTTGCGAACAGGATTCGCAAAAAATACCGCTACCGAATTCTCCGGCATATTGGCGCGAAGGGCTTCCCGGCGTTCCTGATGGAAATCAGTTGGCAGAAAACCATCCGGACGAATCTTGTCCTGGGCTGAAACAGGGACACAGAACAGGGAGGAAATTAACAGGAGAACCTTATGCATGAGCAAATTGTAGAGCATGAAACAAAGCTGAAGCCAGGCAACTTTGGGGAAGGGGGAGGTAAGGGAGAGGGTCTGTTACTTTTTTAAGGCATAGGTTGCTCCAGGCGCTGAAATACGGTTTTTTTCAGGACCAACCATTCTGGCCTTAGTAAACTGAAATACACCATGTCATGTCGCTTGTCACCATCGGTGAAATAGCTCCTGAGCGTGCCTTCCCGGGTTGCGCCGATTTTGGTCAATGCCTTTTGCGATTGAATATTGGTGCCCCGGGTCCGAAACTCCACTCGCTCAAAGTTCAATTCCTCAAATACGTAGGAGAGCATCAGGAATTTGGAAATTTTATTATATCCTTTCCCCTGATACGCTTTTCCCAGCCAGGACCAGCCGATTTCCAGGCGTTGGTCAGGTTCAGAAACATGCTCAAAACTGGTACAGCCTACGGGAATATTGAGAGTCTTATCCCAGATTGTCAATTGTTGACGGAGGTTGGCCTTCCGATCTTCGATCGACCGGTTTATATAAGCCTCCATATCTTCCTTTTGCTCGATTGAGGTAGAGGAATGAGCCCAAACAGATTCATGGGCAAGCTCATACAGCCCTTCCAGATCTTCTGCAATAGAAGGTCTTAATAGGATAAATTCGTGTTCAAAAATGAGCTTTTCGCTAAATATATTCATGTCAAATGGGGCTGTGTTCAGTCTTTGTATTAGATATTTTCGAGCACTACGGCATAGCCTTGTCCGAGGCCTACGCACATGGTCGCCAGGGCATAGCGGCCATTTTGTTTGTTGAGTTCCAGTGCTGCGGTATGCGTGATGCGGGTGCCTGACATGCCCAAAGGATG
>CAYGTH010000704.1:2273-3673 GCA_964352745.1 uncultured Bacteroidia bacterium
TTATATTGATTCACGGCAGCTTCTGAAGCGATAATTACGGCAGCAGCTCCATCATTGAGTCCCGAGGCATTGCCCGCTGTTACCGTTCCGCCGTCTTCGGCTTTTTTGAAAGCAGCACGTAGTTTACCTAAACCTTCAGGAGTCGTTTGGGGCTTGATAAATTCATCCTGATCAAAAATCAAGGGATCTGCTTTTCGGCGCGGAATTGAAATAGGGGTGATTTCTGTTGCTAATCTGCCTGAAGCCTGTGCCTGTGCCGCTTTCATTTGGGAGTGATAGGCAAACTGGTCCTGGTCTTGTCGGTTAATCTGGTATTTCTCTGCCAGATTCTCGGCTGTATTGCCCATGCCCTCAGTGCCATACAAGGCTTCCATTTTGGGATTGACAAATCGCCAACCAAAACTACTGTCGTGCATCTGCGCATCTCTGCCAAAGGCTTTCGAGACCTTTGAAATGACCCAGGGGCCGCGGGTCATGTGCTCAACGCCGCCTGAAATGAAGAGGTCGCCATCTCCTGCTTTTATGGCCCGATTCGCATGAATGATCGCTGACATACCTGAAGCACAAAGCCGGTTGACCGTTTCGCCAGGTACGCTCCACGGCAAGCCCGCCAGCAACAGGCACATCCGTGCGACATTGCGGTTGTCTTCGCCTGCTTGGTTCGCACAGCCCATGATGACATCTTCGTAGGCGTCCAAAGGAATTTCAGGATGACGCTCAATGAGCGCTTTTAGGACGTGTGCGCCTAAATCATCTGTTCGGACAGGTGCGAGTGTACCTGTAAATTTTCCAATAGCGGAACGAATTCCATCAATGATATAGGCGTTTTGTGGCATATTAGGGAACAACAATTGAGTAGTAAAGGGACTGATAAAGGTACGCGCTCTGACTGATACAAAAAAGAAGAAAAACAGTAAAAAAAGCTTTTCGACTTAATCAAAGGATGGATAGTTCGGATGATCAGCTGTTTATCGATTTCGATCTATACGATTCCGCGAAACCATATCTATCGCAAAAGGCCCCCTTGTTGGTCCGACTTTGAAAGTCGGACTTACTGCAGACCTCGAATCCGATCTCAAATTCAATTGCAAATTCAACCTCAATCACACGCCTATTGGGCGTCAATGACGCTTGATCCTATTTTTGAAAGGCTGTTGCGGGATTACAAATCCCGCTAAGCTATTGCTTTTTTTGTGTAGTGGGCCTGCGGCCACCTGAGATAAGGCGCAGTTTCCTGTCGCAGTTATTGAAACCTTGTTTCGGGATTACAAATCCCGCTAAGCTATTGCTTTTTTTGTGTAGCGTTTCGGGATTTGTAATCTCGAACCCCTACGCGGCTGTGCCTGCGGCCATCTGTTATAGGGCGTAGCCCAGTTTCCCAGCGGGAAACCATATTGGTA
>CAYGTH010000705.1:0-3655 GCA_964352745.1 uncultured Bacteroidia bacterium
CTCAGGTCAGCCGTACCGCCGCAACGACCGTACCTGAGGGTACAAAAACCTTGAAATTGGTGGGCTTGACAGCCGATTTAGACCCGCAAAGTGTGCAGGTAGAAGGGGAGGGGGATTTTACGATTTTGTCCGTAAGCCACCAGCTCGACTACCTGAAAGCTCCGGTTCCCAAGGAAGAAATACAGAAGCTGATCGATCGGAAAGAAGTCCTGAACGAAGAGAACGAATTTGACCGAACCCTGCTGGGGGTACTCGCGCAGGAGCAGGCTTTGCTGACCGCTAATCAGAAGATCGGCGGCCAGCAAAATGGGGTCCCGATAGCCGAATTGCAGGCAACAGCGGAATTTTATCGAACCCGAATTCGCGAAATGAAAGAAGAAGAACTGGCTTTCAACCGAAAAATCAAAGAACGGACCCTCGAAATCACTCAAATTGACCTGCAACTGCGGGAACTCAGCGTAACGACGCAAAAAGTGACGAGCGAGATTGAGGTCATCACAACGGCTAAAACAGCCACACGTGGCGAGTTTACGATCAGTTACCTCGTCCGAAATGCAGGCTGGCTACCGACTTATGACCTGCGGGTCAAGGATGTCAAAAGCCCGGTGGAGTTAACCTACAAAGCACGAGTATATCAGGCTTCCAATGAAGATTGGAAGGATGTGAAACTCACCCTTTCGACCGGTGATCCGCGACAGCGAAGCACGAAGCCGGAACTCGGTCCCTGGTACCTTCGGTTTGTCAGTCCATCTGCCCCTCGTCCTGTCGTGTATGGCAATACGAGTCCGGCACCTCCTATGGGATCGGGAGCTTTTCAAGGCGTCGTCAGGGGCCGTGTTACAGACGAAAATGGCGAAGGCCTGATCGGCGCGACAGTAGTAGTCCGGGGCACAACTGTCGGTACGGTCACGGATGAACAGGGCAATTACAGCTTGAATGTTCCAAATGGGTATAATGTGATCCAGGTTTCCTACATCGGTTATAACCGGATCGAGCGGGGCATCGGCGGTGAAACCTTGAATATTGCGATGGCCTCTCCTTCTGTTACGCTGGATGAAGTCGTGATAACTTCACAAGAAATTACAAAGGACAGGGTACAGCTAAATTATGCAACTGCTCAGAATATTCCAGGCCGGGAAGTTCGCGCCCCACGTGCCAAGCGGGTAGAACAGATCGGCGAAACCTTACCCCTGGTCATTAACCAGGTCAAAAAAGCCACCAATGTCGAATTCAAAATCGAGGAACCCTATAGCATTCCTTCTGATGGGAAAGTATATCTTGTCGAGATCAAACAGCATGACCTGAAAGCTACTTACCGCTATTTCTGTGCGCCGAAACTCGACCTCAACGCCTATTTGACCGCTCAGGTGATCGAATGGGAAGACTATAATTTGCTGGAGGCCGAGGCCCAGCTCTTTTTTGAGGGCACCTATGTCGGGAAAACTTTGCTGAATGTCAGAGAGGTCAATGACACCCTGGACATTTCGCTAGGCCGCGACCGCGATATCGTAGTGAGCCGTACCAAGCTAACCGAATTCAACAAAAACCAATTCATCGGTGGGAATAGAAAAGAAACCCGTGCCTGGGAAATTGAAGTGAGCAATAAGAAAAAGGAGGACATCACCCTGATCGTGGAGGATCAATTCCCCGTCTCAACCGATAATCGCATCGAGATCGACCAGATTTCCAAAAGCGGAGCCCGATTGGATGAAAATACCGGAATCCTGACCTGGGAATTGGACCTCAAAGCAGGAGAGGACAAAAAATTCGACATCCGCTATTCCGTCAAATATCCTAAAGAGCTGAGTATTGAGCTGGAGTAGGGGATAAGCGCGTTGAAGATCAAGGCATAAGTTGTCCCCGTTTTGTAACTAATCCATCAAAGATGTCATTCCGGAAAGCTTTCATTGCGCAGCTTTGAAAGCTTATCCGGAATCTTCTACCCATCCTGGCTACAGGGCTTTAAGGAAGGAAACTGAAGATTCCGGATTGTCCTCGGAAGCTGCGCAACCTCGAACCTCCGGAATGACATCTTTGATGTATGTTTACTTCATTAAAGCCTCAAAGGCCTGTTTCCCTTCTTCAAAAGCTGCCAAAACCTCCGTTTTTGCTGTGTCGGAAGGAAAGCTTCCGGATTGATCCAGCCACGTTTGGGCATTATCCAGGTAGCGAACAAAATACGCCGCATCTTGGGGGGATCGGATAGCTTGCCCATCTACGAGAAGGTAAACAGGGCTGGTATGTGCAAAGGTTGTTTCGGGCCGGAGCGTCCCAAAATATTGATTGAGTAAGGTCGGTCCTCCTCCTGCATCCCGACGTTGTGCGAGACTAAGCCCCCGCCGTGCATCCGGTCGGGAAAACTGATAGGCCCGGGCAGCAATCCATACACTTTCGGAAGGTTGATAAGGAATACTTAGCGTTGCATGCTTTGCACCCTTTGGAACTGTGGTTTCAGCGATTAATTCTCCATTGGCAATAATCTCAAGCCGGTCGATGGGGAGCTGACTCCATACTTCGGCATGAAGTTGATGGCTTTGATTGGGAGTTGAAGTAAGTACGGTGCCGATTTCAGCCTCATCCACCCGAAACCGGATAAAAGGGGAATTGCTGACAAAAGTACGTCCCTTGTTAAGGGCACTGATCCAATTGTCATAGGTGAATTCACCTTCGACTTTTGCAAAAACTCGATTTGCCCCTACCGTTACCTGATTGTTCATCTTATCAGTACCCGCAGTGGCAGGTATTTGTAATCCACAATTCAGCAAGCGATACCATAATTTTAACCCAGAATTCATTTGTACTTCCGGCACCACATCAGGGACAAATATGGGTTCGTGAAAAGGATCAATTGTGCACAATAATTCTACTGCATCTACTTTTTTGAGAACAATGCCCAAAGGCCCTTCCAATCCTGGCCAGGCGGCAAAATGTGCCCATGAGATATGTCCTCCTTGCTTACGGGCCTCTTCACTCGCCTGAAGGTTGAGCGGATATTGATGTTGTCTTTGTAAAACGGCTGGCTCAATGAGTCGCTCTTTAAGGTTAAGCAGGTTGATATGTCCCAGTCGATCTTCCCGGTATTCCTGCCCCATATAAAGGAGGTGTTCCGGCTCCGAAATCGGCTCAATCTCCCCACGAAATCGCTCATGATCAATGGTGAAATCGGAAATGAGCACATTACAGACATTCAGATCTTCAGCTTTCATTTCCAACATAGCACTTTTGGGATTGAGGAAATGTACGTGTACATCGCCACTGTACCAGTCCTTATCCGGAAGGTCGAAAGCCTTTTGCAATTGAATTTCCCATTTATTGGAAAGCTGCGAAACCGCAACTGTATCCTCGTAGAGGAGATATCGATAGCCCTTCACCACTTCGACCCGAACAGAATCTATGGGTAAATCAATTCTGAATTTACCTTCGACGTAAGCAAAACGCCGATCTTCGTCCATGACTACATCTGCCTCTTCTCCTATCGGATCACTTGCCTTTGTAATGGGGAAATCCGGAATGTGGTTTTCCGGGGCTAAATAAGCCCCATCCATGCTGGTGAAGCGAATCCGAACCGGTGTGGATTGGCCCGTTTCATCCAAAACCTGAACTGAAATGAGTGAAGGCCGACTATGCCTGTTTTGGCAAGCAGGCAGGAGTAGGA
>CAYGTH010000706.1:0-3642 GCA_964352745.1 uncultured Bacteroidia bacterium
ATCCGGCATCGCTGTAGGAAATTCCACCGTCGTCAAATCCTGATTTTTGCGCAGATTAAGCATTTTCAAGGCATTCATCCCCTTCCCTGAAAATTGCCTGAGTGCATTTCCGCTTAGGTTCAGGGCCTGCAAATCACCCGGCACAAAATCCGCTAATGCACAAATAGCCTTCCATTGTGCATCTGCCAGACCGGTCCGTGCCAGATTCAGTCCGATCAGGCGGTCGCCTTCCAATTGGTATTTGGGCACTCCTTCCTTATAGGCCATCAGCCCTCCAAGCGGATCGTGCGGACGTACAGGCGCAGCCTCAAAAGTATCAAGGGAAAGAATTTCGCCAATTTGACGAATGAGCGGATGGGAGTGTGTCATGTCTGTTCGTTCGATGGCAAATTGCTGGTGAGGGTTTCTGTACATGCAAGCTATTCGTGCATCTGTGGCAGAAAATGATCCGGAGACATCAGCAAGTCAGGAGGTTTTCCCCCATTTATACAAATATGACATTTTTTATGAATTTCTGCTCGCTTTTCCAACCCTTCTCATCTCCTGATGTCTTTAGACAAACGACAATCGCATCGCAGTGCTTCGTCGGACACATTGACAACAATTTTACACAATTATGAAATTTGCTGCCCAACTCTTATTGCTACTCGGACTGAGTATTTTCCTGACCTTCGGGCTACAGGCACAGGAAGGAAGAAAATCAGTTAGCCTGACCATTACCAAAGAAGTAAATGGCGTAACAACCGTAATTGACACCTCTTTTACCGTAGCAGATGAAGCTGAAATTGATATTGTCCTTGATCAACTGGGTGTTACCACTCCTGAGCCCAACCAATCTATCGAAAAGCAAATTGTCATTCGGGAAATGGAGGGTAGCCATGATTCTGATGAGGAGTATCACGGTCACAATCCTCGCCGACGCGCAATGCTGGGTATTTATATAGGAGGATATGAGGATAATGGAATCCGAATCAGCAGTGTCTCTAAAAACAGTGGCGCAAAAGCTGCTGGCCTGCAAGCCGATGACATCATCACAGAAGTGGCAGGCGAAGAAGTCAACCGAAGCAATGAAATCGGACATGTGCTGGCCGATTATGAGCCGGGTGATGACGTAGAAGTCGTCTATTTCAGAAATGGTCAAGCCAACTCAACTACGGTAACGCTCAAAGCTGGCGGTATTGTCCACGCAGAGTCACACGGCAGCAATGATAATCAGCGATATAATTATAACTACAATTATAATTACAACTACGACTATAATGACGACAACGATAAAGGGGTAGACCGGGCTTTCCTGGGGATTTATCCGGCTATGGTGAGCCAGGAAGTTGCGGATCGCAATAACCTGCAAAACCGCGAAGGAATTTATGTCAGCAATATCGTTCGCAACGCAAGTGCAGAAGCGGCGGGTCTGAAAGCTGGAGATGTAATCACGCACCTCAATGGGGAGCGGATGGAAACGTCCAAGAACCTTAGTCCTGTACTGAACAAGTTAAAGGCAGGGGATCCCCTGGAAATCACGTATGTCAGAGAGGGCCAAATCAAATCTACTACTGCCAAACTCGGCAAGCGGGAAATGAGTAGAACCGCTGGTCGCGCCCGCGTAGGTAGAATGAAAGAAGTCGAGAAAGCCTATCTCGGAGTCTATCTCGAAGATGAGTCAGACGGAGGAGTGGAAATCACCAAGGTCAGTGAGAATACAGCTGCTGAGGATGCCGGGCTCCAAAAACGAGACATCATTATTCAAATGGACAATGAAGAAATCGATACCTACCGTGATTTGTCACAAGCTATGAAAGCGTTTGATCCGGGGCAGACAATTCGGATCAAGTTCATTCGTGGTGGAAAAAACAAGCAAACGAAGGCCACACTGGGTTCCAAAACGAGTAAGGTTTGGATCAATGATGGGGATTTTGACGAAGATGTTGACATCGATATTGTCATTCGGCAATTCGATAATCAAGACGAAGGCGAAGCATTACGCACCTTCATGGAGTCCCCTTCTCTTAACGTGAATAACTTCAATTACTTCCCAAATCCCAATGACGGAAAATTCCGACTTCAATTCGGCCTGCCGGAAAGCGGAGACATGCAGATCCGGGTTTACAGTGCCAGTGGAAGAATGATCTATGAGGAGTTTAAACGTGGGTTTTCAGGAGATTACGATCAGGAAATTGATATATCAGATTTTGTATCTGAAGGGGTCTATTTCCTTCAGGTCACCCAAAATGGCCAGGGAATGGCCGATAAAATCATTGTTCGGTAATCACTCGACTTACCGAATCGATGTGGTGTGAATCTCCCGCTTGCGTTTGCTGGCGGGATTTTTTTATGCAGCCCTATCCTGGATTTTTCATATTACAAATAAACGCAAATTGAATTATTCGATAAGTAAGAATAGTATAGCAGATCGGTTCAGAAAAGCTAGCGTTCCGGCTTAATTTGGCAGAAACCGAATTGCTATTGTATGACGCCTTATTTACGCCTGTTTGCCCTACTAGCTGTAACTGCTATTCTGATCCCCTTTTCCCTTTCTGCCCAACAATACCCGTCTTTGTTCGCGATAGAAGCGCGAAGCAATCACGAGTCTTTTAGTCGTCCTTATCGACTCGTTGGGACAGAGGCCGCTTACGCGAGCCATTGGGATACCTTACCTCAGGTTCGGTTCTGGAGGAGACTGATTCAGCTTTCTCCTGACTCCTGTCTCATCAGTCGGGCCAGGGATCGCAAGATAATCAGCTGCATTGCCAGTTCAGAGTGGGAAGGCCTCACGCCAGCCGGACAGCGGCAATTCCTCCATGAATTCCGACAAACCCACCAATTGAACAGAAGCCCACTGTTTGTTACGGTCGGCAAACGCGATTACTACCAACTGGAAGCGGTTCTTCCGGATATCCATACGGCAATTGGGATTTTTAACAAGGAGGAGACGGATCCCTGGTATGCGCAGGCGATTCTTCTGATCGAAAGTCCCGGCACGCTCCGGGAGTCCCCTGTGGGCGCAAGAGGCCCATTTCAATTGATGGAATATGTAGCCAGGAGCCAGGGCCTGCAGGTAAATCAGGAACTTGATGAGCGGGATGACCTCACAAAATCAGCAACAGCCGCCGCACAGTTTATTCGAACAACCTGCTTACCTGAGGCCAAGCGGCTGATGCGGTATCGCAGGATTCGGTATCAGGAATCCGATCTGTGGTTTCGATTACTTGTCCTGCATGTCTATCACGCAGGGACTAAAAATGTATCTGATGCGCTGGATAAATCCCGTATTCGGCGTGGGGGTATGTCGCTGATTCAAAAACTCTGGCGCACCCAAACAGCTGATTTCCGCAATGCCAGCCAGAATTACTCACAGGTAGCCCTCGCCACCTGGTTAGAGTTACAGGAACTTGCCTATCGGGATTATGAAATTGCCTGTGTTGAATAATAAGACTATGCCGTTAAGCCAGCAGCGCCGAATACACCCGCACTATCGCCCAGTTTTGGCTTGACAATCAGGGTATCGATCTGATGATTGAAGGTATGCGGCAAAGCAGCCTCCACTCCCAGCGTGTACAACTCATCGATATTCCCGACCCCTCCACCGATCATAATCACATCTGGATCCAGCAAATTGATCACCTGAGATACGGCTTTACCAAA
>CAYGTH010000707.1:0-3612 GCA_964352745.1 uncultured Bacteroidia bacterium
AAATCAATGGAACCCGTCAGTCCAATTTTTCGATTATCAACTTCACCGAAAAAACCGTCATTATCGGCGGGACAGCTTATACCGGAGAAATTAAAAAGGGGATTTTTTCGGTCTTGAATTTTCTCCTGCCTACTGAGAATAATGTGTTTCCCATGCATTGCTCTGCGAATGTAGGGGAGGAGGGAGATACCTCCCTGTTTTTTGGACTTTCCGGTACGGGGAAAACGACTTTGTCCAATGATCCGGAGCGGCGGCTGATCGGAGATGATGAGCACGGCTGGTCTAAAGAAAGTGTATTCAATTTTGAAGGGGGCTGTTATGCCAAGACGATTGATCTTTCTGCCTCGAAGGAACCCCAGATTTATGAGGCGATTAAATTTGGCTCCCTCCTGGAAAACGTAACTTTCATGGAAGGCTCTAATCGGGTGGATTATGCTGATTCCTCCATTACCCAGAATACCCGGGTGTCCTATCCGATTTATCACATCAAAAACATCATGTATAAATCGAGGGGAGATTTGCCGGAAAATATATTTTTCCTCACCTGCGATGCATTTGGGGTATTGCCGCCGATCTCGAAGTTGACCGTGGAACAGGCGATGTATCATTTCCTGTTGGGATATACCGCTAAAATTGCCGGTACAGAAGAAGGCATTACAGAGCCGGAAGCTACCTTTTCGACTTGTTTTGGTGCCCCGTTTCTACCCTTACATCCGACTGCCTATGCTAATTTGCTGGGCGAAAAACTGCGAAAAGGCAACAAAAGCGGAGATGGCAGCATCAATGTTTGGCTGGTAAATACCGGCTGGACGGGCGGTGCATATGGGGAAGGAAATCGAATGGAATTGTCCTATACCCGTGCGATGGTTAAGGCTGCTCTCAATGGGGAGTTGAATGAGGTGGAGTTTCAGGAAGATCCGATTTTTGGTTTGTCAATCCCAAAAAGGTGTCCGGATGTACCTAATGCCGTCTTGTACCCACGTGATACCTGGCGCAATGAAGAGAAATACGATGTAGTTGCTACAAAGTTAGCTAAGATGTTTGTGGAGAACTTCAAAGGCTACGAAAAGCATGTGAAACCGGAAGTCTTAGCTGCAAGCCCTAAGGTGTAAGACCATGTTTGGAACGCTAAAAAATTCCCTGTCCCAAACATGGTCTAAGTCAGTAGATAGATTTTAGGATAGAGATGAAAGACTTTATCCATCTGATAAGCAGCAGTATCTCGTCTCGGTACGCTATCCTAAAATCTATCCATCTATTGATTACAAATGCTTATGGCTCCCGTCGCAAAAACCAGGATTGGCCGTGTGCTTGCATTGGCACATATAAGCAGTTTTAGTTTCTTCGGCTTTGAAAACCATAGGCCTAAACTCGCTGCCTTTATGGGCACCGTTGCAAAAAGGCTGATTATCAGATTTTCCGCAGGTACACCATGCATAGTTTTTTCCAGCTTCTAATTCTACGGCTATCGGTTGTTTAGCCGCAATAGTAGGTTTTTCCATGTGAATAGACGATTTATTAAGTGGATCAAAGGTAACAAGGGTACAAAATACTAAAAAAAACCTCCTATCCGAAGTCCGGATAAGAGGTTTGTATGGGATATACTCAATTCTTTTTCCTACTAATATTCGGAAAGATTAGGGTACGCTATTTACGGCATCAAGGGCGTCTATCGTTCCCCATCCAAAGTTGCCATTACGGCTCGGATAATTTGAAGAGGCATCTTTCAAACGCTGCAAGATTGTGCCGCGGCTTTGTGATGGATCTTTGGCCCAGACGAGTGCCGCTATTCCGGCAGTGGTAGCGGTTGCAATTGATGAACCGCCGGTATAAGCGGGTGTATTGCCAGACATATACAGAGTAAGCGGAGTCCGGTTGGAATTATTTTGATCCTGCATGATCACGACAAAATCAACTTGAGAACCGTCGTGGCATACATCGCAACGGCTCATATTAGATCCGGTTTTTACCCCGGTTACGGCTACCGTCTGACTCATGGTTGCTGGGAAAATAACGCCCCACCAGCTGGTCCAGGAGAGAGAAGTGCCTGCTGCATTAAAGATCAGTTTGCCTTTATTGTAGGCATATACTACCGCATCAGCTACCTGACTGCTGTAGAATACATCCCCCAGTGACATGCTGATGATCTTGACATCAGCGCGATTCCCCAAATTGACATAGGCATCTGAAACGCCATCTTTTTCGCGGGATTCGTTGATGATCACATCGTCAGTACCTCGGATGCTGACCAGATTGGATTTGTATGCGACCCCAACAGTTGAGCCGGAAGAAGTGCGTGGTGCAGCGATTGTTCCTGCCATGGCGGTTCCATGACCACAGTCATCATCAGGCCCATCGATAGAGGCCCACCACCACCAACCGGTAACGAAAGTGCCCAGTTTCGTGCGGTAGCGACCGGTCGAGTAACCGGAAGAAAACTGATTGTTGAGCTTGCTCTGACTCGGGCTAATGCCAGAATCTATCAGGCCGACCGTGATATTATCACCCTGGCTTTGGTTCCAGGCTGCGGGGATATTGTGGTTATAGTAATTCCAGGAAACTTTGGCTCCGGGCGTGATGGTCGTATAATCGCTGCTCGGCAGGCTACTGGCAGCAGAAGTGCCACAACCAGAACCGGAGCGGGGTGCAGGGTTATTATCGGGTTCGATTCCGTAGCCCATCGGCTCTACATAGCGCACGACCCGCATCCGGCGAAGCTGTGCCAGGGTTTCGTAGCGCGAAATGCGAATGTTGATATAAGGGAGGCTCTTTTCTCCGAATGCCAGCAAGTCTTTTGCTGTAACGGCCTCGCCTTTTCGGTCTATATTTTCCTGCTCAACCACAAAGTCAATCAGGGCTTCCCGTACCGCACGCCAGTCCGCATCATTGACATCAATTTCGTGAATAGTGGACTCCAGATCCTGCATGCCTTCAACAGCATAACCAATGGATATCAGAGAATCAGATTGGACAACAGCACTCCACAACATTTTGTCATTTGCCTGATCCCAGTGGAAAGGACCGGTAGTATGGACCTGTTCCCATACTTCGCGATTGATGAGGGAAACCGGAATCGGGACTGGGTCATCCAAAGCGGGAAATGCCTCGGTAAGGGACAAATCGGGAACATAATCGTGAGCAGGCGGGGCGACTGTATCATCGACCTGACAGGCTATAACAAATACTAAAAAGATAAGAAACAGAAAAGGGGTAAAACGATTCATAATTGCGAGTAGATTAGTGTGAGTAAGTAAGAGGGAATATATAAAAAATACCACTCCTCCAAAAGTTTAATCTAATGGAAAACCTGCATGCATATGAATTGAATAGGGAGTCGGGTGCAGATGTTTATCTGTGGGCCTGTTTTCCCCCTGCGCGCTGCGCTTGCTGTCCCCCACCGCCCAACGCTTTTGCCTGGCGTGGGGGACAATTTGTTGGGGCCATCAGGATGTGATCTTCGATTGAAAATCATTTCCGTTGTCCGCAGACCCTGATCTGCAGACCCTGTTTTTCCCCCTGTGCGCTGCGCTTGCTGTCCCCCACCGTCCGGCTCACTTGGCAGCGCGTGGGGGGCAATTTGTTGTGAAATCTTCGATTTGAATCGTTGTCCGC
>CAYGTH010000708.1:0-3610 GCA_964352745.1 uncultured Bacteroidia bacterium
CCTTTGGGCTTTTTGTCCAAAGCAGAATGAATGATCATGATGCTCTTGTCGTAATCAAACTCTACCATTCGCCCGTCGAAGAGGTCCCAGCCAAAATGTCCGTCCGTCTCTTGCCCCCCGACCGAAACCGGATAAATGAGGAGGCTATCCCAGGTGTTTGTGCCGATTTGAAGAGAATTGTACCCATTAAACCGAACATAGTCCCGGGTGGTGAAACTCGAATCTTTGCCTTCCAGTAGGTGGGTTCGTTTGGCGATCGCTTCATGTGTCAGGACGATGCCGGTTCCCCCAGAGTCAAAATACAAATTCAACGAATCCCGCTGATTGAGCAGGACCTTGATGTGAATATTGTTATACGCGAGGACAAAGGGGATGGTATCGTGAGTGGCGGGATGTTGATTCGCATACCTAAGAATCGGGGCCGGACTCTCTATTCGGGTGTAGCAGGAATCCGTTCCATTCAGCAAAACGATAAAGTCAAAGGTTTCGCCGGGCTTCATCTTTACCCGGAGAGAGTCGATATCAGTATGAAAATGTACCCACGTCGCCTTGGGCGATTTATCCATTTGGTACACATCGGGTTTTACTTCAGGTGCAAGCTGCCATCCATTTTTATCGGGATATTTCCCTTCTGTAAAATAGGTCTGAGCTGAGCTTGCGTGGACGATGGGAAGGGGCTGCTGCGCGAAGAGGGAGGAAGCTGTCCCTATGATGCAGCAAAAGGTGAGGAGGTATTTGTTTGTCATGGGTTTAGCGGGGACGGTTGAGACAAATTCAATCTGTATCCAAACATCTATGCTCGGCTACTGTACAGCGGGCTTTGCTTGCTGAAAGGCCAGTACCATTGCCTGGAGTTCATTCACATAGCTTGTAAGCCACTCATAGGTCAGTGTCTCCGCAGTGATTTGCAGGTAGAAATTTTCCAGGCTGAGGTTCAGCACGATTTGTGCCAGATAGGTATGCTCCTTCAGCCCCAGCATATCTGCCCAAATGTCCAAAATGGCTTCTGCCACATCTTTGCTGGATGCTTCAAAGCACTTTTTGAAGGCGGGTACGTCCCGGTTGATCCGCAACTGTCGATTGAAGAGCAAATCCTGTTTGGCCGCCACGAGCACATTCAGCAAATCGGGAACGACTTGTGTGCATTGCTTTTCCTGCTCCGCGATAATCGCCGACCTTTCCAAATGGTATTGCAAGAGCAGTTCTGTGAATACTTCCAGATCTGCAAAATGATGATAAAAAGAGGATTTGCTTTTCCCTACGCTGCGCGCGAGAGCTTCTACCTTGAGGCCTTTTGGCCCTTCCTGGGCAAATACCTCATAGCCTACCAATATCCAGGCTTGCATGAGTTCGGTAGTCATAAGCTACTTTTTTCAGGGTTCGATGTCGGCCTTTCAGGTGCCGTATTCCCATAAATAACTAAAATTTCCCTTAAAATGAATAGGTATATCCGAATCGGATCACCTGGGTTTCGTAATAATCATCGCTGGTATAGCTGAAGGTATTGCCTTCGATTTCTTTGCGGATCACCATGGTATTGAGCAAATCAGTCGCATTAAAAAACAGTTCTCCTTTTCCTTGTTGAATTCCTTTTTGGACGCCTGCATCCAGCGAAAAACGAGCGTCAATCGTGCCCTGAGGAATGATGTCCGGTGCCAGGTAAATGGCGGTCAGCTGGGCACCCCAGGTCCCTAACCGAAAAATCGTATTGACTTTGGCATTGCCGGAATATATCTCCTGCTGCGCCGAACTGAAGGTGTTTTCAACCGGATACTGATTGAGCACGGTGAAGGCATCGATCTGATTGTAATAGACATTCACATTTGCATTCAGGAATAGAAAGGGTAAAAGATCCTGCGAAAACACGATTTCCATCCCTGTGTTTTGACTCTTGCCCACATTTTGCGAAAGGGTATAAATCAAATTGCTGCCCGGCACAGTGGATGCAATACGGGTAATGGTGCCGTCAGCCATGCGATGATAGGCGGCAGCGTAATAAGAACCGCCTTCCCAGGCATGTTTGTAACTCAGCTCAAATGAGTTGGTGAATTGCGGTTGGAGGCCTGGATTACCCACTTTTATGATTTCGGCATCGTCATATTTGGGGAAAATCCGAAGATTTCCTTCGTCAGGGCGATCCACCCTGCGGTTATAAAACACGGAAAGTTTATTTCGGTCATTCAGGCTGTAAGTGAGGCGCGCATTGGGAAAAGGCTGGAAATAGTCATAGCCGTCGCTGGTATAGGTGTTGTGATTGGGGTCGACCTCATATTGGAGATCGACATATTCTACCCGCAAGCCCAATTCTGCTTCCCACTTTTGGGTCTGGTAGGTGTAATTTCCATATATAGCGGGGATCGTTTCCCGGTAGGTGGCTTCTCCATCCGCATCGGGGTCGAGTGGCGAATTCAGCCCCGGAAAAAACTGCATATTGGTAGGGATGGTTCTCCTGCGGAATTTTGCGCCGGTTTCCAGCAGACCGTGTTTGAGCGGGCGTGTATAATCGATGTTGAAATCGGCTACTCGCTGGTCCGCAATCAGCATAAAGGATTCTTCGCTGGTATAGGTCGGGAGCGTATTGTCAAAAAAGTATTTCTCGTCTTCCCGGTCGAAGGTATAATTAAACCCGATGTCGAGCTGGCGGCCGGGCTGTTTGAATTGGTAGGTGTAAGCGGCAGTGGCCATGACAGCCGTCAGGACTTCATCTTCCAAAAATTGCCACAGTCTGAGACGGTTGGTCAGGTCTGCTGAGAAAAAGGGCTGGTCGCCCCTGTCCATAATGCTTTCCTGACTGTAAAAGCCCGAAAAAGTGAGGCTGTTGCGGTCATTGATGAACCAGTCCATGCCTGCTTTGGAAGTGAAAAAATTGGTATTGCGATTCCGTTTCATCTGCTGCTGAATGACGGTTCCATCGGCATAGGTTCGGGTGACAAATTCATTTTTGTTGAGCGTCTGCGTGTAGAGGTTATCCGCTTGTAAAAAGAAGTTGACCTTGTTTTTGCGGTAATTCAGGGAGAGGGAAGGGTTGATCTTGGGAGTCGCCTGATACTGTGGACGAATACCAGGCAGATTTTCTTGACGAACCCACAAAGCGCCCAGGCCGGTTGTAAGGCCGACTTTCCCATTGAAACCGGTCTCGTCTTCCTTTTTCAGGATAATATTGATAATGCCGGCATTGCCATTCGCATCATACTTGGCCGAGGGATTGTTGATGATTTCGATTTTGTCAACTACGGAAGCAGGAAGGTTAGCTAGTCCATTTTGATTGCCAAATCCGGTGATAGCGGTTTGCTTGCCATCAATGAGGATCATCACCTGGCTGTTGCCCCGGAGTTGCACCTCGCCATCCTGGGTGGTGACGCCCGGCAGGTTTTGCATGGCCTGTAAGAGCGAGCCGCCCGCCTGGCTGACATTCGCCTCGATGGAATAGGTCTTTTTATCCATTTGGGCACTGATGGCCTCTTGCTGGGTCGAGATCACCACCTCGCTGAGTTGTAGCTCATTTTCTATAAGCACAATTGTACCGAGGTCCAGGTATTGTGCCTTGGAGCCAATAAATACGGGGTTTGTATACGGTAAATACCCAATAGACGAAACCTCCAGCCGGTAG